>NZ_JAGGOW010000016.1 GCF_018614135.1 Streptomyces sp. ISL-66
GTCGTCGGCGCCGGCCCCGCCGGCCTGGCCGCCGCCGTCACCGCGGCGGATCTCGGGTTGCGCGTCGCCCTCCTCGACGCGGGGGAGCGGCCCGGCGGGCAGTACTACCGGCACCCCGCGCCCGGCCTCGGCGCGGAGCGGCCCGAAGCCCTGCACCACGGGTGGGCCGCCTTCGCCGCGCGCGAAGCCGCCCTGCGCGCCCACGTGGAGGCCGGGAGGATCACGTACCTCCCCCTCCACCACGTCTGGACCGTGGTCGCCGAAGACCCCCACGACCCGGAGGGTCCCCGCGACCCGGACCGTGCCGCCGAAGGCACCCGGGGCCCCGACCCCGACCCCGCCCCCGAAGCGACCGCGGGCCCCGCCCGGGCCGCCCGCCGGGGGACCAGCCCCGCGTGGATCCTGCATGCCGTCGTCGGGCCCGACGAGGCCCCCGCGCGGGTCCGCGCCTCCGCCGTGCTGCTCGCCACCGGCGCCTACGAGCGCCAACTGCCCTTCCCCGGCTGGACCCTGCCCGGAGTCGTCGGAGCCGGCGGGGCCCAGGCCATGCTCAAGAGCGGGCTCGTGCTCCCCGGCAAGCGGGTGGTCGTCGCCGGCAGCGGGCCCCTGCTGCTCGCGGTGGCCGGCTCGCTCGCCGCCGCCGGAGCCCGCGTGCCCGCCGTCGTCGAGGCCTCCGCCTACTCCGGCTACGCCGGCCACGCGCCCGCCCTGCTCCGCAACCCCGCCAAGCTCGCCGAAGGCGCCGTGTACGGCAGCGCCCTGCTCCGCCACGGCATCCGCCTCCTCGCGCGGCACGCCGTCACCGAAGCCCACGGCACCGACCGGGTCGAGGCTGTCACCGTGGCCCGCCTCGACCGCGACTGGAGCCCGCTCCCCGGCACCGCCCGCCGCATCCCCTGCGACGCCGTCGCCGTGGGCCACGGGCTGGTCCCCCAGCTGGAGTTGGCGACCGGCCTCGGCTGCGCGACCCGCCGGAGCCCCGATGCCACCGTTGCCCTCGAACTCGACGCCGGGCAGCGCACCTCGGTCCCCGGGATCTGGTCCGCCGGGGAGACCGGCGGCGTTGGCGGCGCCCAACTGGCCCTGGTAGAGGGGGAGATCGCCGCCCTCTCCATCGCCGGGCGTCCCGTTCCCGCCCGCCTCACCCGCAGCCGTACGCGCCTGCGGGCCTTCGCCGCCGCGATGGCCGCCGCCCACCGGCCCGGCCCCGGCTGGACCGGCTGGCTGCGCGAGGACACCGACGTCTGCCGCTGCGAGGAGGTCCCGGCCGGCCGGATCCGGGAGGCCGCCCGGGACCTGGGCGCCCGGGACGCCCGTACGGTCAAACTCCTGACCCGGGCCGGCATGGGCTGGTGCCAGGGCCGGATGTGCGGCCCGGCCGTCGCCGCCCTCGCCGGCGTGGACCCCGCCCCCGACCGCAGGCCGCTGTCCTGTCCGGTCCCCCTGCGTCACCTCGCCGGACTCCCGGCGGGAAGCGAAGACCACTGATCAAGCGGCGCGCGGCTCTTGTGGCCGCCTCACACCCACTAGTAAAATGTCACACATCACTCTAGGGAGCTCACTCATGACCCACGCGCACACCCCCGCGTCCACCGCCGGTACGGACACCCGCACCCGCCCCTGGCACGGCATCATGGTCGCCACCGCGCTACCCCTGCGGGAAGACCTGAGCGTCGACTACGACGCGTACGCCGAGCACGTGGCCTGGCTCATCGCGAACGGCTGCGACGGCGTCGTCCCCAACGGCTCCCTCGGCGAGTACCAGACCCTCAGCGACGAGGAGCGCGCCCGCGTCGTCCGTACCGCCGTCGAAGCGGCCGGCGACGGTGCCCGCGTCATGCCCGGAGTGGCCGCCTACGGCAGCGCCGAGTCCCGCCGCTGGGCCGAGCAGGCCGCCGAGGCCGGCGCAGGGTCGGTCCTGCTCCTGCCGCCCAACGCCTTCCGTGCCGACGAGAGCGCCGTACGCGCCCACTTCGCCGAGGTCGCCCGCGCCGGGCTGCCCGTCGTCGCGTACAACAACCCCATCGACACCAAGGTGGACCTCGTCCCGGCCCTCCTCGCCCGGCTCCACGGCGACGGATCCATCGTCGCCGTCAAGGAGTTCAGCGGGGACGTCCGCCGCGCCTACGAGATCGCCGAACTCGCCCCGGGACTCGACCTGTTGATCGGCGCGGACGACGTACTGCTCGAACTGGCCCTAGCCGGAGCCGTCGGCTGGATCGCCGGCTACCCCAACGCCCTCCCGCAGGCCTGCGCCACCCTCTACCGGGCCGCCGTCTCAGGCGACCTCGCCACCGCCCTGCCGCTCTACAAGTCCCTGCACCCGCTGCTGCGCTGGGACTCCAAGATCGAGTTCGTGCAGGCCATCAAGCTCTCCATGGACCTCGCCGGCCGGCCCGGCGGCGCCACCCGCCCGCCCCGCTTCCCGCTGACCGGCGACATCGAGGCCGGCGTCCGCGCCGCCACCGAGAAGGCCCTCGCCGAGGGCCTCAACTAACACCGTCCGAGGGGGAAGGACCACGCGATGCGCACGCGCCACATCTACCACGCGGTGGACTCGCACACCGAGGGCATGCCCACCCGGGTGATCACCGGAGGAGTCGGGGTGATCCCGGGCGCCACCATGGCCGCCAAGCGGCTCCACTTCATCGAGCACCTGGACCACATCCGGACCCTGCTCATGTACGAGCCGCGCGGCCACTCCGCGATGAGCGGCGCGATCCTGCAGCCCCCGACCCGCCCGGACGCCGACTACGGCGTCGTCTTCATCGAGGTGTCCGGCCTGCTCCCCATGTGCGGGCACGGCACCATCGGTGTCGCCACCGTCCTCGTCGAAACCGGCATGGTCCCGGTGGTCGAGCCCGTCACCACCGTCCGGCTCGACACCCCGGCCGGACTGGTGAGCGTGGACGTCCGCGTCGAGGACGGGGCGGCCACCGCCGTCACCCTCACCAACGTCCCGTCCTTCAGCGTCGGCCTCGACCTCAAGGCCGACGTCCCCGGATACGGCACGGTCACCTATGACCTCGCCTACGGCGGCAACTTCTACGCCTTCGTCGCGCTCGACTCCCTCGGCCTGCCCTTCGACCGGGCGCGCGGGGACGACCTGCTCGCCGCCGGCCTGGCCGTCATGGACGCGATCAACGCCTCCGAGGACCGGCCCGTCCACCCCGACAACCCGGCCATCGGCGGGGTCAAGCACGTCTACCTCGCCGCCCCCGGCTCCGACGCCGTCCGCTCCCGGCACGCGATGGCCATCCACCCCGGCTGGTTCGACCGCTCACCGTGCGGTACGGGAACCAGCGCGCGCATGGCGCAACTCCATGCCCGGGGGCTGCTGCCGCTGGACACCGACTTCGTCAACGAGTCCTTCATCGGGACGCAGTTCACGGGCCGGCTCGTCGGGGAGACCACGGTCGGCGGCCTCCCCGCCGTCGTGCCCACGGTCACCGGGCGGGCCTGGATCACCGGCACCGCCCAGTACTTCCTCGACCCGTCCGACCCCTTCCCGGGAGGTTTCCTGTTGTGACCACCACCGTGCGGACCGCGGACTACCACACCGCCGGGGAGCCCTTCCGGATCGTCGACACCCTCGCGGAAGGCCTGCCGCCCGCGCCCGGGGACACCGTCGCCGAGCGCTGCGCCACCGCCATCGGACCGGGCGGATCCGCCGCGGCCCCCCGCCGGGGCGCCCTGGACGACGTACGGCGGATGCTCGTACAGGAGCCGCGCGGGCACGCCGGGATGTACGGGGGCTTCGTGGTCCCGGCCGACGACGACGGGGCCCACTTCGGGGTGCTGTTCTGGCACAAGGACGGCTATTCCACCGCCTGCGGCCACGGCACCATGGCGCTCGGCGCCTGGGCCGTGGACACCGGCCGGGTCGCCGCCCCGGACGACGGGGACGTACAGGTACGGATCGACGTGCCCTCGGGGCGGGTCGGCGCGACCGTCCACCGCGCCGGGGGCCGCACCAGCGGGGTCACCTTCCGCAACGTCCCGGCCCGCACCAGCGCCCGCAAGGTACCCGTCGCCACGACCCTCGGCATGGCCGAGGCGGACATCGCGCACGCCGGGGCCTGCTACGCCTCCGTCGCGGCGCGGGACCTCGGACTGGACGTGACCCGGGCGGCGCTGCCCGCGCTCGTACGGGCCGGCCAGGAGATCCGGGCGGCGCTCGCCACCCACCCCGGGACCTGGCACCCGGGCGGGCCGCTGCTCTCCGGGGTGTACGGGGTGATCCTGTACGAGGAGCTGCCCGACACCCCCTTCGGGCCGCACCAGCGCAACGTCACCGTCTTCGCCGACGGGCAGGTCGACCGTTCGCCCTGCGGCTCCGGCACCTCGGCGCGGCTCGCGCTGCTGGCGCAGGACGGGCGGCTGGGGCCGGGCGACGACCTGCTGCACGAGTCGGTGATCGGCTCGGTGTTCACCGGCCGCGTCGCCGGGGCCACCGCGGACGGGCTGGTCACGGAGGTCACCGGGGCGGCCTACCGCACCGGCGAACACGCCTTCTGCGTGGACCCCTACGACGCGCTCGGCACCGGGTTCCTCCTGTGATCCGCCAGTTCTCGGCCGCCGAGACGGCCGCGCTGCTGACCCCGGCCGAGGCCGCGGACGCGCTGGCCGGCGCGCTGCGCGCCGGGCTGGACCCGGAGGCCTGCCCGCCGCGCGGCACCCTGCCGGTGCCGGGCGGCGGCGAGCTGCTGCTGATGCCCGCGGCGACGGGGGCGTACGCGGGCGTGAAGATCGCCGGAGTGGCCCCGGGGAACCCGGCGCGCGGGCTCCCCCGGATCACCGGCTCCTACTTCCTCCTGGACGGGCCCACCCTGCGCCCGCTGGCCGTGTTCGACGGGGCCGAGCTCACCGCCCTGCGGACCCCGGCGGTCTCGGCGCTCGCGCTGCGCCACCTGGTCCCGGCCGGCCGGCCGCTGCGGCTGCTGATCTTCGGAGCGGGGCCGCAGGCGTACGGGCACCTCGAAGCGGTGCTGGCGATGCGGCGGTTGGCGGAGGTGGTCGTCGTGACCCGGGACCCGGCGGGCGCGCGGAAGCTCGCGGCGCACGCGCGGGGACTGGGGGTCGCCGCCCGGCCGGGGGCGGCGGCGGAAGTGGCCGACGCCGACGTCGTCATCTGCTGTACGACGGCCCGCGAGCCGCTCTTCGACGGGCGGCTGATCGCGCCGGGCGCGACGGTGGTGGCGGTCGGCTCGCACGAGCCGGACGCGCGCGAGGTCGACACGGCCCTGGTCCGCCGGGCGGCGGTGTACGTGGAGTCGCGTGCGGCGGCCCTGCGCGAGGCGGGGGACCTGCTGGTGCCGGAGGCGGAAGGAGCCATCGGCGCCGGCCACATCAGCGGCACCCTGGCGGATCTGGTCGCCGGCCGGGTGCCGGCGAGCGGCGGGGCGGGGGCGGCGAGTTGTCCACAGCTCTTCAAGAGCGTGGGCATGGCCTGGGAAGATCTGGCTGTGGCGGTCGCGTTGTTCGAGGCCGTTGGGGAGAACAGCGCAACGTGACATTGTACGCTGTTCCTCCGCACGCCGGTGGTGTTGTGCGCGGCCTCGGAGGAAATGCAATGGGTGACCTGAAGCAGCACAGTCTCATCAAGGCCCAGGAACGGCTCCGCGACCAGGTCGGCCACGCCCTGCGAGCGGCCCTGATAGCGGGTGAACTGCGCCCCGGGAGCGTCTACTCCGCCCCCGGCCTCGCGGCCGAACTCGGCGTCTCGGCCACCCCGGTGCGCGAGGCCATGCTCGACCTGGCCCGCGAAGGCCTCGTGGAACCGGTCCGCAACAAGGGCTTCCGGATCACCGAGGTCAGCGAGCGGGACCTGGACCAGTACACCGAACTGCGCACGATGATCGAGGTCCCGACCATCGGCCGGATCACCAAGATCGCGACTCCCGAGCAGCTGGAGGCCCTGCGGCCCATCGCCGAGGAGATCGTCACCAGCGCCCGCGAACACAACCTCATCGGGTACCTGGAGGCCGACCGCCGCTTCCACCTCACCCTCCTCGGCCTCGCGGGCAACGACCGCCTGGTCGAAACCGTCGGCGACCTGCGCAAGCGCTCCCGCCTGTACGGCCTGACCGGCCTGGACGAGGCGGGCAAGCTCGTCTCCTCCGCCGAGGAGCACCTCGAGCTCCTCGACCTGATGCTCACGGGCGACGCGGAGGCGGCCGAAGCCTGCATGACCCGCCACCTCGGCCACGTCCGCTCCCTCTGGGCCCAGGGCCGCGACAAGCCGGTGGGCCGCACCCCGGGCGGGCTCGGCTCGGGCGCCCTGGGCTCGGCGGGCTGAGCCCGGGGCCCACCCCGCGCGGAGCCCCCGCGCTACTCCTGGAGGACGACCCGCTCGCCCTCGCCGACCGGCTCCTCGAAACCGGCGCTGTACCGCTCCAGGAGCCCGTCGGAGACGGTGACGCAGTTCGCGCACCGGATCCCGGTGCCGCGCACGGCGAGCCGGCGCCGCAGCGTGTCCGGGTCCGCCTTGAAGTGGACGAGCTCCCAACGGGAGCCGCGGCTCTCGATCAGGACCTTGTACCGGTCCCGGGCGGCCCGGCTCCAGAAGCTGTTGTCGACCACGACGGGCTCCCCGGCCTCCAGCAGCCGCTCCAGCTCGCACCACAACTCCCGCTCCACGTCGGCCCGCAACCGGTCGTACTCCTCCGGGTCCAGCTCGGCCGGATCCCGCCCGATCCGCTCCCAGACGCCCTCGTCGATGGACAGCCGGGTGTAGCCGCGCCGCTCCAGGGCGCGGGCGTAGGTGGTCTTCCCCGACCCCGGCAGCCCACATGTCAGCACCACGTGCCCGCGCTCGGCGAGGCCGTCGCGGGCGGTCGGGTGGAGCGCCGCGCGCATCGCCCCCACCGGAAGCGCGGGCGAGGCGGCGGCGGCCTTCGCGACGGACGCCGTGGCGTCGGCGAGCAGGCGCAGGAGCGTGCCGGGCGACAACCGGGGATCCGAGGCGACGGCCCGCCGGACGGTGTGGTCCTCGTCCGCCGCCAGCCGGTCGAGCAGACCGGCGGGCAACTGCGGGTCACGCAGCGCCAGTACGCGCATGCGCGCGTCCGGCCTCCGCCTCGGGATCGGCGGCGAACAGGGCCTGCCGCCCGGAGCCGGCGGACTCCGTCTTCGCGCGCGCGGCACGCACCTTGGGGTCCGGATGTGCCGCGAGCTGTGTGGCGAACTCCGGTGGCAGCGATAGGCGGCGCCCCAACACCCCGCCGTGCGGCCCGGTTTGGACACGGCTGGGTAACGGAGGCTGCGAGGGCTTGTCAGTACAATTTCACATTACTATGTTACCGGTCACACCATAGAGCGCGGCCCTTCACTGGAGTGACCCCATGACCAAGCGCACCCAACTCGCCCTCGCCACCGCCCTGGTGGCCGCACTCGCACTCGGCGCCTCGGGCTGCTCCGACCCCAAGAAGGGCTCCGCCGCGGGCGCGGGCGCCTCCAACCCCGCCTCCGCCAACGACGGGAAGATCCTCGGCGGCGCCCCGGTCAAGGGCGGCACGCTCACCGTCCTGTCCAACCAGGACTTCGCCCACCTCGACCCCGCCCGCAACTGGGTCATGCCGACGATGGACTTCGGCACCCGCCTGCTCTACCGGACCCTCGTCACCTTCAAGGCCGAGCCCGGCAAGGCCGGCAGCGAGCTCGTCCCCGACCTCGCCACCGACCTCGGCACCCCCTCCAACGGAGGCCGGACCTGGACCTTCACCCTCAAGGAGGGCGTGAAGTACGAGGACGGCTCGCCCATCAAGGCGCAGGACATCAAGTACAACGTCGAGCGCTCCTTCGCCCCCGACCTCACCGGCGGCCCCGACTACGCGGCCCAGTACCTGGCCGGCGGCGAGGACTACAAGGGCCCCCTCCAGGGCAAGCACCTCGACTCGGTCAAGACCCCCGACGACCGCACGATCGTCTTCGAGCTGAAGCGGCCCGTCGCCGAGTTCTCCGCGACCGCCACCCTCCCCACCTTCGCCCCCGTCCCCGAAGCGCAGGAGAAGGGCACCCAGTACGACGCCCGCCCGTTCTCCTCCGGGCCGTACAAGATCGAGTCGTACGACCGGGACAAGAAGCTCGTCCTGGTCCGCAACGAGCACTGGGACGCCAAGACCGACGCCGTCCGCAAGGCCTACCCGGACAAGTTCGTCGTCGTCATGAGCCTCAAGGGCGGGCAGATCGACGACCGGATCATCGCGGGGGAGGGCGCCGACGCCTCCACCGTCCAGTGGTCCGACATGCGGCCCGAGAGCGCCCCGAAGGTGCTGCCCAAGCCGGAGGTCAAGTCGCGGCTGCTGGCCGAGTCGCAGGGCTGTACCGAGATGCTCCAGATGAACAACTCCCGTGCCCCCTTCGACGACCCCAAGGTCCGCGAGGCCGTGCAGTACGCCCTCGACAAGGAGGCCGTGGTCACCGCGGGCGGCGGCCCCGCCCTCAACGAGATCGCCACGGCCTACCTGCCCCCGGCCCTCTCCGGCGGCAAGCAGGCCGACACCCTGAAGATCGCGCCGGCCGGTGACCCGGCCAGGGCCAAGCAGCTCCTCAAGTCCGCCGGCAAGGAGACCCTGAAGGTCTCCCTCGCCGTCTCCACCGGAGACAAGGGCAAGGCGGAGGCCGTGCAGCAGGGCCTGGCCCGTGCGGGCATCGAGGTGGTCATCGACACCGTCGACCCGGGTGCGTACTACGACGTCATCGGCGACACCACCACCGCGCCCGACCTCGTACTCAGCGGCTGGTGCCCCGACTACCCCTCCGGCTCCACCTTCCTCCCCTTCGTCTTCGACGGCCGCGCCATCAAGGTCAAGGGCAACGCCAGCAACTACGCGCAGTTCCGCGACGACGCGACGATGAAGCGGATCGACGAGATCAACGCCATGACCGACGCCAAGCAAGCCAACCAGGCCTGGATCGACCTCGACGCCGAGATCATGAAGAAGTCCCCGGCCGTCCCCGTCCTGCTGGAGCGCAAGCCGCTGCTCGTCGGCACCAACATCGCGGGCGCCTTCGGCCACCCCGCCTGGGTCGGCCAGCTCGACTACGCGACCATCGGTCTCAAGGACCCGGCCAAGAGCCAGGGCCAGGGTCAGGGCTGAAGATGACCGCCACCGCCGCCGCCACCGCCGAGTCCACGGAGGCGACCGACGCGGCGGCGGCCAAGGAGATCCCTCCGGGCAGCAGCCCCTGGCAGCTCGCCCGGCGGGAACTCCGCCGCCGCCCCGCCGTTCGCGTCAGCCTCTGCGTCGTCCTCCTCTTCGTCCTGATGGCCGCCACCGCCCCCTGGCTGGGCGCCCTCGGCGGCTGGTCCCCGGACGAGTTCGACAAGTCCGCCATCGACCCCTACCTCGGGGGCCAGCCGCTCGGCTCCTTCGGCGGGATCAGCCCCGAGCACTGGCTCGGCGTCGAACCCGTCACCGGCCGCGACCTGTTCGCCCGGGTCGTCCACGGCGCCCAGGTCTCCCTCCTGATCGCCTTCGCCGCCACCGCCATCGTCGTCATCGCGGGCACCGCCGCCGGAATCGCCGCCGGCTACTTCGGCGGCCGCACCGACGCCGTCCTGTCCCGCCTGATGGATCTCACGATGTCCTTCCCCAGCCTCATCTTCATGATCGCGATGCTGTCGGTGGCCAAGGACGTCAACCGCATCGTCCTGATGACCGCCGTCATCGGTCTCTTCGGCTGGCCGGGCGTCGCCCGCGTCGTCCGGGGCCAGGCCCTCTCCCTCAAACACCGCGAGTACGTGGACGCCGCCCGCGTCGGCGGCGCGAGCTCCTGGCGGATCCTGACCCGCGACGTCCTCCCGGGCGTCTCGGGCCCCGTCATCGCCTACACCACCCTGCTCATCCCCGGGATGATCAGCACCGAGGCCGCGCTCAGCTACCTCGGCGTCGGCGTCCGTCCGCCCACCCCCTCCTGGGGCCAGATGATCGCCGAGTCCGTGGCCTTCTACGAGACCGACCCCATGTACTTCGTCATCCCGAGCCTCTTCCTCTTCCTCGCGGTCCTCGCCTTCACCCTGCTCGGCGACGCCCTGCGCGACATCCTCGACCCGAGGGGCGGCCGGACGTGATCCTCTACCTCGCGCGCCGGCTGCTCGCCCTCGTGGGCGTCCTGCTCGCCATCGCCGCCGTCACCTTCCTCATCTTCTACGTGCTCCCCTCCGACCCGGCCGCGGCCGCCTGCGGGAAGAGCTGCAGCGCCGAGCGACTGGCCGACGTCCGCGCGTACCTCGGCCTCGACCGGCCGCTGTGGCGCCAGTTCGGCGACTTCCTCACCGGAATCTTCACCGGCCGCACCCTCGGCACCGGCCAGTACGCCGTCCAGTGCGACTTCCCCTGCCTGGGCTACAGCTACGAGAACTCCCTGCCCGTGTGGGACCTGCTGATGGACCGCCTCCCGGTCTCCGCCTCCCTCGCCGTCGGCGCGGCCGCCCTCTGGCTCGTCCTCGGGCTCGGCGCGGGAGTCACCGCCGCCCTGCGCAAGGACACCGCCACCGACAAGGTCCTCATGGTCGGCGCGGTCGCCGCCGCCTCCCTGCCCGTCTACTTCACCTCCGTGATCCTCATCTACGGGGTCATCCGCGTGGCCGGGCTCCTGCCCTACCCCACCTACCAGGCGTTCACCGACAACCCGCTGGCCTGGGCGAGCAACTTGGCTCTGCCCTGGACCGCGCTCGCCCTGCTCTACGCCGCCATGTACGCCCGCCAGAGCCGCGGTTCGATGATCGAGGCGATGGCCGAGCCGTACATCCGCACCGCCCGCGCCAAGGGCATGCCCGAGCGGACCGTCGTCGTCAAGCACGGGCTGCGCTCCGGCATGACCCCGATCCTCACCATCTTCGGCATGGACCTCGGCGGCCTGCTCGCCGGAGCCGTCATCACGGAGTCCATCTTCGGACTCCCGGGCATCGGGCGGCTGTTCTACGGGGCGCTCGTCAGCTCCGACCAGCCCGTCGTGCTCGGGGTCACCCTGCTGGCCGCCTTCTTCATCGTCGTCGCGAACCTCGCCGTCGACCTCCTGTACGCCGTCATCGACCCGAGGGTGAGGTACTGATGGCTGCTCCCGCCCGAGCCCCCCTGCTCCACGTGCGCGACCTGAGCGTCACCTTCACCACCCCGCGAGGCTCCGTACGCGCGGTCGACTCCCTCGGCTTCACCGTCGAGGCCGGCCGCACCCTCGGCATCGTCGGCGAGTCCGGCTCGGGGAAGTCCGTCACCTCGCTGGCCGTCATGGGGCTGCACCGGGGCGCCGAGATCGGCGGCTCCATCGCCCTCGACGGCCAGGAACTGACCACCAAGTCCGAGAAGGAGCTCACCACGCTGCGCGGGCGCAAGATGGCCATGATCTTCCAGGACCCGCTCTCCAGCCTGCACCCCTACTACACCGTCGGCGAGCAGATCGCCGAGCACTTCCGGGTCCACTTCAAAGCGGGCCGGGCCGCCGCCAAGCGGCGCGCCGTCGACATGCTCGGCGAGGTCGGCATCCCGGAGCCCGCCCGGCGGGCGGGGGAGTACCCGCACCAGTTCTCCGGCGGCATGCGCCAGCGGGCCATGATCGCGATGGCCCTGTGCTGCGAACCCGAACTGCTCATCGCCGACGAGCCCACCACCGCCCTGGACGTCACCGTGCAGGCGCAGATCCTGGAACTGATCGCGGGGCTCCAGCAGGAACGCGGCCTCGGCGTGGTCATGATCACCCACGACCTGGGCGTGGTGGCCCGGGTCGCCCACGAGGTCCTGGTCATGTACGGCGGCCGGGCCGCCGAACAGGCCCCGGTGGACGAGCTGTTCGCCGATCCGGCGCACCCCTACACCCGGGGCCTGCTCGACTCCCTGCCCCGGCTCGACGACGCCGACGACGAGCCCCTGCGGGCCATCCCCGGCTCCCCGCCGTCCCTGCTCGAACCGGCCCCCGGCTGCGCCTTCGCCCCGCGCTGCCCGAGCTCGGGCGAGGGCTGCGAGGACGTACGGCCGCAGCTCGCCGCCTACGGGGACGGGCCGCCGCGCACGGTCGCCTGCCACTACGCCGGGACCGGCGCGGAGGTGGCCCGATGACCGCCACGACCACGGGCCGCGCACTGCTGCGCGTACGCGACCTCACCATGGCCTTCCCCGGCAAGCGGACCGCGACCGGGCGCCGGGGGGCGCCCGTGCGGGCGGTCGACGGGGTCTCCTTCGATCTGGCGGCCGGTCAGACGCTGGGTCTCGTAGGGGAGTCGGGCTGCGGGAAGTCCACCACCGGCCGGATGCTGGTGCGGCTGCTGGAGCCCACTTCCGGCAGCGTCGCATTCGACGGCAAGGACATCAGCCGGCTCTCCCAGTCCGCCCTGCGGCCCCTGCGCCGGCACATCCAGATGGTCTTCCAGGACCCGCACTCCTCCCTCAATCCCCGCCAGACGGTGGCCCGGATCATCTCCGACCCGCTGCTGGTGCAGGGTTCGAGCGTGGCGGACGCCCGCCGCCGGGCCGCCGAGCTGATGGAGCTCGTCGGGCTGATCCCCGAGCACATCGACCGCTATCCGCACGAGTTCTCCGGCGGCCAGGCGCAGCGCGTGGGCATCGCCCGCTCGCTCGCCACCAGCCCCCGGCTGATCATCGCCGACGAGCCGGTGTCCGCGCTCGACGTCTCCGTCCAGGCGCAGATCGTCAACCTGATGGAGCGGCTGCGCGCCGAACTGGGCCTGTCCTACGTGTTCATCGCGCACGACCTCTCGGTCGTCAAACGGGTCAGCGACCGGGTCGCCGTGATGTACCTCGGCCGGATCGTGGAGATCGGCGACAAGAAGTCGATCTACGCGAGCCCCCAGCACCCGTACACCCGGGCGCTGTTGTCCGCCGTACCGCTGCCCGACCCGGCGGCGGAGCGGCGGCGCGAGCGGATCGTGCTGCTCGGCGACCCGCCGAGCCCGGCCGCCCCGCCGCCGGGCTGCACCTTCCACCCCAGGTGCGCCCTGGCGCAGGACATCTGCCGCACCGAGCGTCCGCTGCTGCGGACGGTCGCCTCTCGCGAGGTGGCCTGCCATCTGGTGTAGGCGCGGGATCCCGGGGGCCTGACGGGGAACCCCCGGGGGAAAGGGAGGGCCCCGGAGCCGGTGAACAACGGCTCCGGGGCCCTTCCGCGTTCCGTCGGCGTCCGCGTCCGGCCGTCCGTCCGCGTCCGGCCGTCCGTCCGCGGCGCTCCGGGGCCGCGCGGACGGACGGCCGGGCGTCAGGCCGCGCCCAGCTCCCTGCGGAAGAACTCCAGCTCCAGCGCCATGACCTTCTCCCGCACCCCGCCGGGGGTCATGTGCGTGACCCCCGGCAGCGCGAGCAGTTGGTGCGGCCGTCCCGCCTCGTAGAGCGCCTGCGACAGCCGCAGGGTGTGCGACGGATGGACGTTGTCGTCGGCCAGCCCCGTGACCAGCATCAACGGCCGGCTCAGCCCCGCCGCGTCGGGGAGCAGGCAGTCGCGTTCGTACACCTCGGGGCATTCCCCGGGCAGGCCCAGGTACCGCTCGGTGTACGCCGTGTCGTAGTGGCGGAAGTCCGTCGGCGCGGCCCCGGCCGCGGCCGCGTGGAAGACGTCCGGGCGGCGCAGCACGGCGAGCGCGGAGAGGTAGCCGCCGTAGGACCAGCCGCGGATGCCGACCCGGGTCAGATCGAGGTCGGCGTGCCGCTCGCCGAGCGCCTGCAGGGCGGCGACCTGGTCCTCGAGGGTGACGTCGGAGAAACCTCGGTACATGGCGTGCGTGTACCGCGGCGAGACGTACGCGGTGCCGCGGTTGTCGATGGTGATCACGGCGAAGCCCTGGTCGGCCCACCACTGGCGGTGCTGCCAGCGGCGCGGCTCGGCGCTGACGTCCTGCATGCCGGGACCGCCGTAGCTGTCGAGCAGTACGGGCAGCCGCGTACCGGGGACGTGTCCGCGCGGCAGCACGAGCGCGGTGGGGACCGCGTGCTCGGTGACCCGCTCCAGCACCGGGACCACCCGGTACGGCAGCGGCTGCGACAGGTCGCCGGGGGTGAACTCCCGCCCGTCGGCGGTCCGCAGGACGCGCCGGATCCCGTCGGCGTCGGCGGAGGTGAGCAGCAGCGACCCGCCGGAGGCCTGGACGGAGTGCACGCCGGGCCCGTCCGCGAGCGGGCTCAGCCCGCCCGTGTCCGGGTCCAGGAGGAACACCTGCTGCTCGGAGGGGTCGCGGCGGCCGGCCTCGATCAGCAGCTGGTCCCCGTGGGTGCCGGCCACGCGGCGGACCTGGAGCTCGTCCCCGGTGAGGAGTACGCCGTCCAGCGCGAGGGCGCGGGCGGCCCCGCCGGGGGTGTCCGCACAGGTGAGCATCCGCCCGTCGGGAAGGCGCGCCGGGGTGCCGGGGAGCAGCGGGTCCACCCACTGGGGGTGCGTGGTGCGGGACAGTTCGCGGGTGCGGCCGGTGGCGGGGTCGGCGCGGAGCAGCACGACGTTGCGCTGGAGCCGGTCCTGCACGGTGAGCAGGATCTCGGAGGCGCCCGCGTCACCGGCGTGCCAGTCGACGTCGGAGACGTACGGGTAGGTCTCCGAGTCCCAGTCGAGCCGTACGGCCCGGGTTCCTTCCCCGGCGCCGTCGCCGCCCGGGCCGATCACCCAGAGCTGCACGTCCGCGTTGGGGCCGCCCGCCTCGGGGTACGCGAAGTCCTCGGCGGGCAGCTCCGGGTGCGCCGGGTCGGTGAACCAGCGTCGCTGGAGGGCGGATTCGCCGACGCGGGCGGCGACCAGGCTCTGCCCGTCGGGGGACCACCAGTGCCCCCGGGAACGGCCGAGCTCCTCGGCGGCGGCGAACTCGCTCACGCCCCAGCGGGCTCCGTCGTCGGGGCTGATCCGGCCGCCGGGGACGGTGTACAGGGCGTCGTCGGTGACGTACGCGATGCGCGAGGCGTCCGCGTTCGGGCGGGGATCGAAGACGGGCCCGGCGGTGGGGACTTCCTTCGGCTGCGCGGGCGGCGCGGAGTGTGCGGGCTCTGCGAACTGCGCGGACTGCGCGGACTGCGTGGACCGGCCCCCGGCGGCTTCGCGAGAGACCCCGCCGGCGACCTCGTACAGCCGCCCGTAGAGCGCGAACACGGCGCGCAGGCCGTCGCCGGAGAGCGCGTACGAGCCGATCCCGGCGGCGACGAGCCGGGTCCGCTCGCGCAGCCGGCGCTCGGCCACGGGCAGGGGCCCGGGCTCGGGGGCCAGCTCGCGGGGGTCGGCGACGCGGGTCTCGGTGCCGGTGGCGGTGTCCAGGACCCAGAGGCTGTCGAGGGGGTCGGTGGGGCCGGTGGAGCGGAGGAACCAGAGGAGCCGGCCTTCGTCGCCGAAGGCGAAGGCGCGCGGGGCGCCGTAAGTGAACCGGGCGGTGCTCGCGGAGAGCCTGAGGAAGTCATCCATGCGATCCATCGCGCCAGTCTGCCATGTGAAATACCACATGGCACATGCCATATGGCCTAGGCCGTTCGAGTGGTGACCCCCGGGGCACGGGCTTAGCGTCGAAAAGGTGGACCCGAACGAGAACGCTCTGCCGAGCAGCACCAGCACCAGCCCCGGGACCGACGGCGAGGTCCAAGGCGACGGCGGTGGTCACGGGCTCGCCCTGCTCGTGATCGCCTCCTGCCAGCTCATGGTCGTTCTCGACATCACCATCGTGAACATCGCGCTACCGCACATCCAAACCGCTCTCGACTTCTCGACCGAGAGCCTGTCCTGGGTCGTCAACGCCTACACCCTCACCTTCGGAGGCCTGCTGCTCCTCGGCGGCCGCACCGGCGACATCCTCGGCCGGCGGCGCGTCTTCATCTTCGGCATCCTGCTCTTCGGCCTGGCCTCGCTGCTGGGCGGACTCGCCCAGAACGCCGGCCAGTTGATGGCGGCCCGCGCCCTCCAGGGCGTCGGCGGCGCCATCGCCTCGCCGACCGCGCTCGCACTCATCACCACCACCTTCCGCGAAGGCCCCGAACGCAACCGGGCGTTCGGCGTGTTCGCCGCCGTCTCGGCGGGCGGCGGCGCCATCGGCCTGCTCGCCGGCGGGGTGCTCGTGGAGTGGCTCGACTGGCGCTGGGTCCTCTACGTCAACGTCCCGATCGCCCTGCTCATCGCCTTCGCCGCGCCCAGGGCCATCCGCGAATCCACCCGGCACCCGGGACACTTCGACTTCGCCGGGGCGCTGCTCTCCACGCTCGGCATGGTCGCGCTCGTCTACGGATTCATCCGCGCCTCCCAGGAGGGGTGGCGCGACGGGATCACGCTGGGCTCCTTCGGCGCGGCCGTGGTCCTGCTGTTCCTGTTCATCCTGAACGAGCGGCGCTCGCCGCAGCCGATCACCCCGCTGCACATGTTCGCCGACCGCAACCGGGCCGGCACCTACGGGATCATGCTGTTCCTGGCGTGCGCGATGTTCGGCATGTTCTTCTTCCTGACGCTCTTCGTGCAGAACGTCCTCGGCTTCAGCCCGCTCCGGGCCGGCCTGGCCTTCCTGCCGGTCAGCGCGGTGATCGCGGTCGGCGCCGGCATCGCCTCGCAGCTGCTGCCCAAGTTCGGGCCGAAACCGTTCATGGTGGCCGGTGCGCTGTGCTCGGCGGCCGGCCTGGCCTGGCTGACGCAGACCGACGTCCACTCCACCTACCTCGGCAGCATCCTGGGACCGATGCTGCTGTTCAGCCTGGGCATGGGCATGCAGTTCGTCTCGCTCACGCTGATGGCGGTCTCCAACGTCCCCGACCGGGAGTCGGGCGCGGCGTCCGGACTGCTCAACGCGATGCAGCAGGTGGGCGGTTCGCTGGGCCTCTCCATCCTGGTCACGGTCTTCGGCACGGTCAGCCGCAACGAGGCCAAGGACCAGGCGGGATCCTTCCTGCGCACGGCCACCCCCGAGCAGAAGGCCGAATTCGCGCGTACGAAGCAGCTGCCCAAGCCCTGGGCCGACCAGATCCTCTCCTCGGGCGTGAGCACGGCCTTCGTGGTGGCGGCGGCCTTCGCCCTGGTCGCTGCCCTGATCGCACTGATCGTCATCCAGGTGCGGCCCTCGGACCTCGAACGCCTCCAGGGCAACCACACGCCGATCGTCTAGGACTCCGGCGGGTCCGGACGGGCGCCCCGGAATCTCCTCTTCCGCCGGGGCGCGCCGGCCGCGCCGGGCCGCTCCCTACGCGCCGACGCGCCGGACCCGGCAGCGCGCCGGACCCGTGGTGTTCAGGGTGATCCCGGCGCTGACCGCTATCTCGGTGTCCACGGCCTCGAACTCGTACTCCCGAAGGATCATCGCCAGGGCGATCACCGACTCCAACATCGAGAAGTGCTGTCCGATGCAGGCGCGCGGGCCGCCGCCGAAGGGGAACCAGGCGTAGCGCGGACGGGCCGCCTCCGCCTCCGGGGTGAACCGGTCGGGGTCGAAGCGCTCCGGGTCCGGCCAGTAGCCGGGGTGGCGGTGGGTCACCCACGGCGCGAGGATCACGTCGGCGCCCGCCGGGACGGTGTGGCCGTCGATCTCGGTCGCGTGGACGGAGCGGCGACCCATGACGGGGGCGGCCGGGTAGAGCCGCATGGCCTCCTTGAGCACCTGGGTGAGGTACGGGAGGCGGTCGAGATCGGCGGCCCCTGGTGTACGCCCGCCCAGGACGGCGGCGATCTCTTCGCGGGCCCGGTCCTGGAGCTCGGGATGGCGGGCCAGGAGGTGGAGGGAGAAGGAGAGCGAGGTCGCGGTGGTCTCGTGCCCGGCGAGGAGGAAGATCAGTACTTGCTCGCGCAGTTCGGTGGCGTCGAACTCCGCGTCGTCCGCGCTGGTGGCGGCCGCGAGCAGCGACAGCAGGTCCTCGCCCGGGGCGGCCGAGGTCCCGGCGGTGGTGGCGGTGGTGTCGGCTCCGGCGGTGGCTTCGTTCATGGCGCCGGTCGTGCCCGGGTCGCGGCGCCGACGGGCGATGATCTCGTCGCAGACCCCGTACAGCTCGTCCAGGGCGGCCGCCGCCCGTCGGTTGCCCGGGGTGGGCCAGTTGCGGGGGAAGTTCACGGGGGAGTAGCCGCGGCGCAGCACGTACTCGGTAATGACCGGAAAGCAACGGTCCACGACGTCGACGGTGGTGTCCACGTCGGTGCCGAAGAGGATCCGGGCGACCGCGCGCAGGGCCAGCTCCATCATCGCGTCCGAGACGTCGACGATGCCGTCCGGGGCCTGCTCCCAGCCGGCGAGGGTCGAGGCGGTCTCCTCGGCGACGGCGTCCGCGTACCCGTCCACCCGGCGCTTGGTGAACAGCGGTTGGACCAGCCGCCGCTGGCGCAGGTAGTCCTCGTCCTGGCTGGTCAGCAGGCCGTTGCCGAAGGCGTCGCGGACCTCCTGGTACACGGCGTTGTCCTTGCGGAAGTTGGCCGCCTGCGAGGCCAGTACCTGCTGGACCCCCTCCGCCGAGAACACGCAGTACAGCTCGGCGCGCAGCCCCGGCGGGCCGGCCGTGATCCGGACGACGTCGCCGTGTTCGCCGCGCGCCCGCAGGTACGTACCGAGCGAGTCGGACCGCAGGTCGAGGAGGGAGCCGAGCAGCGGGACGCCCGCGAGCCGGGGGACCTGCGTACCGGCGGCGTTGGTGGTCGTGCTCGTGCTCGTGCTCTTGCCCGGTCCTGCTGATTGCGTTGCTGTCATGACTCCGCCCCGAAGAACTGTGCTGACGGGTGGATTCTCCAGGCGGGCCCGGCTCCGGGCGAGGGGCCGCGGCGGCATCCGGCCGAATACCGCCGCCGAGCTCGGGCCGGTTCCGGGGCCGCTCCCGGCCTGATCCGCAGATCGGCTGGCTACTTGTCGCAGGCGATGCCGTCGTTGTCGCGGTCTAGGTGCTTGCCGTAGCCGGGCTGACCGCGGTGGATGGGGGCGGCGCCCGCGGCCTTGGCCTCGGCGCAGTTCTTGTACGTGACGTCCTTGGGCCCGGGGGCCGGAGTCGGGCTGGACTTCGGCTTCGGGCTGACCGGGACGGAGGAGGGCCCCGAAGTGGGGGCCTTGGAAGGGATCGGGGTCTTCGCCGGGCCCGGCGTCTTGCCGGGACGCAGGGCGGCGCCGGCCTGCGCCGGGCACGGCGTCCCCGGCGCCGTGAGCGAGAGCTCGACGGCGGTGTCGGGCGCCACGGGGGTCGCCGCCGCCGGAGTCTGGAAGCAGACCGCCCACTGGGTGTGGCCGACGGCGAGCGGGACGTCCCCGTAGGCGCTGCGCGCCTCGACCGGCTTGGTGGTCACCTGCTTGACGAGGCCCTCGGCCTCGGTGAACTTCTTGCCGATGAGCGCGGGCATCGAGGCCCCGCTGGCCGCGGTAGCGGTCGGCGTGGGCGCGGCGCCCGGCTTGTCGGAACCCTTGCCCTTCGACGCGGCCGCCGGATCCCCCGCGCATCCGGCGACGAGCAGCACAGCGGCCCCCACGGCGGCCGCTATGGCAGCGCCCCGACGGTTGAACATGAATGGACCCCCAGATCACGTGGCGTGGAACCGCCGCAGCATAGGCGCACATGTGCCGGTGTGGGGCCCTTTCGCCACGACGAGCGATTTTCCGACCGGGCGGAGGGGGCCGTACGCGCGCCGTACACGGGCCGCACGTGGGGCCCAGGCGGGCCCGTACGTGGGACCCGCAGGCCGTACGCGGGCCCCACGCGGGCCGCACGTGGGGCCCAGACGGGCCCATACGTGGGACCCGCAGGCCCTACGCGGGCCCCACGCGGGCCGCACGTGGGGCCCAGGCGGGCCCGTACGCGGGACCCGCAGGCCGTACGCGGGCCCCACCCCGGCCCCACCCGGGCCGCACCCGGGACGCACTCGGGCCGCACCCGGGACCCACGCGGGCCCCACCCGGGCCGCACCCGGGACGCACTCGGGCCGCACCCGGGACCCGCTCGGGCCGGGGCACGGATCCGGCCGGCCTCGGCGAAGGATCGTTCCGGCTCCAACTCCTCGCGCAGCCAAGGTAGTAGAGGCCGCCGGAGCGACACGCTCACCTTCGGGTGAGGATCCCCCGGAGGGCGGCGCGGGGACGCGAGGGTGGGGCAATGATCACTTCCGCCCTGCGCCGACGCGTCGTCGTCCTCGCGACCGCCCTCGCCGCCGCTCTGCTGCCACCGGCCTCCGCCTCCGCTTCCTCCGCCCGGGCGGCGGCGCCCGCGAACTCGTGTCCCCGGGTGCAGAACCACCTCTTCGCCGCCGCCGACGAGCGCGTCGAGATCGAGCGCATCACCCCGTCCCCGTCCTGGCGGATCAACTGCAAGCAGCTCTACCGTTCGGACGGCCGCCCGCCGTCGGTGGTCTTCGAGGAGGGCTTCCTCCCCAAGGACACGGTGAACGGCCAGTACGACATCGAGAGCTACGTCCTGGTCAACCAGGCCTCCCCGTACGTCTCCACGAGCTACGACCACGACCTGTACAAGTCCTGGAAGAGCGGCTGGAACTACTACATCGACGCCCCGGGCGGGGTGGACGTCAACCACACCATCGGCGACACCCACAAGTACGCGTCCCAGGTGGAGGTGGCCTTCCCGGGCGGCATCGCCCGCTCGTTCATCGTGGCCGTCTGCCCGGTGGACAAGCTGAAGAAGACCGAAATCATGAACCAGTGCGAGGACAACCCGTACTACGAGCCCTGGCGCACCAACTACCCGGGCTGACCCCGAGATCCGGAGGGATTCCTTCCTTGCTGTGTCGGAGAGTGGCCGCCTACTGGCGCCAGCGTTCCTGACCGGGGCCCTTGCACGTGTAGGTGACGCCCTTCTTGTTGACGCCCGTAGAGCCGGGGGTCGAGCAGTAGGCGCCGGGCGTGACGGTGCCTGCGCCGCTGCCGCTCCCGCCGGAGCTGGAGGAGCCGCCGGAGGACGAACCACCCGTCGAGGAACTGCCGCTGCTGGAGTCGTTATCGTCGTCGTTACTGGCCGGCGGAGGCGGGGTCGGATCTGGATGCAGCTTGGTCTGCTTATCGGCAGGGCAGGACGTCCCCGGAGCGGTCAAGGACAGGTGCGCCGTCGTGGTGGTGGGGTACTGGATGTCCTTGCCCTCTTCCGGGTCCTGGAAGCAGACGGCCCAGGCGTCCGGGTTCCCGGGGAGGGTGACATCGGTGTACGCGCTCTGCGGCTCGATCTTCTGGAGCGCCAGCGGCTTCAGCGTCTCCTGTGCCTTGGCGTAGTCCTGGCCGACCACCTTGGGCATCTTCGGATACGGGATCGGGTCGCCGTCCTTCGCGGGACACGGCCACTCGTTCCGTGTCACGGCGAAGTCGATGGTGGGCTTACCCGGAGACTTCTCCGTCAAGCTCTGGAAGCACACCTTCCAGTTGCCGTCCGCCAACTGCCCGGAGTCACCAGGCCCGGCGTCATGCGAGATGGAGTCGAACCCGGCTGCCAGGGCAGTGGCCTGGGCGCTCTTGAGGTTCTGGCCGACGAAGTTCGGCGGACCGGAGGGGCTGGGGCTCGGCGATGCCGACGGGGTGACCGGTGCCACAGCGGGCACCTTCGGCTTCGCATCGACCTCGGTCTTCTTCGGTGGGTCGGATGCGAATGGAGCGATCATCCAGGCGCCGGCCACGATGGAGCTGATTATCTGAGGGGCCTCGCGTTTTC
>NZ_JAGGOW010000169.1 GCF_018614135.1 Streptomyces sp. ISL-66
ACTGGCCGGTTGGGCTGTGGCGGCGGGCCCGGGCGGCTGGCGGTACCTGCGGCGCCGGGACGCGTGACGGACAGGGCGACCCAGACGGGCGAGCCGGACGGGCTCCACGGGGAACGGGACGCGGCCGGCCGGCTCTTGGAAGAGCGTCCCGAGGAGCGGGCGGGTTCGGGGGCGGGGTGGGGCGAAGTGTCAGCTGGGCTTCGGGGCCAACGCCTTGTGGCCCGGGTACACGTGGTCGGGGGTCACGACCTGGGTGACCGCTTCGCCGAAGAACGCGCTGGGCTCCTTGCCGTCGTGCAGGACGTCGGTGTTGAGGAGGACGACCAGGGTCGCCTGTGCCTCGGGCAGGTAGACGGTGAGGCTCTCGTACCCCGGGATCGAGCCGTTGTGGCCGATCCAGCCCTGGACGTCGAAGATCCCCAGCCCGTACCCGGCGCCGGGAATGCCGACCGAGGTGGTCTTCAGGCGCTCGGCCTGGGTCGCGGGCGTCAGCAGCGTGCCGGTGGCGAGGGTGCGGGCCCAGCTGCGCAGGTCCTGGAGGTCGGAGATCATCGCTCCCGCGGCCCAGCCCCAGGAGGGGTTCCAGTCGGTCGAGTCCACGATCTTGCCCGAGGCCGAATCGTCGGTGTAGCCCTGCGCGTGGGGTTCGGGGAACTCGGCCCCGGTCGGGAAGACCGTGTGGTGCAGCCCGGCCGGCTCCAGGACGTCCTTGCGGATGACCTCGTGGAGGGGCCGGCCCGTGACCTTCTCGATCAGCAGGCCGATCAGGATCAGGTTGGTGTTGGAGTACTCGAACTTCTCGCCCGGCGCGAACTGCACGGGGTGCTTGAAGGAGTAGTCGAGCAACTGCTGCGGCGTGAAGGGGCGTCCGGAGCCCGACTCGAGCACCTTGTCGAAGTCCTCGTCCTCGCTGTAGTTGAAGAGACCGCTGCGCATGCCGGCCAACTCGCGCAGGGTGATGCGGTCCCCGTTCGGCACGCCGGCGATGTACTTGCCGATCGGGTCGTCCAGGCCGACCTTGCCCCGGTCGACCAGTTCGAGGAGGGCGGTGACCGTGAACGTCTTGGTCTCGCTGCCGATGCGCATGTTCATACCGGGTTTCATGGGCGCGCCGGTCGCCTTGTCCGCCACGCCGAAGGCCTTCACGTAGCTTCCCTTGCCCGGGGTCCACAGCCCCACGATCACGCCCGGCACCCGCGTCTCGTCCATGGTCCGGCGCACGGCCGCGTCCAGTTGCGCCGCTACGGCCGGCGTGAGCTGCGGGAAGCCCGCAGCACCGTCCGGGGAAGGGACGGGGCTCGGTGTGGGGGACGGGGAGGGTGCGGCGGGAGCGGAGCGCGCCGGGGCGCTCGCCCCGTACGCGGAACCGGCGACGGCCGGGGAGACGAGGACACTCGCGGCTGCGACGGCCACGCAGGCCCGGCGCAGCCGAACGCGGTTCGGCCTCACGGCACGGCCTCCTGTCGTACGAGGACCAGGCGACGGCAAGCACCCCCCAGCCTAGGTCCGCGCCCGACCGCCCGCGCGGCGGCCGAGGGGTCAGGGGCGGCCGCGGCCGCGGCCGCCCCTGACCCCTCGCTCGCCCGTGGCCAGGCTAGGCGGGCAGCTCGCCCGTCACCCGGCGCGGCAGCCCCAGCGGGTTGGCCTCCCGCAGCTCCGGCGGGAGCAGGGCGTCCGGGACCGACTGGTAGGCCACCGGCCGCAGCCAGCGCTCGATCGCCGTGCCGCCGACCGAGGTGGAGTGGGAGGTCGCCGCCGGGTAGGGGCCGCCGTGGTGCTGGGCCGGGGCCACCGCGACCCCGGTCGGCCAGCCGTTGACCACGACCCGGCCGGCCAGCGTCGTGGCCTGGGAGATCAGCTCCGCCGCGGGACCCGGGCCGCCGCCGGCCTCGGCCGACGACAGCTGGAGGGTCGCGGTGAGGTTGCCGGGGAGCAGGCCGAGGAGGGCGGCCGCCTCGTCCTGGCCGGCGTACCGGGCGAGCACGGTGACGGGGCCGAAGCACTCCTCCAGGAGGACCTCGTAGGGCCCGCCCTCCAGCAGGGTCCGCGCCGGCACGCTCAAGTAGCCGGCGCCGACGGTGTGATCGCCGCCGGAGCCGGGGGTGACGGGCGCGTCGACCCCGGGCAGCGCGGCGCGCTCGCGGACCCCGGCGACGAAGTTCTCCCGCATCCGGTGGTCGAGCAGCACCCCGGGCTCGGTCTCCCCGAGCGCCTTGGTGAGCGCGCCGGCGACCCGGTCGCCGTCCGCTCCTTCGGGTACGAGGACCAGGCCGGGCTTGACGCAGAACTGGCCGACGCCGAGCGTGACCGAGCCCGCCAGCCCGGCGCCGATCTCCTCGGCGCGCTCGGCGGCGGCCGCCGGGGTGACCACGACGGGGTTCAGGGAGCCCAGTTCCCCGTGGAAGGGGATCGGCACGGGCCGCGCGGACGCGGCGTCGAACAGGGCCCGCCCGCCCCGGATGGAGCCGGTGAACCCGGCGGCGGTGACCAGCGGGTGCCGGATCAGCTCCAGGCCCGCGTCGAACCCGTGGACCACGGCGACCACTTCGGCCGGCAGCCCGGCGGCGACGGCCGCCCGGCGCAGCAGCGAGGCGCACAGCTCGGAGGTGGCGGGGTGGTCGGGGTGGACCTTGACCACCACTGGGCAGCCGGCGGCCAGCGCGCTGGCGGTGTCCCCGCCGGGGACGGAGAAGGCCAGTGGGAAGTTGGAGGCGGCGTAGACCGCGACCACGCCCAGCGGCACCTTGTAGCGGCGCAGTTCGGGGCGGGGCGGGGCGGTCGTGGGATCGGCGCGGTCGATGCGGACGTCGAGGTAGGAGCCCTCCTCCACGGCGTCGGCGAAGGCGCGCAGCTGGCCGGTGGTGCGGGCCAGCTCGCCGGTGAGCCGGCCGGGGCCGAGCGCGGTCTCGGCGTCGGCGGCCTCGACGACGTGGGCGGCGGCCTCGTCGAGGAGGCCGGCGGCGGCGCGCAGGAAGGCGGCGCGGGCGGTGGCGTCGGCGAGGGCCCCGCGGGCGGCGTGGGCCGCGCGCACGGCTTCGTCCACTTCCCGGGGTGTGGCCTCCACCGCAACCTGTTCACGCCGCTTCCCGGTACGGGGGTCCACACTCCAGACTGGTGTTGCTGCCATGGCGAACTGCCTCCTGGATCTACGCTGACCCGCGCGGTCGCGTTCAGTATGGTGAACGCCGTTCCGTTGGATGAATGATCACACCCACCGTGGACTCTATTTCCGCGTCTTGCGGGTTGACAAGGGACGAGCCCGTGAACCGGCCGGATGCGGGCGGACGTCAGCGGGAGCCGAGCAAGCGACAGAGGGGCACACAAGCGAATGACGACAGCTGAGTCGGGGGGCTCGGGCGCAGCGGCGGCCGTCAAATCGGCGGTACGCACGGTCCTGTTGCTGGAACACTTCGCGGCACGGCCGGGGCTGCACAGTCTGGCCGACATCCAGAACGATCTCTCCCTGCCCAAGTCCAGCCTCTACATGCTGCTGCGCACCTTGGTGAACCTGGGCTGGGTGGAGACGGACGCGACGGGCACGCGGTACGGCATCGGCGTACGGGCGCTGCTCGTCGGCAGCTCGTACATCGACGGGGACGAGGTCGTCGCGGCGGCGCGGCCGACGCTGGACCGGCTCTCCGACGACACGACGGAGACCATCCACCTGGCCCGGATGGACGGGACGAGCGTGGTCTACCTCGCGACCCGGCAGTCCCAGCACTACCTGCGGCCCTTCACCCGGGTCGGTCGCCGACTGCCGGTCCACTCGACGGCGCTCGGCAAGGCGCTGCTGGCCACGCACACGGACGAAGAGGTACGGGGCCTGCTGCCGCGGCGGCTGGAATCCGTCACCGAGCACACCATCACCGACCGGGACCGGCTCATCGAGGAGCTGGCGCTCGTGCGGGAGCAGGGGTACGCGGTGGACCGGGAGGAGAACACGCTCGGACTGCGCTGCTTCGGGGTGGCGGTGCCGTACCGCACGCCGGCGCGGGACGCGGTGAGCTGCTCGGTGCCGGTGGCGCGCCTGACGCCGGGGCACGAGCAGGTCATCAAGGCGGCGCTGTTCGAGGCGCGGGACCGGCTGTCGGTGGTGACGCGCCGGATGTGAGGTGGTGGCGGCCGGGAGGTGAGGGGCGTGAGGTGGTGGGCGTGAGGCGGCGGGCGCGGTCGCAGGTGGTGGGGCGGAGGGGCTGATTCCTCCCCCGGGCGGGGGAGGCGGTTCCCCTTCAAGGGGGAGGTGGCGCGGGCGCGGACACGGGACCGTTGAGTCATGACCACACGAGCCGTTCACACGCCGCGGTCACCACGACCGACGCACGACGAAACACAGCCGTCTTCCGCCGGGCCGTCTTCCGCCGGGCCGTCCTCCGGTCGGCCGGGGGTCGGTCGGAGGGCCCTGTCCGTGGCTGCCGTCGCCGCCACCGTCCCGTATCTGACGCTCAAGACCGCCTGGCTGGCCGGGAGTCACATCGGGATACCCGAGGGCAGCGGACTGCTGGAGCCCCGGCTGTTCACCACGGTGGCGAATGCCGTCTCGCTGCTCATGGACGCCACCGTGATCGTCCTCGTGCTGGTGCTCACCAGACCCTGGGGCAGGCGGGTGCCATCCTGGCTGCTCATCGTCCCGGCCTTCGTCGCCACCGGCCTGCTCACACCCATCGTGCTCGGCTTCCCCGGCCAACTGGTCCTGAGAGCCCTGGGCCAGGGACCGGACGCGGCCGCGCAGGCGGCCGAGGAGCCCTTCCTCGAGCCCTGGGTGTTCCACGCCGTCTATGCGGGCTTCATCGTCCAGGCGATAGCCCTGGCCGGTCTGTTCGTGCCCTATGCGCGGGAGCGCTGGGGACGGCGCTGGCAAGGCCCTCTCGGCGCGCGGCTCCCGTCACCCACGGGGGTGGTGGCGGGAGCCGCGGCGGCGCTGGCCCTGGTGGTCTCGGCGACGCACTTCTACTGGGCCTTCGGCGGCACTGCCGGGCGCAACGCGGCGCAGATCGCGCAGTACTCCTCGGACGCCGGCGTGGTCTCCGCCGTCCACGGGATATGCGCGCTGACCGCGGCGGTGGGCGCGGTGCTGCTCGCCAAGGGCGGGACCGGGCGGGCGGGGTGGCCGCTGGCCGTCGCGTGGACCGGGTCGGCGGCGACCCTGTGCTGGGGGATGTGGATGCTGACCGCCATCTCGGGCGGGGACGCCGGCCCGGACGAACGGATCACCACCGCCACCTACGTGATCTACGCTGGCCAGATGATCATCGCCCTCCTCGCGACCACCGTCCTGGGGCGGTTCCTCACCGGCCGCCGCACGGCCTGAAGGGGGCGGCGTGGAACGGCGGCCGGGGACCCGGATTCGGACCGGCTGGGGACGGTCGGGCTGGATATGGACCGGCTGGCGACGGTCGGGCCGGATGCGCCCGTGGCGGGGGAGCCCGAAGCGGGTCGGGGCGGGCCGGGTCGGGGTCGGCCGGGTCGGGGTCGGCCGGGTTCATCTCAGGTGGGTCCATCTGATCCTCGGCGGGGCGCTGCTGATGCCGTACTTCCTGCTGACGCAGGTGGCGGTCGGTGTCATAGGCGGCGGGGTCAACGCGCTCGACTCCCTGCCGCTCAGCCTGATCGCCTACGCCCTCTGCCTGCCGCTCGTCGCGGCGACCGGGCTGTTCGGACTGGTCCGGCCGATGGCGGTGGCCGCGGCGAGGGCCCTGTGCGGGGTGTCGGGGGAGCGGTTCGCCGAGGGGCCGGCGCGGACCTGGGCGGCTCGGGGCCGGACCTCGGCCTGGTGGACCCTGCACCTGGGGATCGGCGCGCTGGTCAGCGGGATCAGCTTGGCGGCGCCGCCCATGGCGGTGGTGCTGATGGCCTTGCCGTTCGTGAGCGCGCTGCGCGAGCTCCCGCTCGGCCTCGGCTGGTTCAGCACGAGTGCCCAGCCGTACGCGGCCCCCCTGCTCGGGGCCGGGCTGCTGGCCGGGGTGGTCCTGTGCGCCGCCGGGGCCGGGGCGCTGCTGGCCCGGCTGGCGCCCGTACTGCTCGGGCCGACGGCGGCGGACCGACTGGCGGCCGCCGAGGAGCGGGCCGCGCAGCTGGCGGTGCGCAGCCGCCTGGCGCGGGAGCTGCACGATGCCGTCGGGCACGCGCTGAGCGCGGTCACCCTCCAGGCGGGCGCCGCCCGGCGGGTGCTCGACAGCGACCCCGGCTTCGTACGGGAGGCACTGGCCGCGATCGAGGACACCACGCGGCGCACGGTGGGGGAGCTGGACGCCGTCCTCGGCCTGCTGCGCGAGGACGACGGCGGCGGTGTGGCGGACGACGGCGGCGGTGTGGCGGGCGGGGTCGGGGGCGGGGCCCGGGGTGGGGCCGGGAGGCCCGCGCCCGCGCCGACGCTCGCCGCCGACCTCGACGGGCTGCTGGCTCGCAGCCGGGCCTCCGGGACCCCGATCACCGCCCACCAGGACCCGGGGCCGGCCGGAGACTGGGACCGGATCCCGGCGATCGTCTCGCGCGAGGCCTACCGGATCGTGCAGGAGGGGTTGAGCAACGCCCTGCGCCACGGGGCGGGCCCGGTCGATCTGCGGATCCTCGTACGGGGGCGCGGCGGACACAGTGAACTGGAGATCACCATGACGAACGAGCGGGGCGCCGTTGCGGAGGCCCGCACCACCGGGGGCCGGGGGCTGCGCGGGGCCGCCGAGCGGGCCGTGCTGCTCGGCGGGCGGGTCGAGGCCGGGCCGCAGGAGGGCCGGTGGCGGCTGCGGGCCGTCCTCCCGCTCGGCGCGGGCGCCCGATGACCCCGCCGGTCCGGCCGCCACTGCGCGTGGTGGTGGCCGACGACGAGCGGATGGTCCGCACCGCCCTGCGGGTCATCCTCGACGCCGAGCCCGACATGGAGGTCGTCGGGGAGGCGGCCACCGGGGCCGAGGCCGTGGCGGTGGTCCGCGCGCTAGGCCCGGACGTGGTGCTGATGGACGTCCGGATGCCGGAGATCGACGGCATCCGGGCCATCGAGCTGATCCTCGCCACGATGGCCGAGCCGCCCCGGATCGTGGTGGTCACCACCTTCGAGAACGACGCGTACGTGTACGACGCGCTGCGGGCGGGAGCCGCCGGGTTCCTCCTCAAGCGGGCCGATCCCGACGAACTGACCGGCGCGGTCCGGCTCGTGGCCCGCGGAGACTCGCTGCTCTTCCCGGCGGCCGTCCGCTCCCTGGCCGCCGCCCGCACCCCGCCCGGAGCCGGTCCCGCCGCCGCTCCCTGGGTGGCCCGGCTCACCGACCGGGAGGCCGACGTACTGCGCCTGATGGCCACGGGTCTGTCCAACCACGAGGTGGGCGAGCGCCTCGGCGTCGGACCGCAAACGGTCAAGACGCACGTCGCCGCGGTCCTGGCCAAGACGGGCTCCCGGGACCGCACCCAGGCGGTCATCGCCGCCTACGAGGGAGGTTTCCTCATGAGGAAAAGCTGAGAACTCCGCCACAATCGGGGCAGAGCGGAACGGCTGGGGCGGCTGGGACGTCCTTCTGGGGGATGAACAAGACGATCAGGCGTGCGTCGGTCTTCTGTCTGCTTCTGGTGCTGGCCCTTTTGGTGCGGGTCACCTGGGTGCAGGCGTACCAAGGCCAGGCCCTCGCAGACGACACGAACAACCGACGGAACCTCATCGGGAAGTACGAGAACCCGCTGGGGAACATCATCGTGGGCGGGGAGGCGATCACCGGCTCCGCGAAGACGGGCGGACGGGACTTCCAGTACAAGCGGACCTACGTCGACGGGCCGCTGTACGCGCCGGTCACCGGGTACAGCTCCCAGGCCTTCGGCACGAGCATGCTGGAGGGCATCTACAAGGACGTCCTCAACGGCTCCGACAGCCGGCTCAAGAGCATCATGGACACGCTCACCAACAAGCGTGCCGACCCGGGCAACGTCCTGACCACGATCGACAAGGGCGTCCAGAAGGCCGGCTACGACGCGCTCCAGGGCAAGCAGGGCTCCGCCGTGGCCCTCGACCCGGCCACCGGCGAGATCCTGGCCGTCGTGAACAACCCGTCCTTCGACCCGGGCACCATCGCCGGGGCCGGCGAGGCGGACCAGAAGGCGTGGGACGCGCTCAACGCCGACAACGGCAAGGCCATGGAGAACACGGCGCTGCGCAAGCCGCAGGCGCCCGGCTCCACCTTCAAGCTGGTCACCCTGGCCGCGGCCATCGAGAACGGCCTGGTCACGAACATCGACACCCCCACCTCGACCCCGGGCGACTACACGATCCCCGGTACGCGGACCAAACTGCGCAGCGAGGTGCCCGACGCGTCCTGCGACAACGTGTCCCCCCGGACCGCGCTGAAGCTGTCCTGCAACAACGTCTTCGCGGAGCTCGCCCACCAGCTGGGCCAGGACAAGATGCGCGCGATGGCCGAGAAACTCGGCTTCAACGTGGTGCAGAAGGTCCCCGTCTGGACCACCCCGCCCAGCAAGTACCCCTCGAAGAAGATGTCGGTCGACCAGGTGGCCCAGACCGGTATCGGCCAGTTCGACGTCCAGGCCACCCCGCTCCAGATGGCGATGGTGACGGCGGCGATCGAGAACGGCGGCAAGCTGGTCTCCCCGCACGAGGTCTCCGAGGTCACCGACTCCAACGGCAACGTGCTGGAGAGCTTCAAGGACCCGAAGTCCGCGCAGGTGATGAGCGGGAAGACCGCCTCGATGGTCCAGGACGCCATGAGGACGGTCGCCACCGAGGGCGGCGGCAGGAACGTCCAGATCCCGGGCGTCGAGTCGGGCGCCAAGACGGGCACCGCCCAGCGCGGCGTGGGCAACAGCCTGCCGCCGCTCGCCTGGTACACCACGTACGGAAAGCTGAACGGCAAGCAGATCGTGGTCACCGTGGTGATCGAGAACTCGGACACGGACCGGACCGAGATCGGCGGCGGCAAGCTGGCCGCCCCCGTCGCGCAGAAGATGATGGAGGCGTGGCTGAAGAAGTAGCCGCGCCGGCCGCCGCCTCGTACGCGTGGCCGAATCGCGTCCGTGCCCCGGGCGCGGGACGCGCGCCGGGAACCGCCACGGTTCCCGGCGCGTTTTCTTGTCCATGATCAGGACCGCGCAGCCCGCCGACCTCGACGCCATCGCCGCCCTCCACACCCGGGCCCGCGCCACCTACTACCGGGGCCGGATACCCGAGGAGGCCTACGGCGGCGCGGCCGAGCTGGAGCGCACCCGCGAGGGCTGGTCCCGGGCGGTCGCCCGTACGGGCGCCGACGGCGGGGTGCTCTGCGCCGTGCGGGACGGCGAGCTCACCGGCGTGGCGGCCTTCCGCACAGCCGACGGCGAGACCACGCTCACCCAGCTCCACGTGGACCCCGCGCACTGGCGCAGGGGCACCGGGGCCGCCCTGCACGAAGCCTGTCTCGACGCCTGGCGCCGCGCGGGCATCCGCAGGGTCCGCCTGGAGGTCTACGAGCACAACCTCCGCGCCCAGGCCTTCTACGCGCACCACGGCTGGCTCCCGGACGCCTCCGGAGCCCCGGCCGGCTCCCACCGGATCCTCTGGCTCACGGTGGAGGAGCCCGCCGCCCGGGAATGAGGCGGGACGGCGGTTGGTTGAACACGGAACCGTTCATTCCCCGGGTGATCCCCGGGGTGCCCCGGACCACGGAGAGAAGAAGGAACATGCGCGTCGAGATCTGGAGCGACATCGCTTGCCCCTGGTGCTACATCGGGAAGGCCCGTTTCACCAAGGGACTGGCCGAGTTCGCGCACCGCGACGAGATCGAGGTCGTCTTCCGTTCCTTCGAGCTCGACCCGAACAGCGCCAAGGGCGAGGTGGCGCCCGTCCTGGACATGCTCGCCAAGAAGTACGGCCGCACTCTCGAAGAGGCCCGGGGCATGGAGGAGCACGTCGCCGCGAGCGCCCGCGCCGAGGGGCTGACGTACCGCACCGACGGCCGCGACCACGGCAACACCTTCGACGTCCACCGCATGCTGCACCTGGCCGCCGCCCGCGGCCGCCAGGAGGAGCTGCTCGACCTCGCCTACCGCGCCAACTTCGCGGAGGAACGCTCCGTCTTCGACCCCGAGACGCTCGTCGCGCTCGCCGTCGAGGCCGGTCTGGACGAGGCCGAGGCCCGCACGGTGCTGGCCGACGACTCGGCCTACGCGGCCGAGGTACGGGCCGACGAGCGGGAGGCGGCCGAACTGGGCGCGAACGCCGTGCCGTTCTTCGTGTTCGACCGGCGCTACGGCATCTCGGGCGGCCAGCCCGCCGAGGTGTTCACCCGGGCGCTGGAGCAGGCCTGGGCCGGTCGCGAGGTGCTCGCGCCCGCCGCACCCGACGGCGAGGCGTGCGAGCCCGACGGCGCCTGCGCGGTACCGCAGGCGTGACCTGGCCGGATCTAGCTGGCCGGCCTGAGCTGGCCGGACTTGACCGGGCCGGGCCTGGCCGGGCCTGGCCGGGCCTGACGTGACCTGACCGGGCGGGCACGGGCCCGCCCGCCGGCCCCGGCTCGGCGGCATAAGCGATCCTTTGGTTCGAGTGCGCGGAACGGGTCATGGACTGCGGGTCGATGCTGGCCCAGAGTGGGAGGCATGGATCTTCTGCCGCCCGAAGCCGTCCGTGCGGAGTTCGCGCACTCCACCACCTACCTCAACACCGCCGCCTGCGGAGTCCTGCCGGTCGCGGCCGTCGCCGAAGTGCACCGGCTGGCCGACGCGGCCGGGGCCGGAACCCCGTCCGGCTTCGGCGACTTCGACCGGGTGAACCGGGTCCGGGACGCCTTCGCCCGCCTCGTCGGCGTGGCCCCGGACCGGGTGGCGGTCGGCTCGGCCGTCTCCACCCACGTGGGCCTGGTCTCCGCCGCACTGCCCGCCGGATCCGAAGTCCTCTGCGTCGAGGGTGACTTCGCCTCCGTCATCAACCCCTTCATCGTGCGCGACGACCTCAAGGTCCGCTTCGCCCCGCTGGAATCCCTCGCCGAAGCCGTCGGCCCGGGCACCGCACTGGTCGCGCTGAGCGCCGTGCAGTCCGCGGACGGGCGCAGCGCCGACCTCGCCTCCGTCCGCGCCGCGAGCACCGCGCACGGGGCGCGGATGCTGGTCGACGCCACCCAGGCGGTGGGCTGGCTGCCCTTCGACGCCTCGCCGTACGAGTACACGGTCACCGCCGGGTACAAGTGGCTGCTCGCCGCGCGCGGGGTCTCGTACCTCACGGTCTCCGAGGAGGCCCAGCACACCCTGACCCCGCTCCACGCGGGCTGGGTGGCCGCCGAGTCCATGTGGGACGCCACCTACGGTCCGGTCCGGCAACTGGCCCACGGGGCCCTGCGCTTCGACGAGTCCCCGGCCTTCCTCGGCTACCACGCGGCCGAGCCCTCGCTGGCCCTGCTGGAGCGGATCGGCATCGACGCCGTCCACGCCCACGACACGGCCCTGGCCGCCCGCTACCGCGCCGGACTCGCCCGCCTGGGCCACGAACCCGTCCCGGGCGACTCCCCGATCGTCTCCGTCCCGGGCCTGGCCGACCGCCGGCCGGCCCTCCTGGCCGCGGGCATCGCCACGGCCGCCCGCGCCGGGAACCTGCGGGCCTCCTTCCACCTCTACAACACGGAGGCGGACGTGGACCGGCTGCTGGACGCCCTCGCGGGCTGAGGCACCGGGGAGTTCGCCGAGGCACCGGGCAGTTCCAGTGCTGTGGCCGGCAAGCCTTCCCGGCCACAGCACGAGCGGCAGGCCTTCCCGGCCGCAGCACGAGCTAGGACGAGGCGGCCGTCCGCCAGGCCGCCGTGGCCGCCTCGAGCGCCGGGTCAGGGGAGACGGACAGGGCCGTCGCCAGGGCCGTCAAGGCCGCGCGGACCGACTCCGGGGTGGCCGCGGCGCCGTAGTGGTTGACCCGGACCATCTCCCCGGCCAGCGCTCCGCCGCCCGCCGCGAGGGGAGCCGACGGGTCCGCCGCCAGAGCCTTCGCCGTCACCAGGGAGGCCTCCGCGACCCGCAGGGTGGTGGCCACCGGAGCGGCCGCCGCGGCCTCGGCGACGTACGGGGCGATGCCCAGCGCCGCCGCGCCCGCGCGGGTCGCCACCGCCGCGGCCGCGTGGCGGGCCGTCACGGCGGGCAGGCCCTCGGCCGCGATGCGGTCCAGGCAGGCCTCCAGCGCCAGCATCTCCAGCTGCGCGGGAGCGTGCGGCAGCGCCTTGCGCCCGGCGTCGATCCAGCGCTCCTTCCAGTCCAGCAGGGAGAGGTACGAGCGCCTCGGGGCGGCCGGGTTCGCGGCGAAACGCTCCCACGCGCGCTCCGAGACCGAGACGGCGGAGACCCCGGCCGGGCCGCCCATCGCCTTCTGCGCGCCGATCACGCACAGGTCCACGCCCCACTCGTCCGGCAGCAGCGGTTCCGCGCCCACCGAGGCCACCGCATCCAGCATGAACAGCGCGCCGTGGGCCCGCACCGCCTCGCCGATCTCCGCGACCGGGTTGGTGTTGCCGGTGGCCGCCTCCGCGTGGACCAGCGAGACGAAGTCGATCTCCGGGTGCGCGGTCAGGGCCCGGTCCACCTCGGCGGCGCTCACGGCCGTGTCGAAGGGGACGGCCAGATCCACCACGGTGGTCCCGCAGTCGCGCAGCCAGTTGCCGAAGGTGGTCCCGTAGGGGCCGGTGACCACGTTCAGCGCGGCCCCGCCCGGCCGCGCGCCCGAGCGGATGCAGCCCTCCAGCGGCAGCAGGGCCTCGCCCTGGGTGATCACCACGTCCGCCCGGGTCCGCAGCAGCTCCGCGACCCCGCGCTCGATCGACGCGAACCGCGCGGCGGTGAGGGGCGGAAGGTCCAGGAGGGGGTGGTTCACGGTGCTGCTCTCTTCGTCCGGGTTGCTCATGGTCGTCCGGGGGGCCTGGAGAGCCTACCGAGTGCGCACGTACAGTGCCCGCATGAGCGACGACGTCAACGGTGACAGCGGTGTGCTGCATGTGAAGGGGCGGGTGCTGGTCGGGCGCGAGGAGGTGCGCGACGAGCTGTGGGTCGTCGGCGGACGCGTCTCCTACGAGCGTCCGCGCGGGCCCGGCGAGGTCACCGAGGTCGCGGGCTGGGTGCTCCCCGGGCTGGTCGACGCGCACTGCCACGTGGGGCTCGACGCGCACGGGCCGGTGGACGCGGAAACCGCCGAACGCCAGGCCCTGACCGACCGGGACGCCGGCACCCTCCTCATCCGCGACGCCGGATCCCCGTCCGACACCCGCTGGATCGACGACCGCGAGGACCTGCCGAAGATCATCCGGGCCGGCCGGCACATCGCCCGCACCCGCCGCTACATCCGCAACTTCGCCCACGAGATCGAGCCGGCCGACCTCGTCGAGTACGTCGGCCGGGAAGCGCTGCGCGGCGACGGCTGGGTCAAGCTCGTCGGCGACTGGATCGACCGTGAGGCCGGGGACCTGACGGCCTGCTGGCCGCGCGCCGAGGTCGAGGCGGCCATCGCCGAAGCCCACCGCCTCGGCGCCCGGGTCACGGCGCACTGCTTCGCCGAGGACTCCCTGCGCGACCTGGTCGAAGCGGGCATCGACTGCGTCGAGCACGCCACCGGGCTGACCGAGGACACCATCCCGCTGTTCGCGGAGCGCGGGGTCGCGATCGTGCCGACCCTCGTGAACATCGCGACCTTCCCGAAGATGGCGGCGGGCGGCGAGGCCAAGTTCCCCGCCTGGTCGGCGCACATGCGCCGGCTGCACGAGCGGCGCTACGACACCGTCCGGGCCGCCTACGACGCCGGCATCGGGGTCTACGTCGGCACCGACGCGGGGGGTTCCCTGCCGCACGGCCTGGTCGCCGCCGAGGTCGGCGAGCTCGTCAAGGCCGGGATCCCGCCGCTGGAGGCGCTCTCGGCGACGGCGTGGGGAGCCCGTGAATGGCTCGGCAGGCCCGGCCTGACCGAGGGGGCGCCGGCCGACCTCGTCGTCTACGCGAGCGATCCACGGGCCGACGTACGGGCGCTGGCGCAGCCGCTGCGGGTGGTGGTGAACGGCCGGGTGGTGGCCTGAGGGCGGCGCCGGGGCGCGTTGACGCGGCGTGACCTCGGCGGCCCCGTGGTCGTTGTGCACGCCCTTCGCGGGGCTTGATGCCCACCATGCCCGCGGTGGGAGGGAACTCCCGTTCCGGGTGAGGCGTATTGATTCGAACCAATGCCCGGAAACCACCCTTTGGGGTGAACTCACGCCAGGTTGGCACCCGTTCACTCTCAGTGCGTAAAGATTCCGGGGTCGAGGCCGTCGACGCGCGCAATGTCCCCCATTGGCGGCGCGACGGCTCCCATCTCCCCGGGGGTTCCACCAACTTGAACAGCAACACCTTCCGCATGCCCGTGGCCGCACTCTTCGCCACGGGCGCGGTGGCCCTGCTCTGCGCCCCGCCCGCCTCCGCCACGGGGCAGCCCGGCGGCGGCGAAGGAAAGGCCAGTGCCGTCGTCCTGCGCGCCGCACTGGACGTGGGCCTGCTCAACAAGACCGTCCACGTCCCGCTGAAGGCGACCCTCAACGAGGTCAGCGCCCCGGCGGACGCGGCGAAGACGGCGTTGGCCGTCACTCTGGACGGGGTCGAAGGAGGGCAGCCGGTGAGCGTCCTGCGCGCCGACGTCGCCACCTCCAAGGCCACCGCCGACAAGAACCGCGCCGAGGCCGAGGCCAACCTCGCCAAGGCCCGGGTACACGTGCCGGGCCTGCCCCTGCTCTCCCTGATCGAGGTGGAGAAGGTCACCTCCAAAGCCGTGTGCGAAGCCGGAGAGAAGCCGGTCGCCAGCTCCAACCTGCTCGGCAAGGTGACCGTGCTCGGCAAGAAGGTCACCCTCTCGGCGGGCGGTCCCACCAAGATCGAGGTTCCCAAGGTCGGTCTGGTCAGCCTGGAGCTCTCCGCCGCCGAGACCACCTCCACCACCGCCGCCGCGACCGCGCTGCGGCTCAAGGTGTCGGTGAACCCGCTCGACCTGAACGTGGCCCAGGTGGAGGGCGAAGTCGTACTCGCCGAAGCGCGCTGCGAGTCCCCGGCCGCGCCCGCCCCCAGCCCCTCGGCCCCGCCCGGCGTCAAGCCCCAGACGGGGACTTCGGGTGCCCCGGGCGGTTCCGGGACCGAGGCCAACCTCGCCGAGACCGGCGGCGGCTCGCTCACCCCGTACGTGACGGGCGGCGCGCTGATCCTGCTCGGCTTCGGCGCGGCCGCGCTGGTCGTCACCCGGCGGGGCAGGGCCTCGTAGCCCGCGCGGTCCCGTAGGTCCCGTAGGTCCCGTGGGCCCCGTCGCCGGGGAGGCGCGACGGGGCCCACGGGCCGGCGGGGCCGGCGGGCCGGAGGTGGCCACGGCGCTACCGCGTGGCGCGCGCCAGCCCCTGCTCGCCGGCGCCGCGCGACATCACGGCCTTGGTGACCTCTCGGTCAACGGCGGCGTACGTGCTGTCGGCGCCGGACCTGCCGGACCTGCCGGACCTGCCGGACCCGTCGGCCCCGTCCGCGCCGTCCGCGCCGTCCGCGCCGTCGCAGGAGGCGCAGACGACGCGGAACGGCGGCCGCATGTCCGAGTACTGGGTGAGGTACTCGGCCTTGACCACGTCCCACCGGCCCGGCCGGTCGGCCGCCGGGGCGAAGGTGAAGCGGGGGATCGAGGACATGTTGCCGCGGGCCTTGTCGGCCTCGTAGAAGCTGGCCACCTGGTCGCCCATGCCGTACACGACCCAGGTGCCGTTGATCTTCTCGTAGGGCTGCGGCACGTGGTTGTGCGTGCCGAGGATCAGGTCGAGGTCGGGAAGTCCGTCGACCCCGCGCGACGCGGTCAGCGCCCGGGCCAGGTCCAGCTGTTCCTGGTCGGGCGCCGTCTGCCACTCGGAGCCCCAGTGGACGCTGAGGACGACGACGTTCGCGCCGGCCGCGCGCGCGGCGCGGGCGTCGGCGATGATCCGGTCCTGGTCGATGAGGTTCACGGCCCAGGGCTTGCCGGACGGGAGCGGGATGCCGTTCGTCCCGTAGGTGTAGTCGAGTTGGGCGACCTTGGCGCCGCCGGCTTCGAGCAGCGCGGGGGCCTTCGCCTCCTCGGGGCCGCGGGCCGAGCCCACGTGGCGGATGCCGACCCGGTCGAGGTGGTCGAGGACGCGGACGAGGCCGTCGTACCCGTCGTCCAGCGTGTGGTTCGAGGCGGTGGAACAGCTGTCGTAACCGGTGTCCTTGAGGGCGTCGGCCAGCTGGTGCGGGGCCTTGAAGAGGGGGTATCCGGTGTAGGGGCCGCCGGGTCGGCCGTACGGTATCTCGTGGTGGCAGAGCGCCAGGTCGGCGGCGGAGACGATGGGCTTGACCCCGGCGAGCATCTTCCGGAAGTCGTAACCGCCCCTTTCCGCCGAATCGTCGGCGGCCCGCTGGATGATCGACGGGTAGGGGATGATGTCGCCCGTCCCGACGAGCGTGAACGCCTTCCCGCCCGCGGGCGCGGTGGCGGGAGCGGAACCGGCGGGGCTCGCCGCGGTGCTGGGACCGGCCTCCGGCTTCGCCCGCAGCCGCTGCTCGGCGGCCGCCGAGCCGTCCTCGCCGTCCGCGGACACCACGTGCGGTATGCCGTACGCCGCGCCGCCGACGACGCCCAGACCGGCCACCGCCACGCCTATCTTGCCGATTGCCTTCATCGCCGAACCCCCGGTGTCGCGCGGTCACTGCCTGCGGAAATCCTCGCTCACCGGGGTCCCTCCCACCATGGGCGAGCCCGCGAGCGGGGCCGTTCGAGTGACACCGCGCGAGACCGGACGGGATCGGGCGACGGCCGTGACGGCCGCGACTGCCACGACC
>NZ_JAGGOW010000170.1 GCF_018614135.1 Streptomyces sp. ISL-66
GGAGACCGGGGGTGAACCCGGCCGATCTCCGTCCGCCTTGCGACTCATCCAGTTCTACGGGGGTTCGGACCGGCTGGCAACGACCCCGCTTACTAGAGGGCCTCGCAGCCGGGGTACCACGGACCCCGCGTGGGTGTGAGGGCATCGGCGCAGGTGGGAGGCGGTCCGAAGGGGGGCATATGGGATGTTTGGGGACTACTATTCCGATTCGTATGTGACCTGGGTCCTGTGGGGCGAGTCACCGGCCGGGGGCCCTGATGTCACCCTTCGTGCCCGTGCGTGCGGCATCTCTTTCGGCGGAACCGTAACTCGGATGGCGGCGGGCACGAGGGGCAGGAGTGGCAGGCCTCCGGGGCGCACCCGAGACTCGTGGCCGGAGACGAGCACGAGGGAAGGACAGCAGCCAATGCCGCAAACCGAGGAGGAAGGCGTCACTGCGCGTCCGGTCAGTACGGTGCATCAGCATGGGAGCAGAGCCGGACGCTTGCGGGCCGCGATCCGGCGAACCAATCTGCCACCGGCTTTCTTGGTGCTCACGGTCATGACGGTGGCCCTGTGGCTCATGGGCATGCCGTTCCTGCAGGCCCTGACGATTTCGACCGGAGTGAAGATCGCGATGGCTCTGCTCGAGCTGCGCCGACCGCCGGGCTCCCCGGACAGCTGACGCGGGCGGGCCGACGGCGCTGCGTCGGACCGCTCGGGACTGGTCGAGCCGGTCGATCGCCCGTCGGCAGTGCCGCTCGGCCCATGTTCTTGCCCGGGCGGTCGAACTCGTCGACGATGCTCCAAGGCCCCGGCCGCCCGGATTCCACCGGGCCCGGCCGGGGCGTCGAAGAACTGGGGAGACAGTGACAAAGAACCGTATTTCAAGGAAGCGCCCCATAGCGGCGGCAGTCGTACCGCTCTTGGTACTCGCCGGGCTGCTGCTGGGCTCCGCGACGACCGCCACCGCGGCGGCGCCGGCCGTCCGGCAGGCTCCGGCCGCGGCGGCGCTCCCTCAGGGCGCTCTCCCCGCCGGCGCCGCCGCGCTGACCGGCCTCCGCGCCCCGACATCGTCCCAAGTCGTCCGGGCGACCACCGGGAACAAGAAGAGCAAGAAGAGCAAGAAGAAGGGCGGGCTCTTCAAGAAGCTCTTGATCGTCGCGGTCATCGTCATCGTGCTGCTCGTGGCCCTGTACGGGATACGGCGGGTTCTGGGCCGCAGGTCCGCCTAGGAACCGGGCGCGGAGGCTGAGCGCAGGGAGCCTCCGCCAACCTGAAGCCACAGGTCAAAGGTCTGGTGTGACCGGTGCTCCCGGTACTGCTCCCGGTACTCGTGCTGGTCGTGGGCGGGAGTCTGTTGATGACGGTGCGCGTGGACAGCGGCAGACGGCACCGGTAGGTGACCCTCACAGAGGGCCACCGGACCACAGCGAACAAGAACTGGACGGGGCAGCCTGGCCCTAGCACATCAAAGCATTGCTTATGATTACGTGGAATATCCCGCATGTTGCTTATGATGCCTGTCAGGTGTGGCGTACGAGGTGCCGAAGCAGGGGTGTGGACACGAGCATGAAGACGATCGGGTTGATCGGCGGGATGAGCTGGGAGTCGACGGCGGAGTACTACCGCATCCTCAACGAGCGGACGCGCGAGCGGCTCGGCGGGCTCCACTCGGCCCGCTGCGTGCTCTACTCCGTCGACTTCGCGGAGATCGAACAGTTGCAGGTCCAGGGCCGCTGGGCCGAGGCCGGCGAGGTACTGGCCGACGCGGCCCGGTCATTGGAGGCGGCCGGCGCGGATCTGCTGCTCATCTGCACGAACACCATGCACAAGGTGGCGGACTCCGTCGAGGCAGCTGTCTCCGTCCCGCTGCTCCACCTCGCGGACACCACTGCGGCCGCCGTACGCGGTGCAGGCCTGCGCCGGGTGGGGCTGCTGGGCACCGCGTTCACCATGGAGCAGGAGTTCTACCGGGGCCGCCTCGCGGCGGGCGGACTCGATGTCCTCGTGCCGGATTCCGAGGGGCGAGCGCTCGTCCACCAGGTGATTTACGAGGAGCTCTGCCTCGGTATCGTCCGTGACGCGTCGCGTGCGGCCTACCGCCGGGTCGTCGAGGACCTCGTGGCCGACGGCGCCGAGGGCATCGTCCTCGGATGCACCGAGATCGAGCTCCTCATCGGACCCGAGGACAGCCCCGTACCGGTCTTCCCGACCGCCCGCCTGCACGCCGAGGCGGCGGTCGACGCGGCCTTGGCCGACCACGCCGACTGACGGCACGGAGGGCACCGGACGGCCGAAGTCCGCTGCACGCAGAGCCCTTTCCCCGACCTGTGGTGAGGGTCCCCTCCCCTGCCCGCCGTGGGATCCTCGTCGATGGGAGGGAGGCGGGTACCGCCTCCCTCCCATCGACGGATGGCCCCGGCACGCGCGGGCCAGACGTGCTCGGTTGGTTTTGCCGTCGTCAGGCGCCGAGTTGGACGTCCACCTTGTCCGGGTAGAAAGCGACGTGGCCGGCTATCACCGCGACCGCCTCGTGCGGCTCGCGGTAGAACCACACCGCGTCGGCGGGCCCGCCGTCGGCCAGGGCGATGCGGTAGTAGGACGCGTCCCCCTTGTACGGGCAGTACGTCTGGGTCGCGCTGGCCATGAGCAGGCTCTGGTCGACGTCCTCGAGCGGGATGTACTGCACCGGCGGGTAGCTCGCCTCGCGCAGCGTCAGGGCCCGGGTGGTGTCGGCGATCGTGTGCGCGCCGACGCGGGCCACGACGCGTGTACCGGTGGACTCGATGGTGATCGGGTGTTCGGGTCCGGGGATCTTGCTCTCCCGTATCGTCATGAACTTGCCCTCTTCCTGTTCCTGTTCCTGTTTTTTTTCCCGGTGGTCGACTACTCGGTCGGACGATGAGCGCTGATTCGCTGTCCCCCTACGCCAGTTGCTCCGTGATCCATGATCCATGACACCTGCAGGCTGACGCAGTGCGCAGCGGCACCGGCTCTCACCACTCGTCAGCACACTGGCCGGAAAACGCCGTTGTCGGATCGTTACCGTGCGCAACGTCGTTGGCCAGAAACCCTGTACGAACGGCCTTGCGCGCAATTTACCGTTCGGTAGTACAGGGGGCCGCGGTCGTCCAGGGACTCGTGCTCTGGGGACGTCCGACGGTGTGGGGGCTCTTTGATGACTGTCCAGCGCGTGTTCCGCGGCCGGAGCGGCGTGATCCTCGTCCTGATCATGGCGCTCGCCATGTTCGGGCTGACCTCGCCCCAGCGGTTCCACAACACCGCGGCGGGCCCCGACGCGGGGTCGGCGGTGACCGGGCCTGAGGGGCCTGAGGGCACGTCGTTCAACCCGAACCAGATCAAGGACATCAAGGCGGCCGACCCCGGCGCCGGCGTCAACCTGATCGAGGCCCCGACGGCGAACAGCGAGGGTGCCGCGCGCCTCGCGTACCCGCTGGAGATACCCAAGGGGCGTGGGGGCCTGCAACCCGAGCTGTCGGTCGCCTACAACTCCGGGGGCGGCAACGGCTGGACCGGGGTCGGCTGGGACCTGAGCACGCCGTCGATCACGGTGGACACGCGCTGGGGCGTCCCGCGCTACGACGGCGGCAAGGAAACCGAGTCGTACGTGCTGAACGGGGATCAGCTCACCCCGGTGTCACACCGCGGCGAACTCCAGCCGCGTACCGCGGAGAAGGTGTTCCACTCCCGCGTGGAGAGCCGGTTCGACCGGATCGTCCGGCATGGTGACAAGCCGTCGAACTACTGGTGGGAGGTCACCGACAAGCAGGGCACCCGTACCGTATTCGGCGGGGCGGAGAACACCACGCTCGCCGACGCGTCCGGCAACATCGCGGTGTGGGCGGTGCGCGAGGTACGCGACGGGCACGACAACCTGCTGCGCTACCACCATGTCCGGGTCGAGGACGGCGGGGTGGCGAATGCCTCCGTACCAGGTCGGGCACTCTACCTGCAGCGGATCACCTACACCGGGCACGGAGGCACCGAGGGCCGCTACTCGGTCACCTTCCTTCGGGACCGCGACCGGGGCGAGGCACGCCGCGGCGACGTCCAGATCGACGCCAAGTACGGCTTCAAGAGAGTCACCGCCGACCTGCTGCGCCGGGTCGAGGTCAAGCTGGACGACCAGCTGATCCGCGCCTACGAGCTGAACTACCGGACCGGCGCGTTCTCCAAGACGCTGCTCACCTCGGTGTCACAGTTCAGTGAGAGCAACAAGCTGTTCAACACCCACACGTTCGACTACTTCGACGACGTGCGCGACCAGTCGGGCAATTACAACGCCTTCGCCGACGCGGCACCTTGGTCGGTTCCGGACGACGACCTCGGGGTGAACATCCGCGAAGGCGAGGCCAGCGCGATCTCGGCGAACACGTCGGCCAGCTTCGGCGCGCATCTGTTCGCGGGCTACAACGTGCAGGGGCTGCCGTCCAAGGAGGGTTCCGTCGGGTTGAAGGTCGGGTTCAGCGCGGGCCAGTCCGATGGCCTGTCGACGCTGACCGATGTGAACGGCGACAACCTGCCGGACAAGGTGTTCCGCAAGAACAACGACGTGTTCTACCGGCCCAATCTGGCCACACCAGGTGGGGAGCCGAAGTTCGGCGACACGCCGGTCAAGCTCATCAACCTCCCGGGAATCTCGACCGAGCGCACGCTATCCGGCACCATCGGCGTCGAGTCGTACGTCCTCACCACCTCGGCCCAGCTGGACTTCGTGGGCACCACGACCACCTCGGACCGGTTCTTCAGCGACGTCAACGGCGACGGCATAGCCGACCTGGTGAACAACGGCGGCGTGCTGTTCGGCTACCTGGACGCGCACGGGCAGCCCGCCTACAGCGCGGACTCCACCCGCACCCCGGTGCCGATCGGGGGCGGCGCGGTGACCGGCGAGATAGTCGGCGATCAGACGGCGCAGTTCAACCAGCAGGTGGACAACTCGCCGCTGCTGGACTCGGTGCGCCGCTGGGTCGCGCCGTTCGACGGCAACGTCCGCGTGGACGGCCGCGTGCAGCTGACCCAGGACCGCTCCCCGGCGCGGGCGGCCTATACCAAGGCCGACGGCGTGCGGGTCACCATCCAGCACAAGGACGCCGAACTCTGGGCGCAGCGGATCGGCCCCGATGACCACACCGAGTTCGCCCCGGGCAATGTGACGTCGATTCCGGTGAAGAAGGGCGACGCGCTCTACTTCCGCACACAGTCGATCCTGGACGGCAAGTACGACACCGTCGCGTGGGACCCGTCGATCACCTACACCAACCTGCCGACCGGCACGGACGCGAACGGGCTGGCGAACACCGTGTTCCGCGCGTCGGCCGACTTCACCTTCGGCGGCAGGCCGTCCCTGGTGACCGTCCCGGTGAGCGGCACGTTGCGGCTGACCGGTGACGTGGTCAAGAACAAGGCGACCTCGGACGACGTGACCGTCGTGATCGAGAAGGGCAACGGCGTCCACCCCGGCACGGAGGTGTTCCGCAAGGTGCTGCCCGCCGCGTCGACCGGCACCTCCGCGATCGACGTGAGCATTCCGGTCAGCATGTTCGAGAAGATGTCGTGGAAGCTGAAGACCGACTCCCCGATCGACGCCTCGGCGGTGAGCTGGGCGCCGAAGGCGCACTACACGGCCGCGCAGGGGGTCGAGTCGGTCGTCGACGCCGCGGGGAACCCCACGATGGTGATCACCCCGCCGTACGACATGGACATGTTCCCGGCGGACACCCTCACCGTGCCGCAGCAGTCCTACAAGGCGACCAAGACGGGCCAGTTGAAGGTGCGGCCGAAGGTGTCCTTCAACTTCAACCTCCTCGGTGATGCCAAGATCGCGTTCACGGTGAAGAAGCGCGGCGGGCAGTTGCTCGGCAAACGGATCTTCCAGGCCAAGGACACCTCCCCCTTCGGTGGCCCGAACCTGGACCTGACCGTGCCGGTCACCGCCGGCGACGAGCTCTACGTCGACTACTCCACGACGGAGACCGCACTGCTCGGCCTGCTCGTCGAGCAGTCCGCTTCGGTCACCTACGACGTGACCTCGAGCTGGCCGGCCTTCACCCCGGCGCCCAGCGCCATGCACGGCTCCGTCGGGCAGGGCGCCTTCGCCCAGCCCTACCGCGGCTGGGGTGTGATCGGCTACCAGGGCAACCGCGACCGCGCCACCCAACCACTCAAGCAGGCCGAACTCACGCTGGACCAGAGCTTCAAGGACGCCCTTCCCAAGGAACCCAAGGAAGCGGACGTCCCGGGATTCACCGCGAATCCCCGTCTCACCATGCCGCGTCTGGCGGTGTTCGCCCCCGTTCCCGCCAAGGGCGGCTGGGCCGCTCAGGACGAGTCCTCCTGGATCACCGCCGCGATGGCGACCAGTTCCCGCCTCGGCGCGGACACCATCGACGTCGTCACCGACGCCGACGTGGCGGGCGACCGGGCGGTGATGCGCCGCGGTGTCACCGGCCAGGTGTCGGCCACCCTCGCGGCGGGCCCGTTCGGCGGCACCGTGGTCGGCGGGATCACCGCGGGTTCGGTCGACTACCTCGACCTCAACGGCGACGGCTACCCCGACGTCGTGGGCGCCAAGGAGATCCAGTTCTCCGACATGACCGGCGCGCTCGGCGCCACGCGCGGCACCCTCGGCGGCAACGTCCGCGAGGCGGACAACGTCTCCGGCAACGTGTCGTACTCCGCCGGCAGCGAGTCCGCCACCATCGCCAGCGCACTGGGCATGGCCGCGCCCGACGCGGGCACCAGCGCCAACACCGCCACCACCGGCGCGGTCCAACCATCGCTCGGCATCGGCGGCAGCCTCGGCGGCGGCGAGTCCGACGTCCGCGTCGACCTGATGGACATCAACGGGGACGGGCTGCCGGACAAGGTGTACGCCAACGGCGACGCCCAGTTGAACCTCGGCTACTCCTTCGCCGCCCGCGAACCCTGGTCGGCCGGACCGATCAACGACGCGTCCACCCGCAACGTCGGCGTCAACCTCGGGTTCAACGTCGACCGCTACGGCTTCGCCGGCGGTGTGTCCGCCGAGCTGGGAACCTCGTTCACCAACGCGAGCATGCTGGATGTCAACGGCGACGGCCTCACCGACCGGGTGTTCACCGACGGCGCCAACCCCGTGAAGGTCGCGGTCAACACCGGCACCGGCTTCGCCGCGCCCGCCCCTTTCCGCGGCAGCTTCCCCGAGATCGCCGTCGACAAGAACGCCAGTCTCGGCGGGGGTGTCTACTTCACCGTCGGCCTGCCCACTCCCGTCGGCGTCTTCGTCTTCAACCCCGGCGCCAACGCGTCCACCGGCATCAGCCGAGCCGAAACCAGCCTGCGCGACGTCAACGGCGACGGCCTCGCCGACCACGTCAAGTCGACCCGCGACAACGAACTCCTGGTCGCGGTCAACAAGACCGGTCGCACCAACCTGCTCCGCTCGGTCACCCGCCCGATGGGCGCCCGCATCGACCTGGACTACACCCGGTCGGGCAACACCGCCGCCATGCCGGAGAGCCGCTGGGTACTGGCCCGGACCGCGGTCTTCGACGGGCTCGCGGGCGACGGAGCCGACACGCGCCTGACCACCTTCCGCTACGAGCAGGGCCGCTACGACCGGCTCGAGCGCGAGTTCCTCGGGTTCGGCCGCGTCGTGACCGAGGACCGCGACCCCGGCGCGGGCGAGGCCCTGCACCGCACGGTGACGGACGAGTACCGCACGGACGGGTACTACGGCCGCGGCCTGCTGACCCGCACGCTGACCGCGAACGGCGCGAACCGCCCGTACCGCGAGACGGTCAACACCTACCGGATGCACGACGTTTCCTCGGGCGCGGAGGCCGACCCGAAGAGCCCGACCGCCACGGTGTTCCCGCAACTGACCCGTGTCGAGGAGAAGTTCTACGAGGGCGCGGCGACCGCGGCCAAGTCCACATTGACCGAGCTCTCGTACGACGGGTACGGCAACGTCCTCCGCACGTTCGACGCGGCCGACGAGGGCCCCGCGGACGACCTGGAGACCACCTACGAATACAGCGCGTCCGATCCGGCCTGCCGCGACCGCGGCATCGTCGGGATCGCGACCGTGCTGTGGCAGAAGGCCGCCGGGACGGGCGCGGTGCTGCGGCACCGCGAGTCCGGCATCGACTGCGCGACGTCGGCGGTACGCCAGGTCCGCGAGTACCTCACCGGCGACAACGCGGCGGTTTCGGACCTCGAGTACCACCCGAACGGGAACCTGAAGTCGGTGACCGGCCCGGTGAACGCGACCGGGCAGCGGTACAAGCTGGAGTACGGGTACGACAGCGTCGTCGGCGTGCACGTCGAGTCCGTCGTGGACAGCTTCGGCTACCGGTCGTCCTCGACGCACAACCTGAAGTACGGCCTGCCCGACCGCAACACCGACCAGAACAACCAGTCGGTCTCGATGTCCTACGACGGTGTCGGACGCCTGGACACGGTGACCGGGCCGTACGAAACGGGCGGCGGCCAGGCCACGATCGACTTCGACTACCACCCCGAGGCAGCGGTCCCGTACGCGACGACCAAGCACCTGGACCGCACGGCGACGGGGGTGCGCGCCGACACCATCGACACGACCACCTTCAGCGACGGCTTCAAGCGGGTGCTGCAGACGAAGAAGGACGCCTCGGTGGCCGCGTCGCCGGGGGCGGCGCCCGCCCAGGTGATGACGGTGTCCGGCCGGCTGAAGTTCGACTCCATGGGCCGCGCGGTGGAGAAGTACTACCCGGTGACGGAGGCCAAGGGGCCCGCGAACACGACGTTCAACGCCTCGTTCGACGCCGTGGCGCCCACGAAGGACACCTTCGACGTGCTGGACCGGTCGGTGAGGACGGTGCAGCCGGACGGGGTCGCCACGAGCACCGAGTACGCGTTCGGCGCGGACAGGGCGGGGACGACCCGCTTCGAGCAGACGGTGACGGACGGAAACGGCAAGCAGCGGCGCACGTACACCGACGTCCGCGGCGCGACCACGTCGGTGAAGGAGTTCAACGGTCCCGCGGTGATCTCGACCAGCTACGAGCACGACCCGATGAAGCAGGTCACGGCGATCACCGACGACAAGAACAACGTCACGCGCGCCGAGTACGACGGCTTGGGGCGCCGCACCGCGTTCGACAGCCCGGACGCCGGACGCACCGAGACGCGCTACGACCTGGCCGGGAACATCACAGCCAAGATCACCGCGAACCTCCGGGCGGCGGGCAAGACCGTCGAGTACGACTACGACTACTCGCGGCTGAAGGCGATCCGGTACCCCACGTTCCCGGGCAACAACGTCGCCTATGCCTACGGAGCTCCGGGCGCGCCGGACAACGCGGCCTCGCGGGTCACCGAGGTCCGCGACGCGGCCGGGAGGGTGGCCCGCGCCTACGGGGCGTTGGGCGAGGTGACCAAGGAGACCCGCACGATCACCGCGGTCGGCGGCGCTCCCCGCACCTACACCACCGCGTGGCGCTACGACGCCTTCAACCGCGTGCTGCAGCTGACCTACCCCGACGGCGAGGTCCTGGCCTACGACTACGATTCCGGCGGCCAGGTCACGAGGGCGACCGGGGTCAAGAACGGCACCAACTACACGTACCTGGACCGGCTCGACTACGACAAGTTCGGGCAGAAGATCCTGCAGCAGACCGGCAACGGGGTGCGCACGACCTACACCTACGACGCCGAGGACCGCAGGCTCGCGGCGCTGAAGTCGGTGGCACCGAACGGGACCGCGTTCCAGAACCTGGGCTACACCTACGACAAGATCGGCAACATCACCGCGCTGGCGAACAACGCGCCGCAGGGCGGGCAGATCGGCGGTCCGAGCACCCAGACCTACGGGTACGACGACCAGTACCGGCTGACGTCGGCGGCCGGTCAGTACACCGACAAGAACAACCGGGTCAACAAGTACACGCTGACCCTGGGCTACGACTCGATCCACAACACCACGAGCAAGTCCCAGCTCCACGAGGTCGCGGGCGGCGCCCCGGCCTTCCCGGTCGGCGGCGGGTCGGCCGGCCCGATCGAACCGGTCGACGACCCGTCGAACCCGGTCGACGTCCAGGACAAGACCAGCTACGACTACGCGTACGCCTACGCCGGCACCAAGCCGCACGCGCCGAGCAAGGTCGGGCCGGTCACCCAGGCCTACGACGGCAACGGCAACCTGACCGACACCGTCAACACCGCCGTCGTCGGCGGCAAGCGGCGGCAGTACGTGTGGGACGAGGAGAACCGCCTCGTCTGCAGCCAGGACACCGCGACGGCCACCGTCGCGCAGGATCCGAGCGGCTGCGCGGACGCCACCGTCTCCTACGCCTACGACGACAAGGGCGACCGCGTCGTCAAGAAGGGCGACGGGCTCTCCCTCTACCCGAACCGCAACTTCAGCGAACGCGACGCGACCGGCTACAAGCACGTCTTCGTCGGCGACAGCAGGCTGACGACCAAGACCGTCGCGGTCACCGGGACGGAGGACGCGCAGTCGTTCTTCCACGCCGACCACATCGGCTCGTCCGGGTACGTGACCGACAAGCAGGGCGCGGTCACCGAGCACCTGGAGTACTTCCCGTACGGGGAGACGTGGGTGGAGGAGCGGACCGGGCAGGCGGACTCCCCCTACCAGTTCACCGGCAAGGAACTGGACGCCGAAACCGGCCTGTACTACTACGGAGCCCGCTACTACAACCCGAGGACCCAGCTGTGGGCCGGCGCCGATCCGGCGCTGCCCGACTACCTCGACAAGGACATCGCGGGCGGCATCGCCGAACCGCGCAACCTCGCCGCCTACACCTACACCCACAACAACCCGGTCAAGCTGACCGACCCCACCGGCAAGTGGCCGAAGATGCCGTCGTGGAAGTCGGTCGGCCACACCACCCTCGATGTCGTCGGCATGGTCCCGGTCGTCGGCGAGGTCGCCGACCTGGGCAACGCGGGCTGGTACGCCGCGGAGGGCGACTACGTCAACGCCGGCCTCTCCGCCGCCTCGGCCATCCCGGGCGCGGGCTACGCGGCGAACGCGGCCAAGTACGGCAACAGGGCGCTCGACGCCGCACAGGCGGCCAAGAACGCCAACAACGCGGCCGACGGGGCGAAGACGGCCAAGGCGGCCGACAGCGCGCCCGTCCCGAAGGCGGCCGACAGCCCGGGCGGCTGCAACAGCTTCACCGGCGACACCCCGGTCCTGATGGCCGACGGCGGCCACAAACCCATCGAACAGGTCCGCGTCGGCGACGAGGTCCTCGCCACCGACCCGGTGACCGGGGAGAACGGCCCACGCACGGTCACCCGGCTGATCACCGGTGAGGGCGAGAAGAACCTGGTCGAGATCACCGTCGCCAACCCCGGCGGACAGCCGGGCACGGTCGTCGCGACGGACAACCACCCGTTCTGGGCGCCCGAGCTGGGCAAGTGGGTGTACGCCAAGGAGATCGCCCCCGGGATGCTGCTGCAGACCGGCAGCGGCTCGTACACCCAGGTGAGCGCCGTACGGGCCTGGACGCAGCACCAGCGGGTCCACAACCTCACCGTCGACGACATCCACACGTACCACGTCGGCGCGGGCCAGCTCGACCTCCTGGTCCACAACGACAGCTGCAATACCCTCGGGGACTACGCCGACAGCGTGCAAAACATACCCGGAGGGAAGTACGCGGCCGAGTACACGTCCCCTTCGGGCGCGAAGTACTACGACCGCAATCATGACGGCCTGCAGCCGTCGCCGGAGTTGGCGGATGTGATGAAGAGGAACAATCACAACAAGGGTTGCGCGGAAATGCACTGCCTGGTTCAGGCGCAGGCGGCCGAGGGCGCCGATGCCATCAGTGGAGGCAGCATGGCCACGGTGCGTACGCGGAACAATCAGATGCCGAATTCAAAAGCGGAAGAGCACGGCCTACCGGCAAGGCCTTGTGTTCAATGCCAAGGGGTTCTGCGAGATCAGAACATCAAATTCTCCGAGTGATCCCGCGCCCTCCGTCCCCCTTCGATAGCGGGGGACGGAGGGCGCAGGGGTGGTCACCGCACCCAGGGCTTCCACACGGTCTCGTTGCGGTCCACCCACTTCTTCGCCGCCTGCTCCGGGGAGAGTTTCTCCTCGGCGATCATCAGGGACACCTCGTTCTGCTGGGCCTTGGTCCAGTGGAACTTCTTCAGGAACTCGGCCGCCTTGCCGCCCGACTCCGCGAAGCGCGTGTTCAGGTACTTCTGAAGCGGGGTGTTCGGGTAGGCGCAGGCCACCTTCTGCGGATCGTCCGCGCAGCCCTCGGTGTATTCGGGCAGCTTCACCTCGGTCATCGGGACGCGTTCGAAGAGCCACTGGGGCTCGTACCAGTACGTCAGGAAGGGCTTGTTCTCCTTGGCGAACTGCTTGATCTGGGTGATCTGGGCCGCCTCGGAGCCGGCGAAGACCACTTCGAAGTCCAGGCCCAGGTTCTTCACCAGTGCCTTGTCGTTCGTGACGTAGGACGGGGAGCCGTCCATCAGCTGGCCCTTGCCGCGGCTCTCGGGGGTGCGCAGCTGGTCGGCGTACTTGTCGAGGTTCTTCCAGTCGGTGACGTCGGGATGGGCCTCGGCGAAGTACGTGGGGACGAACCATCCGATGTGGCCCGTCACTCCCAGGTCCCCGCCGGGGGTGATGGTCTTCTTCCCCTCCACGTACCGCTTCTCCTGCTCGGGGTGGCCCCAGTCCTCCAGGATCGCGTCGACGCGGCCCTGGCTGAGGGCGTCCCAGGCGGGGACCTCGTCGACCTGGACGGTGTCCACCCGGTAGCCCAGCTCGTGTTCGAGGAGGTAGGAGACGACGGCGGTGTTCGCCTGGGCGCCGACCCACGACTGGACGGAGAGGTTGACGGTCTTCGCTCCCTGCGCGGCGGCGTACGGGGAGGACTGGCGGGTCATGTCGGCGGCCCCGCAGCCCGTGAGGACGGCGAGTCCGGTCGCGGCGGCCAGTACGGCCGCGCCGCGGCGGCGGCGCGAGGTGCGCCGGGGGTGTGCGTCGCGCATGTCAGGCCTCCTTCGCGGGCTGGGTGAGGCGGTCGAGGAGCAGGCCGAGGCAGACGATCGCGGCGCCGGCCACCAGGCCGGTGGCCAGGTCGCCCTGCGCGAGGCCGAGGACGACGTCGTAGCCGAGCGCGCCGCCGCCGACCAGGCCGCCGATGATGACGACGGCGAGGACCAGGACCACGGCCTGGTTGACGGCCAGCAGCAACGCGGGACGCGCGAGGGGCAGTTGGACCTGCCGCAGCAGTTGCGAGCGGGTGGCGCCGAGCGAACGGGCGGATTCCACGACGGTCGGGTCCACCTCGCGCAGGCCCTGGACGGTGATCCGGACGACGGCCGGAAGCGCGTACACCACGGCGGCCGCGGCGGCCGGCGCGCGGCCGACGCCGAACAGCGCGACCACGGGGATGAGGTAGACGAACTGCGGCAGGGTCTGACAGATGTCGAGGACGGGCCGCAGCAGCCGCTCGGCGCGGGCGCTGCGGGCGGCTCCCACGGCGATCGCGAAGCCCAGTACGAGCGTGACCGCGACGGCGGCCAGGACCTGGGAGAGCGTGTCCAGGGAGGTGTCCCACACGCCGAGCACTCCTACGGCTGCCAGGGCGAGGACCGCGGTGATCGCGGTGCGCCAGGTGCCCGCGAGCAGGGCGAGCGCGCAGGCGAGGAGCAGGAGCAGCCACCAGGGGGCGGCCTGGAGTCCGCCGCGCAGCGGGTCGAGGATCCAGCCGGTGAATCGGGCGGCCCAGTCGGCGGTGCCGCCGACGAGGGGTACGCCGGAGTAGAGGTGGCCGGTCATCCAGGCGACGGCCGAGTTCACCGGGGCGGCCAGGGGGACGGTCCAGGACTCGGGCCACAGGGGGCTGCCGGCGATGCGGCCGGCGACGGCGGCGGCCACGGCCGCGAGGAGGGTGAGCAGGCGGCCGTACCAGCCGGCGAACACCCGGCGCAGCAAGCGCTGTTCGCGGTCGGGTACGGGGACGGCGCCGATGCGGCGGCCGGCGGCGTCGGCGGTGCGGTCCAGGACCACGGCGAGCAGCACGATCGGGATGCCGGCGGCCAGGGCCGCGCCGACGTCCACGGAGGCGAGTGCCTGGTAGACGCGGTCGCCGAGGCCGCCCGCGCCGATCACGGAAGCGATGACGGCCATGGACAGGCCCGTCATGATGGCCTGGTTGACGCCGAGCAGGAGCTGTCCGCGCGCGAGCGGGAGGCGGGCCGTCAGCAGGCGTTGGCGGCCGGTGGCGCCGAGCGAGGCGGCGGCTTCCATGACGCCGGCGTCGGCCTCGCGCAGTCCGAGCGCGGTGAGGCGGGCCATGGGCGGGGCCGCGTAGACCACGGTGGCGAGGACGGCGGCGGGCACGCCGATGCCGAAGACCAGCACCATCGGCAGCAGGTAGGCGAAGGCGGGCAGGATCTGCATGGTGTCGAGCACGGGGCGCAGGAGGCGGTCGGCTCGCGGGGAGAGCCCCGAGGCAAGACCGAGCAGGACCCCGAGTACGACGGCGGAGGCGACGGCGACGACCATCAGCGCGAGGGTCTGCATGGTCGGTACCCACATGCCGAGCAGTCCGCAGGCGGCGAAGGCGGCGGCGCAGGTCAGGGCGAGCCGGATGCCGGCGAGGCGCCAGGCGACGAGGGCGGCCAGGGCAGTGACCCCCGTCCAGCCGGCGGCGAGGAGGAGCACGTACACGGCGCGGACGGTCACGACGACGGCGTTGCTGACGTGGCCGAAGAAGTAGAGGAACAGCGGGTGGCTGTCGCGGTGGTCGATGATCCAGTCGCCGGCTCGGCCGAGCGGGCCGGACAGGTCGACGGCCAGGGCCGCGGGCCAGCTGCCCGCGCCCGGGAAGGCCACGGCGAGCGGAATCAGCAGGGCGGCGGCGATGCCCATCGGAAGGATGAGCCCGCGGCGCGCGGTGAAGCCGGGCGGGACTCTGCGGGGGCGGTCCCGCGGAGCGGGGTCGGTGCGGGAAGGACGCGGGCCGGCGGGCCGCTCGGAGGACTGCGGGGCTACCGAGGGGGCACCGGCACGGATGTCGTGCGGGGTGAGGGTGTCGTGCGGAGTGTGGGGCTCGTGCGGAGTGTGGGCGTCGTGTGGAGTGTGGGTCGGGGTCGGGGTCGCGGTCATGCGCACCACCTCCGGGCGTCGGGGACGGGGGCCGTGGAACGGGCGGGGCCGGTCATGCCGCCACTCCCCGTCCGGTGGTGGCCGGGAGCCCGGCCACCACGGCGAGCAGCCCCGCGTCGTCCACGATGCCCAGGCAGCGGCCGCGGTCGACCACGCGGGCCGGGCCGCCGCCGCGGGCGACGGCCTGGATGGCCTCGACCACGGTGGTGGCGGGGTTCAGCGCGGGTCCGCGGTCGGCCTCGCCGGCGGCGGCCGGGCGCATCGCGGTGCGGACGGTGAGCACCTGTTCGCGGGGGACGTCGCGGACGAAGTCCCGTACGTAGTCGTCGGCGGGCGAGCCGACGATCTCCTCGGGCGTGCCGAGCTGCACGATGCGGCCGTCGCGCATCAGCGCGATCCGGTCGCCCAGTCGCAGGGCCTCGGAGAGGTCGTGCGTGATGAAGACCATGGTGCGGTCCTCTTCGTGGTGGAGCCGGGCGACCTCCTCCTGCATCTCGCGGCGGATGAGGGGGTCGAGTGCGCTGAACGGCTCGTCGAACAGCAGCACTTCGGGGTCGGCGGCGAGGGCGCGGGCCAGGCCGACGCGCTGTTGCTGACCGCCGGAGAGCTGGCCGGGGCGCCGGTCCTCGAGTCCTTCGAGGCCGACCTTGGCGACGAGTTCGGCGGCCTTGAGCCGGCGGTCGCCGCGTCCGACGCCCTGGATCTCCAGTCCGTAGGCCACGTTGTCGAGGACGGTGCGGTGCGGGAGCAGGCCGAAGTGCTGGAAGACCATGGCGGCTCGGTGGCGGCGTAGGGCGCGCAGCCGGGTGGCGTCCATGGCGAGGACGTCCTCGCCGTCGATGGCAAGGCTTCCGGCCGTGGGCTCGATGAGCCGGGTGAGACAGCGTACGAGGGTGGACTTGCCGGAGCCGGACAGGCCCATCACGACGAAGACCTCGCCCTTGCGGACGTCGAAGGTGACGTCGCGGACGGCCGCGGTACAACCGGTGCGCTCGCGCAGTTCGGTGGCGGACAGGTCGGCATCGGCGGAGCCGGGGACCTTCGCGGCGGCCCTGTCGGGCCCGAATACCTTCCAGAGGCCGTTCACGGAGAAGACGGGGGACCCGGCGGGGGTGGCGGGCGCGGCGGAGGTGTCGGGCGCGGCGGAGGTGGTGTTCATCGGGTACCGCCTTCCCGGGCGATCAGTTCGGCTGCCTTTTCGCCGACCATGAGCACTCCGATCATCGGGTTGACCGCGGGCATCGTCGGGAAGACGGAGGCGTCCGCGATGCGGATGCCTTCGAGCCCGCGGATCTTCAGGTCCGGGCCCACGACGGCCGCCGGGTCGTCGGCGGCTCCCATGCGGCAGGTGCCTGCCGGGTGGTAGACGGTGTGCGCGACGGAGCGGGCGTAGACGCTCAGCTCCTCGTCGCCGGTGATCTCCGGACCGGGGCACACCTCGCGACCCAGCCAGCCGGCGAGCGGCTGGGTCGCGGCGATCTCGCGGGCGAGCTTGATGCCGTCCACCAGGGTCCGGCCGTCGTAGTCGTCCTCGTCCGTGAAGTAGCGGAAGTCCAGGGCCGGTTTGACCTCGGGGTCCGCGCTGGTCAGGTAGAGGCGGCCGCGGCTGCGCGGCTTGGGGATGTTGGGGGTCATCGACACTCCGTGCGCGGGGCGTTCGTAGCCGATGCGCTCGGGGTTGTCGGTGAAGGGGACCTGGTAGAAGTGGAACATCAGGTCGGGTCCGGCGGATTCGGGGTCGCGCCGGACGAACAGCCCCGCGTCGCTGTCCATCGCGGAGTTCTCCGGTATCGGGCCGTCGGTCTCCCAGACGATCACCGACTCGGGGTGGTCGAGCAGGTTCTCGCCGACTCCGGGCAGGTCGTGCACCGGGGGGATGCCGAGGGCTTCCAGGTCCGCGCGCGGGCCGATGCCGGAGTGCAGCAGCAGCCGCGGGGTGTCCACCGCGCCGGCGCACACCAGTACTTCGCGGCGTGCGGTGACGAGGGATTGCGTACCGTCCGAGGCGCGTACGTGGACTCCGCGCGCGCGGGTGCCGTCGAGTTCCAGGCGGTACGCCCAGGTCTCCAGCAGGATCGTGAGGTTGGGGCGTTCGTCCATCACGGGGTGGAGGTAGGCCACCGACGCGGAGGAGCGCTTGTTGTCCTCGGGGTGGTAGGCGAGGTCGAAGAAGCCGGCGCCCTCGTGGAAGGGCTTGCGGTTGAAGCCTTCGACGCGCGGGACGCCCAGGGCGCTCTGCGCGGAGTCGACGAAGTCGCGCGCGATGGCGTTGCGGTCCTTCTCGGCCACCGGGACGATGTTGTTGAGGAGCTTGTCGAAGTACGGGTCCATGGCGGCCGCGTGCCAGCCCTCGGCCCCCGAGCTCTCCCACTCGTCCCAGTCGGACGGGAGCGGCTTGAAGGCGATCAGGGTGTTGTGCGAGGAGCAGCCGCCGAGGACGCGGGCGCGGCTGTGGCGGATGTGCGAGTTGCCGCGGGGCTGCTCGGTGGTGGGGTAGTCGTAGTCGAGCTCGCCGCCGAGCAGGCCCATCCAGCGGCGCAGCGTGAGCACCTCTGGGCGGTCGACATCGCTGGGGCCGCCCTCGATGACCGCGACGGTCACGTCCGGGTCCTCGGTCAGGCGGGAGGCGATCACCGAGCCGGCGGTGCCGCCGCCGACGACGACGTAGTCGTACTGCCGCTCCGCGGGCTGCCGAGCCGCGGGCGTGGGGTCGGGGGTGTGCGTGGGGGTGTGCGTGGGGGTGTGCGTGGGGGTGGTCATGGCCCTGCTCCTCCTTCAGCCCGCGAACCAGCGCACGGGGCGCGGGGCGAGGTTCTGGTACACGTGCTTGGTCTCGCGGTACTCGGCCAGGCCCGACGGGCCCAGTTCGCGCCCGATGCCGGACTTGCCGAATCCGCCCCACTCGGCTTGCGGGAGGTAGGGATGGAAGTCGTTGATCCAGACGGTGCCGTGGCGCAGCCTGCCCGCCACGCGGCGACCTCGGCCCGGGTCGGAGGTCCACACCGCGCCGGCGAGACCGTATTCGGTGTCGTTGGCGAGCGCGACGGCCTCTTCCTCGGTGCGGAAGGTCTCGACGGTCAGGACCGGCCCGAAGACCTCCTCCCGTACGACGCGCATCCCGCGGTGACAGCGGTCCAGCACGGTCGGCCGGTAGAAGTAGCCGGGCCCGTCGGGTCGCACGCCACCGGAGCGGAGCACGGCTCCCTCGGCGAGGGCGGAAGCCACGTACTCCTCAGTGCGTTCGCGCTGGGCGGCGGACACCAGAGGGCCGCACTCCACGGCCGGGTCGGTGCCGCGCCCGATGCGGATCCGGTCGGCCCGGCGGGCGAGTTCGGCGACGAAGCGCTCGGCGACGCCCTCCTCGACGATGAGCCGCGAGCCGGCGGAGCAGACCTGGCCGCTGTGCATGAAGGCGGCGTTGAGGGCCTGGTCGACGGCGGTGTCGAAGCCGTCCTCGGTGGTGCAGGCGTCGGCGAAGACGACGTTGGGGTTCTTGCCGCCGAGTTCGAGGGCGACCTTCTTGACGGAGTCGGCGGCCGCGCGCATCACCTTCGTACCGCTGGCGAGGCCGCCGGTGAAGGAGACGAGATCGACGTCGGGGTGGGCGGCGAGGCGCGCGCCGACGGGGTCGCCGGGGCCGGTGACCAGGTTCGCGACGCCGGCCGGCAGTCCGGCCTCCGCCAGGAGGCCGATGAGGGCGACCGTGGACAGTGGGGTGATCTCGCTGGGCTTGAGGACGAAGGTGTTGCCCGCGGCGAGGGCGGGGGCGACCTTCCAGGATGCCTGGAGGAGCGGGTAGTTCCACGGAGTGATCAGGGCGCAGACCCCGACGGGCTCGTGGACGACGACGCTGTGGACGTCGGGGGTGCCCGCGTCGACCACGCGGCCCGCGCTCTCGCCGGCGACGAGGTCGGCGAAGTAGCGGAAGGCGTCGGCGACGCAGTCCACGTCCACGCGGCCCTCTTCCAGGGTCTTGCCCGCGTCGCGGCTCTCCAGCAGCCCGAGGCGTTCGCGGTCGCGGTGGAGCAGGTCGGCGGTGCGGCGCAGCAGTGCGGCCCGCTCCAGGACGGGCGTCCGGGGCCACTCCCCGCCGTCGAAGGCCGCGCGGGCGGCGCTGACGGCCGCGTCGGTGTCCGCGGTGCCGCCCTCGGCGACGACGGCGAGGACCGTGGCGTCCGCCGGGTCGAGGACCTCTCGGGTGGCTCCTGATACCGCGGAACGCCAGGTTCCCGCGATGTGGATGGTGGTCTGCTCGGACACGACGCGCTGTACCTCCGATTCGGGCACCGCGGCTCTCCCGCGGTGGTGCTGCTCGTGCCCGGGTGCCCCGGACCGCGGAAGATACGCCCAATGCGTCACTGAAAGTGACAGGAGTCACTCCCGGTCGACTCGGGGAAATGGTCCGGTCACCGGAAGCGGCGGCGCTCGCCGCCGGGCGTGGGCTCGGGGAATGGCGGCGGACGTTTCGGCGGAAGCAGAGCTGGGTGGCCAAGAAGCACAATGCGTCGCGGCTCTAGGTGTACGACGGCGGTGTGGTCGGGCGGACCGCGCGGACATCCCGGGGGGACGACCTCTTCGAGGCCGCGTACGACTGGGGGACCCTGCGGGTCCTGCGGTACCTCAGCACCCGGGGGGACGCCCGGTACACCTTGCTCGACGCGGCCGGCGTCGCGCTGAACATCGGCCCCGGGCTCCGGGTCTTCCTCAAGGAGGACAAGCAGGCTCTCGGGATCACCTCGGTGGTCCGGATCAGGCGGCCGTACGGGCCGACGCCGACCGGATCGACGAGGACCTCCTGGAAGGCTCGGGCATGAAGTGGCTCGGCAAGGACGACATCGACAACGCCACCAGCTCGATCCGCGCGCTCTGCGACGAGGGACCCGCCACCAGCTGAGGGAGAGTACGACATGACCGACGGGACGACCACGAGCATCGACGTGCAGAGCCTGGCGCTGGCCGTGCTCTCTCTCGCCCTCGGGGTGGCGGCGTTCGTGCTGACCACCGCCTGGGTGCTGCCGATCCTGATCGTGCTCGGCGGGGTGCGCGCGCTGTTCATCGCCCGGCACTAGGTCCTGTTTGGAGTTCAGATCATGGGTGTGGTGCGATGCTGCGGAGCCAGAGCATCGCACCACACAGATGCAGGCCGGCCTCGTAGCTCTCTGGTGTCTTGTCGAAGCGGAACGCGATGCCGCGCCAGTTCCGCAGCCGGTTGATGCACCGCTCCACGGTG
>NZ_JAGGOW010000171.1 GCF_018614135.1 Streptomyces sp. ISL-66
TCCGAGACTCAGGACACTAGCGTCGGGCGTTTCGTGAGGGGATCCTGGGCGCTGCCTCCCAGAGTCATCAACAACGACTCGGCGCCGACAGCCAAGGTGACTCCCGAACCGCTGTCGAAACGCTGCTCTTCGACGTGTACAGAGCCACACCACACAGGGCGTCGTCGACCGCTGTTGGCAGTCCTTCCTGCTTCGGGAGAGCAGGGCCGGATCAGGGTGCGACCTGAGGATCGCTGTGGACTGTGCGGTGCTGGCTGGGTGTCGTTCCGTAGCGGTCCAGGAACACCTGCCGCATCGTCTCAGCGGAGCTGAACCCGCAGCGCCTCGCGACCGAAGCCAGAGGCAATGCTGTGGAGACGAGGAGTTGTGAGGCCGCCTCGGCTCGGGCGGTCCGTACGAACTGGGCTGGTGTCTGTCCGAGCTTGTCGAGGAACAGCCGGGACAGATGACGTCCGCTGACTCCCGCATACTCGGCGAGCGCGGTGGTGGCGAGGTCGCTGTCGAGGTGTTCGGTGATGTATCCGACGGTCCGCTGCACGGTCCGGTGCTCCGGGGCCGGCGCGTCGACGAACATGCTGATCTGGGCCTGATTGCCCGGCCGTTGGAGATAGGTCACCATCATCCGGGCCAGCGTCCGGGCGAGGGCCGGGCCGTGGTCCTCCTCGACGAACGCGAGGGTGAGGTCGAGCGCTCCGGTAACCCCGGCCGACGTGCAGACGTGCTCGTCGCGGAGGTACAGCGGCGCGGCGTCGACGTTGACGGCCGGGTGGCGCTGCGCGAGGTCACGCGCGAACGCCCAGTGGGTGGTGGCGCGCCGTCCGTCGAGCAGCCCGGTCGCCGCCAGCACACTCGCGCCCGTGCACACCGACGCGACCCGACGGCCGATACCGGCCAGGCGGCGCACATGCTCGACCAGAAGGGTGTTCTGCGCCGCCGCGGCGTGGCCCGGCCCACCGACGACCAGCAGCGTGCCGACCGGACCGCGCGTACGTTCCAGCGCCCCCTGTGCTCCCAGGACCAGTCCTGATGAGCAGCGCACCGGGCGACCCTGCGGGGTGACCAGGCGGACGTCGTAGGGCGGACTCGCACCGAGGCGGTTCGCCCCGTCGAAGGCGCCGGTCACGCAGGCGATCTCCACGAGTTCCGCATCCTCGTAGGCCACGACCACCACGCGGTGGCGGACAGCTGTCGTCATGCCTACGACACTACCGAACCCGTCCGTAGGACACGTATCCCAGGATTTCGGACAGGCCGTCCGACGATGTCCATCCGCGGTGGAGGCGGTGCGCGAGGGTCGTCAGGGCAGCAGCCCGCCGCCAGGCCATCGGCCACCCACCGACTTCAGGAGTCCCGTCATGACCGAAACCTCGCCCCAGCCGTCCGCGGAGCCGGTGAAGACCATCGCCTTCGTGCTGTACCCCGGGCTCACTCCGCTGGACATCGTCGGCCCGCTGCAGGTCTTCGCGGCGTTGGGTGATCTGGTTCCCGGCTACCGCACGATCGTGGTCGGCGAGCGGCGCGAGCCGATGCCGAGCGACACCCCGCTGTCCCTGGTCCCCAGTCATACCTTCGAGGACATGGCGGACCCCTACGCCGTGATCGTGCCGGGGGGTCTCGTCCCCACCCTGGCCGCGATGGCCGACGAAAGCCTGCTGCGGAACCTGCGCGACACCGCGGCGCGGTCCCAGGTCGTCGGCTCGGTGTGCACAGGCTCACTCCTCCTCGCGGCGGCGGGGCTCCTGGAGGGCCGCCGGGCCACCACGCACTGGATGTACCGCGACCTGCTCCCCCGCTTCGGGGCAACGCCGGTCACCCAGCGCTGGGTCGAGGACGGACACTTCATCACCGCCGCCGGGGTCTCGGCCGGCATCGACATGGCACTGCACCTCGTCGGCCGCCTCGCTGGCCACGACGTCGCGCGCATGGTGCAGCTGTTCATCGAGTACGACCCCGAGCCGCCCTTCGGCCCGATCGACTGGACAGCTGCCGACAGCGGCCAGTACACGCCCTTCGCCCGGCAGCTGCTCCACAGCGCCCTCGCCGACCACCCCGCCCTCCTGGCGCACCTGAGCACCTGAGCACCTGAGCACATCGCGCGCAACCTGCCCGCCTGGCGGTGTCTCGGCTGCCGCCCCAGGGGTCAGTAGGGCTCTTCGCGCCACTCGAGGCGCACGTGGGCCGCAGTCCGCCGGACAAGACGGACTCCTTCACGGCCTGACGCACAGGCCGATCGGAACCTCCGTCGGCTCCAGGAACTCCCGGGGTAGGTATTGAGGTTTTCAGGGCGGGGTCGGTGGTGTGAGGGTCAGGCGGGTGGCGGTGAGGCAGCCGTCGATCAGGCGGGGCTGGAGCTGGATCCTGCGTAACTCGCGGCGGAGTATGCGGTCGAGGTCGTCGGGTGTGTCGAAGGCGGTGTTGGCCATTGCTCTGCGCACGAGTGACCAGACGGCCTCGACGGGGTTCAGGTCGGGTGCATACGCGGGGAGCCGGACGGCGGTGAGCCAGTCGTGCTCGGCTTCATACCGCTTCAGCCCGGCGTCCAGGTGGGTGTTGAGATTGTCCCAGACCACCACGATCGGGCCGCCGAGCTGGATGTGTGCCCGTACCAGCAGGTCGCGGTAGTCCTTCCAGGAGAAGCTCTTGCGTGCACCCTTGAGCAGGAGATGAGTGCGGGGCCGGTGGATGCGACGGCTCGGCTCGCCGGGTTTGTAGCAGCACAGGGCGGCGACCGAGGTCCGGCGGCGGGACCTGCCTCTCACCTGGATGACGGGGGTGTGTCCGCGCCGGCCCCAGGTGCGGGCGCGGGGCGGCGTCATGGAGAATCCGGCCTCGTCCTCGAAGACGATCCAGCCCCCACACGCCGCCGCGAGGCTTTTACCCGCGGCCACACCTCCTTCTTCCACAACTCCACCGCGTGCTCGTCGCGTTCGAGTGCTCTGTGGGCGGGTGCCTGCCAGGACCAGCCGTGCCGTTTCAGCAGCCGCCAGACCGTCGCCACCGACAGCGTCAGGCGCCGACGGCGGCGGATGACCGTCTGGACGCGGGCCAGAGTCCACCGATCGTCCTCGAAACCGTGTGCTGACGGGCCCCTGCCGAGTTCGTCCTCCAGCACGGCGAACTGGGCATCAGTGACGGTCGGGGAGTTTGCCGGGCCACTCGAGCGCAGGGCCTCCATCCCACCCTCGCGCCAGGCGCGGCGCCAGCGTTCCACCGACCGCACGCTCACCCGCAGGTCCTTCGCGATCACCGCGGTCTTCTGTCCCGCCATGAACCGCTCGCCAGCCTGGAGCCGGATCCCCGCACGAAACGCCCGACGCTCAGCGGTCAGGCCCCCACCCTCCGGATAACGCATACCACCGGCATACCGCAGGGATCATGAACCGTCACCCCCGACGACAACCCGAAATCCTCAGTAAGAGACGGCAAGTATTGTCTTGGTGCTGCACGTACCCGGCCCGCTCGTCCTGGCGTACGGCGCTGAGTGCCACGGTCAGGATCTCCTCCGAGGCCTCGGGTCCGAGGGAGTCGTCCGGGTCGGCCAGGGCCCACGTGCACCGCCGCGCCGCCGCCAGGACACCCTCCGCGTCGCAGAGGCCGGTTCCTGCGCCGAGAGCGTGGGTGCGGGGAAGTCCGGTTGCCCAAGGTAGGCGAGTAACTGGGCGTTGGAGGTGGCGCGCCCGCGCTGAGCGGCGGTGGCGTCGGCAATGTGCAACAGGTCGCCGGCGACCGCGCGGATACCGGCGAACCAGCAGTCCTGTGAGGTTCGGCCGTGATGCCGCTGGGGTGTTCAGTGTTGTATGTCACTGACGTTTAGGTGTACTTGTCCTGCTCAAGGGCGGTTGGATCAGTCGATCACGGTGTCAGTTTCGCCAAACGTTGCGGTGACGTGAAGCCGTATCGGCCGGTTTCGTGTTCGCCGTGTCTCCTTTGTCTTCCTGGTCTTCGCGGGGCCGTCTGCGATGTGCGGAGAGTGTCCGGCGGTTCCTGGCAGCACTGGCGACCTGGAGGCCCCCGTGCACTCCCCACAACGCGCCCCCTGCCCGCGCCCCGTCTCCCGATGACAGCGCGGTCTGCCATCGCTTCGGTACCCCGTACAGCCCGCCCGACCCTGGTGAGGGGGGCTCGACTTGCACTGCCTGTCCACGATGTCCCCGAGCGAAACGTCGCTGCCACTGCAGTCGCCCGCCGCTGCCACCGGTCACACGGGAGCGGTTCTCCACCGGCCCGCAACTCACAGGCGTCGGACCGACCGGAAGCCTTGGTGCGGACGACCCCCGGCCGCCGGCAGACGCCGGTGGAGGCAAGGACTGTTCACCCGCGGACGTACAACCTCCTCGTGACTGGCCGTGAGCGCAAGGCGATCAACAGGAACTACTTCAACTCCTACGTCTGGAAGCCTGCTATCACGGGGGCTGGCGTCATCGGTGGTCTGGAGCAGCGCGCGGACGGCAAGAGGATCTGGGAACCCTCCAGAGAGCACGGGTTCCACGCCCTGAGGCACTTCTACGCCTCCGAGCAGTTGGAGGCTGGCGAATCTGTCGTCTCCCTGGCCCAGTGGCTTGGGCACTCGGACCCCGGGTTTACCCTGAGGAAGTACGGGCACTTCCTCCCCAGGGCAGGGTCCCGCGGCAGCACGGCCATTGACGCCGTGTTCGGGTAGACCCGCCCGGGGCGGCCAAGACCAGGAAGCGCCCCAAAGTCCCAGAGAAGTCCCACAGACACCGCCGCACCCCGCACTGACTCACGATTTCGCAGGTCAGATGGGGTGCGGCGGTGTCTCTTTGTCAGATGTCGCGGAAGATCTCGATCTGCGCGCCCACCGAGTTGAGGCGTTCCGCCAGTTCCTCGTAGCCGCGGTTGATGACGTAGACGTTGCGCAGGACCGAGGTACCCTCGGCGGCCATCATCGCGAGGAGGACCACCACCGCCGGGCGCAGGGCCGGCGGGCACATCATTTCCGCCGCGCGCCAGCGGGTCGGGCCTTCGACCAGGACGCGGTGCGGGTCCAGGAGCTGGAGGCGGCCGCCGAGGCGGTTGAGGTCCGTCAGGTAGATGGCCCGGTTGTCGTACACCCAGTCGTGGATGAGGGTCTGGCCCTGGGCCACGGCGGCGATGGCCGCGAAGAAGGGGACGTTGTCGATGTTCAGCCCGGGGAAGGGCATCGGGTGGATCTTGTCGATCGGCGCTTCGAGCTTCGACGGGCGGACGGTGAGGTCCACCAGCCGGGTGCGGCCGTTGTCGGCGGTGTACTCCGCCGAGCGGTCGTGGTCGAGGCCCATCTCCTCCAGGACCGCGAGCTCGATCTCCATGAACTCGATCGGGACCCGGCGGATGGTGAGCTCGGACTCGGTGACCACGGCCGCGGCCAGCAGGCTCATCGCCTCGACCGGGTCCTCGGAGGGGGAGTAGTCCACGTCCACGTCGATGTTCGGGACCCCGTGGACCGTCAGGGTGGTCGTGCCGACGCCGTCCACCCGCACGCCGAGCGCCTCCAGGAAGAAGCACAGGTCCTGGACCATGTAGTTGGAGGACGCGTTGCGGATGACCGTGGTCCCGTCGTGCCGGGCGGCGGCCAGCAGCGCGTTCTCGGTGACGGTGTCCCCGCGCTCGGTCAGCACGATCGGGCGGTCCGGGGAGACACCGGCCTCGACCTGGGCGTGGTAGATGCCCTCGGTCGCGGTGATGTCCAGGCCGAAGCGGCGCAGGGCGATCATGTGCGGCTCGATGGTGCGCGTGCCGAGGTCGCAGCCGCCCGCGTAGGGCAGCTTGAAGTGGTCCATCCGGTGGAGCAGGGGGCCCAGGAACATGATGATGCTCCGGGTCCGGCGGGCCGCGTCCGCGTCCATGGCGTCCATGTCGAGGCGGGCCGGCGGTACGAGTTCCAGGTCGATGCCGTCGTTGATCCAGCGGCTGCGGACGCCGATGGAGTTCAGGACCTCCAGGAGGCGGTAGACCTCCTCGATGCGGGCCACCCGCCGGAGCACGGTGCGGCCCTTGTTGAGCAGGGAGGCGCACAGCAGGGCCACGCAGGCATTCTTGCTCGTCTTGACGTCGATCGCGCCGGACAGGCGACGGCCGCCGACCACGCGCAGGTGCATCGGACCGGCGTAGCCGAGGGAGACGATTTCGCTGTCGAGGGCTTCCCCGATGCGGGCGATCATCTCAAGGCTGATGTTTTGATTGCCGCGCTCGATCCGGTTCACCGCGCTCTGGCTGGTGCCGAGGGCGTCCGCGAGCTGACTCTGCGTCCAGCCACGGTGCTGCCGGGCGTCACGGATGAGCTTGCCGATGCGCACGAGGTAGTCGTCTGCCATGCCTGCACCGTATCTCAGATATGAGATTCCGCCCGCGCGGGGTACGCCGAACGGGTGTTACCGACCGTCAGCTCCCATGGTGGGGTCGGAGGCGGCGTGGTGCGCGACGAGCCGGCCGCGTGGTCGAGTGAGCAGTCGGCTGAGCAGCCGGATGGGCAGCCGGATGAGTTGCTCCCGCTCCGGTGCGGACAAAGGGGACGGCAACTCCTCCTGGGCGGCGGCAAGCGACTGCTCCAGCCGGCGCAGCCGGCGCCGGCCGAGCGGGGTGCGGGTGAGAGTGAGGGTGGTGACGTCGCGCCGCCGGTCGACGGTCTCCGGGGTCCGCTCGCCCGGTTGGTGTTCGGCGAGTTCGTTGATGACGGCGGCCAGGTCGCGCGGCGGACGCCGGAGCCGACGGCGCCGCCACCGTGACCACTACGACCACCGTCACCACCACGACCGCCGCCACGACCACCAGGCCCGCGTGACCCCCGTCACCCCCGATCCCGCCGGACGGCCGCCGCCATCACCGTGTCGGTGCCGGTCAAGCGCGCCGAACCGGACGTGCCCGATCGGCCGCACGGTCGACGGCGGAGGCGGGCTCACGGGTGCGTGCCTCGTCCCCGTGCCCGTGCATGTACTAGAGTTATCTCGACATCGAGATATCTGCCCCGGACACACCGCAGCCGCCCCGCTGGTGAGGGTTACCTAACTTAGCCTCACCTTAGCGGATTGGTCAGAGTGCCTCGCGGCAGGATTGCGGTAATACGCGCGAATTCATGCATGAAGGAGACTGTCGTGTCGGCGAACAGCTTCGACGCCCGCAGCACGCTGCAGGTGGGCGACGAGTCGTACGAGATCTTCAAGCTGGACAAGGTCGCGGGCTCCGCCCGCCTTCCCTACAGCCTGAAGGTCCTGCTGGAGAACCTGCTCCGTACCGAGGACGGCGCGAACATCACCGCCGACCACATCCGGTCGCTCGGAAACTGGGACTCGCAGGCCCAGCCCAGCGAGGAGATCCAGTTCACGCCGGCCCGCGTGATCATGCAGGACTTCACCGGCGTCCCCTGCGTCGTGGACCTCGCCACCATGCGCGAGGCCGTGAAGGCCCTCGGTGGCGACCCCTCCAAGATCAACCCGCTGGCGCCGGCCGAGCTGGTCATCGACCACTCGGTCATCGCCGACAAGTTCGGCACCCACGAGGCGTTCGCGCAGAACGTCGAGCTGGAGTACGGCCGCAACAAGGAGCGCTACCAGTTCCTGCGCTGGGGCCAGACCGCCTTCGACGAGTTCAAGGTCGTCCCCCCGGGCACCGGCATCGTCCACCAGGTCAACATCGAGCACCTGGCCCGCACGGTCATGGTGCGTAACGGCCAGGCGTACCCCGACACCCTCGTCGGCACCGACTCGCACACCACGATGGTCAACGGCCTGGGCGTCCTGGGCTGGGGCGTCGGCGGCATCGAGGCCGAGGCCGCGATGCTCGGCCAGCCGGTCTCCATGCTGATCCCGCGCGTCGTCGGCTTCAAGCTGACCGGCGAGCTGCCGGCCGGCACCACCGCCACCGACCTGGTGCTGACGATCACCGAGATGCTGCGCAAGCACGGCGTCGTCGGCAAGTTCGTCGAGTTCTACGGCGAGGGCGTCTCGGCCACCTCGCTGGCGAACCGCGCCACCATCGGCAACATGTCGCCGGAGTTCGGCTCCACCGCCGCGATCTTCCCGATCGACGAGGAGACGCTGAAGTACCTGCGCCTGACCGGCCGCGACGCCCAGCAGGTCGCGCTCGTCGAGGCGTACGCCAAGGCCCAGGGCCTGTGGCTGGACCCGGCCGCCGAGCCGGACTTCTCCGAGAAGCTGGAGCTCGACCTCTCCACGGTCGTCCCCTCCATCGCCGGCCCGAAGCGCCCGCAGGACCGCATCGTCCTCGCCAACGCCTCCCAGCAGTTCGCCCAGGACGTGCGCAACTACGTCAGCGACGACGAGGAGGCCGGCAAGGAGTCCTTCCCGGCGTCCGACTCGCCCGCCACGGCCAACGGCGTGCCCTCCAAGCCCACCGCGGTGACCCTGGCCGACGGCACCTCCTTCGAGATCGACCACGGCGCCGTCACGGTCGCCGCGATCACCTCCTGCACCAACACCTCGAACCCCTACGTCATGGTCGCCGCGGCGCTCGTGGCGAAGAAGGCGGTCGAGAAGGGCCTGACCCGCAAGCCGTGGGTCAAGACCACCCTGGCCCCGGGCTCGAAGGTCGTCACCGACTACTTCGACAAGGCCGGCCTGACCCCGTACCTCGACAAGATGGGCTTCAACCTCGTCGGGTACGGCTGCACCACCTGCATCGGCAACTCGGGTCCGCTGGAGGAGGAGATCTCCAAGGCGATCAGCGACGCCGACCTCGCGGTCACCTCGGTCCTCTCGGGCAACCGCAACTTCGAGGGCCGCATCAACCCCGACGTCAAGATGAACTACCTGGCCTCCCCGCCGCTGGTCGTCGCGTACGCCATCGCGGGCTCCATGAAGGTGGACATCACCAAGGACGCCATCGGCATCGACACCGAGGGCAAGCCGGTCTACCTCCAGGACATCTGGCCCTCCGAGGCCGAGGTCAACGACGTCGTGGCGAACGCCATCGGCGAGGACATGTTCAACAAGTCCTACCAGGACGTCTTCGCGGGCGACGCCCAGTGGCAGGCGCTGTCGATCCCGACCGGCAACACCTTCGAGTGGGACCCGCAGTCCACCTACGTCCGCAAGCCCCCTTACTTCGAGGGCATGACGATGGAGACCACCCCGGTCTCCGACATCGCCGGCGCCCGCGTGCTGGCGAAGCTGGGCGACTCGGTCACCACCGACCACATCTCCCCGGCCGGTGCGATCAAGGCCGACACCCCGGCCGGCAAGTACCTCACCGAGCACGGCGTCGAGCGCCGCGACTTCAACTCGTACGGTTCCCGTCGCGGCAACCACGAGGTCATGATCCGCGGCACGTTCGCCAACATCCGCCTCCGCAACCAGATCGCGGCGGGCACCGAGGGTGGCTTCACCCGCGACTTCACCGTCGACGGCGCGCCCGTCGCCTTCATCTACGACGCCTCGCAGAACTACCAGGCCGCCGGCATCCCGCTGGTCATCCTGGCGGGCAAGGAGTACGGCTCGGGCTCGTCCCGCGACTGGGCGGCCAAGGGCACCGCGCTGCTCGGCGTCAAGGCCGTCATCGCGGAGTCCTACGAGCGCATCCACCGCTCGAACCTGATCGGCATGGGCGTCCTGCCCCTGCAGTTCCCCGAGGGCGCCACGGCGGCCTCCCTGGGCCTCACCGGCGAGGAGACCTTCGCCTTCACCGGTGTGGAGGAGCTGAACAACGGCACCACCCCGCGCACCGTCAAGGTGACCACCGACACGGGCGTGGAGTTCGACGCGGTCGTCCGCATCGACACCCCGGGCGAGGCGGACTACTACCGCAACGGCGGCATCATGCAGTACGTGCTCCGCAACCTCATCCGCGGCTAAGCGCATACCGGCACCAAAGGGCCGTACCTCCGTTAAGGGGGTACGGCCCTTCCGTTTCTGCGGGCGGCTCCGACGGCCAGGTCAGGTGACGGTGAGGTCTCAACTCGGAAAAGCCGGGGCTCAGACGTGCACATGATCTTGCTCACAGGAGCGGAAGTGGACTATACCTGTGCCCGTCCGGATCACCGCGAAACGAGCGGCCCCGGACGGGGGGACGGCGGGGACCTGCGGTGACGTCCGCATGCGCGGCAACAGTCGCACTTTCCTTCCTCCTTCACACTCCTGACGAAGGCGAGGACTTGAGCATGGGATCCACCTCCGCCCACGGCGACAACAGCAACGGTGAGGGTCTCGGCCGCCGGGACCTGATCAAGCGCTCCGCGGCACTCGGCCTGATCGCCGTACCGACGATGAGCTTCCTGTCCGCGTGTGCCTCCGGCTCCGACGAGACGACCAAGGGCAACGAGTCCAAGGTGGCCACCTCCAAGGAGAACCCCTTCGGCGTCGCCAAGGGCGGCAAGCTCGACGTCGTCGTCTTCAAGGGCGGCTTCGGCGACGACTACGCGAAGGCCTGGGAAGCGGCGTTCGACAAGAAGTGGGGCACCACCAGCTCCCACATGAGCACCCAGGAGATCACCTCCAAGCTCCAGCCGCGCTTCAACGCCGGCAACCCGCCGGACGTCGTCGACGACTCCGGCGCGCAGCAGATCAAGCTGGACGTGCTCGCCAAGGGCAACCAGCTCGCCGACCTCACCGCCGTGCTCGACGCGCCCTCGCTCGACGACCCGACCAAGAAGGTCCGCGACACGCTCGTCGAGGGCGCCTACGAACAGGGTCTCCAGGGCGGCAAGTTCGTCGTACTCAAGTACGTCTACGCCGTCTTCGGCTTCTGGTACTCCGGCAAGCTCTTCAAGGAGAAGGGCTGGACGGAGCCCAAGACCTGGGACGAGTTCCTGGCCGTCTGCACCAAGGCCAAGGAAGTCGGCATCGGCGGCCTCGCCCACCAGGGCAAGTACCCGTACTACATCAATGTCGTCATCATGGACCTGATCGCCAAGAAGGGCGGCCTGGATGCCATGAAGGCGATCGACAACCTGGAGCCCAACGCCTTCGCGGACAACCCCGCCGCCCTGGCCGCCATCGAGGCCGTCTACGAGATCGTGGAGAAGGGCCTCCTGATGCCGGGAACCAACGGCCTCACCCACACGGAGTCCCAGACCGCCTGGAACCAGTACAAGGCCGCGTTCATCCCCAGCGGCTCCTGGCTGGAGAACGAGCAGCTGAAGCAGACCCCGGAGGACTTCGACATGAAGTTCCTGCCGGTCCCGGTGCTCGCGGACAGCAAGCTCCCCTTCGAGGCCATCCGGGCCGGCGTGGACGAGCCCTTCATCGTCCCCGAGAAGGCCCCGAACAAGGCCGCGGGCATGGAGTTCCTCCGCTCGATGCTCTCCCGCGAGTGGTCGACGATCTTCGCCCAGCAGGCCAACTCCCTCACCGTCGTCAAGGACGGCGTGGACCCGAGCGTCAAGCTGCGGCCCGGCACCCAGTCAGCGGTCGCCGCGCTGAAGGCCGCGGGATCCAACACCTTCAGCTACCGCTACCCCGACTGGTACAGCGAGATGGGCACGGAGCTGGAGAACGCGTCCAATGAGCTGATGGCCCAGCGTATCCAGCCCAAGGAGTGGATCAAGCGGGCCCAGGCTGCGGTAGACAAGGCTGCCAAGGACCCGAGCGCCAAGAACAACAAGCGCAGCTGACACCCGCGTCCACCGGTCACCCGGAAACACCAGGGACGGACACCATGAGCCACGTAGCAAACAGCAAAGGGCGGGGCGGCTTCATCGCCGGCTTCCTCATCCTGCCCCTCGCGTTGTACCTGACCTTCGTCATCTGGCCGTACATCCAGACGTTCGGCTATTCCTTCACCAACTGGACGGGTCAGTCACCGACTTTCGACTTCGTCGGACTGGACAACTACTCGGCCCTGCTGAAGGACGAGGTCTTCCGCGGCGCGCTGCTGCACAATCTGCTGCTCCTGGTGTTCGTCCCGGCGGTCACCATCCTGATCTCGCTGTTCTTCGCCTTCATGCTGAACGCCGGCGGGCGCAGCGGTGCGGGCGGGGTCCAAGGGGTGGCGGGCTCCGCGCTCTACAAGGTGATCTACTTCTTCCCGCAGGTCCTCTCCCTCGCCATCCTCGCCGTGCTCTTCGGGGCCGTGTACCGGAGCGACGAGGGAGGGCTGCTGAACGGGTTCCTCACCAAACTGGGCCTCGTCGACCCGGCCCACCCCATCGAATGGCTCAACGAGCCCAAGTTCGTCCTCTGGTGCCTGCTGCTCGTCGTCGTCTGGCACGGGGTCGGCTTCTACCTCGTCCTGTTCTCGGCCGCCATGCAGTCGGTCCCCAAGGACATCTACGAGGCCGCACTGCTCGACGGCGCGGGGCGCGCCCAGACCTTCTTCAGGGTCACGCTGCCCCTGCTGTGGGATTCTGTGCAGACTTCCGCGGTCTATCTGGGCATCGCCGCGATGGACATGTTCGTCCTCGTGTCGACCATGACCTCGGGCCAGTTCGGCGGCGGACCGGACCATCACAGCGAGGTCATGGCGACGGTGCTGATGCGAAACTTCCTCTACTTCGGCAAGGCCGGTTACGCCTGCGCCATGGGGGTCGTGATGCTCGTCCTCACCCTGATCCTCTCCGCCATCACGCTGCGGGCCACTCGCCGCGAGCACGTCGAGTTCTAGCGGGAGACCACGATGACCACAGTTGTCAAAGCACCGGGCGAGGCGGCGGCGGAGAAGCGCTCCGCCGGCACCGGCAAGCCGCGCGGGAAGAGCAAGAGCGGCTCCGACGGATTGGTCCTCAACGTCTTCTCGCACGGCTTCCTCGCCGTGTGGGGGATATTGATCATCCTGCCCCTGATCTGGCTGGTGCTCGGCTCGTTCAAGACCGACGTGCAGATCGGCGGATCGGCCCTGAGCTGGCCGGCCAACTGGCACTTCGACGCCTTCCCCCGCGCGTGGAACAAGGGCATCGGCAGCTACTTCGCCAACACGCTGATCGTGATGGTGTTCTCGGTCCCGCTGACGATGCTGCTCGGCTCGATGGCCGCGTACGTCCTGGCCCGCTACCCCTTCTGGGGCAACCGGGCGATCTACTACTTCTTCGTCAGCGGGGCCATGTTCCCGGTCTTCCTGGCACTCGTCCCGCTGTTCTTCATGGTGAAGCGGCTGGACATGCTCAACACGTACCAAGGTCTGGTCCTGGTGTACGTGGCGTACTCGATGCCGTTCACCGTCTTCTTCATGCACTCGTTCTTCAGGACGCTGCCGGCGGCCGTGCACGAGGCGGCCGTGATCGACGGGGCCTCGCACACCCGGATCTTCTTCCAGGTGATGATGCCGATGGCCAAGCCCGGCCTGATCAGCGTCGGTATATTCAATGTCCTGGGGCAGTGGAACCAGTACATCCTGCCGTCCGTGCTGATGCAGCCGCAGACGGGATCGGACCCCGAGCGCTACATGCTCACCCAGGGCCTGATCCAGTTGCAGTACCAGATGGGCTACGAGACGGACCTGCCGGTGCTGTTCGCCGGTGTGACCATCGCGATGATCCCGATGCTGGTGGTCTACCTGTCCTTCCAGCGCCAGATCCAGGCCGGCCTGACCTCCGCCACGCTCAAGTAGCGGACGCGGACGGGTCGGGCCTCCGCCCGCGCGGCTGCCTACAGCCAGGTGCCGAACTTGCGGATGTACACGGTCTTCAGCAGCTGCGTGAGCGTGCAGTACGCGAGCAGTACGCCGATCAGCCACGGGAAGTAGCCCGCCGGCAGGGCCGTGAAGCCCAGCGACCCGGCCAGCGGCGAGAAGGGCAGGTAGAGCCCGGTCAGCACCGCGAGGACGGTCGTCACCATCACCGGCCAGGACGCCCGCGACTGGACGAAGGGGATCTTGCGGGTACGGATCATGTGGACGATCAGGGTCTGCGAGAGCAGGCCCTCGACGAACCAGCCGGACTGGAAGAGCGCCTGGTGCGCCTCGCTGCCGGCGGCGAACACGTTCCACATGATCACGAACATCGCGATGTCGAAGATCGAGCTGATGGGGCCGACGCAGACCATGAACCGGGCGATGCCCTTGGCGTCCCAGTTGCGGGGCACGCGCAGGTACTCCTCGTCCATCCGGTCCCACGGCGTGGCCAGCTGCGCGAGGTCGTAGACCAGGTTCTGCACCAGCAGCATGATCGCCAGCATCGGCTGGAACGGGATGAACGCGCTCGCCACCAGCACCGAGAAGACGTTGCCGAAGTTCGAGCTGGCCGTCATCTTGATGTACTTGATGGTGTTGCCGAAGGTGGTCCGGCCCTGGATCACGCCCTGCTCCAGGACGGTCAGGTCCTTCTCCAGGAGGATGATGTCCGCCGACTCCTTGGCGATGTCGACGGCGGTGTCGACCGAGATGCCGACGTCCGCGTCGCGCAGCGCGGCGGCGTCGTTGATGCCGTCCCCGAGGAAGCCGACGGTGTGGCCGTCGGCCTGCAGGGCCCGCACGATCCGGGCCTTCTGGACCGGGTTGATCTTGGCGAAGACCGTCGTACGGGCGGCCAGCGCGCGCAGTTCGGTGTCGTCGAGGACGTCGGTCTCGGTGCCGCCCACCACGTGGCCGACGGTGAGTCCGACATCGGCGCAGACCCGGGCGGCGACGAGCTCGTTGTCGCCGGTGACCACCTTGACCGCGATGCCCTTCTCCGCGAGGCCCCGGAGGGCTCGGGCGGCGTCGGCCTTCGGCGGGTCGAGGAAGGCGAGGAAGCCGACCAGGGTCAGCTGGTCCTCGTCGGCGACCGTGTAGGTGTCGCGGGGGGTGCTCATCGTGCGGGTGGCGACGGCGAGGACGCGCAGGCCCTGGCGGTTGTTGTCCCGCGCGATGCGGGTGACGTGCCACCGCAGCTGTTCGGTGAGCTCGACCTCGCGCCCTCGGTCCGTCATGTGGGTGCACAGGGCGAGGACTTCCTCGACGGCTCCCTTGGTGATCACGACGTGTTCGGGGCGGCCGAGTCCGCCGACGATGCTGTTGCGGTTCAGGACCACGGACATCCGGCGCCGGGCGAAGTCGAAGGGGATCTCGTCGACCATCGAGAACCGAGCGTCGACGACAACCTCCTCGGCCTCGCCCACGCGGTCGATGACCGCCTGGTCCATCAGGTTCTTCAGGCCCGTCTGGAAGTGCGCGTTGAGGTAGCCGTACTCCAGGACCTCGTCGTCCTCGTCGCCGTGCACGTCGAGGTAGCGGTCCAGGACGATCCGGTCCTCGGTGAGGGTGCCGGTCTTGTCCGTGCAGAGCACGTCCATCGCGCCCAGGTTCTGGATCGCGTTGAGCCGCTTGACGACCACCTTGCGCCGGGACATCGCCACCGCGCCCCGCGCCAGGTTGGCCGAGACGACCATGGGCAGCATCTCGGGGGTCAGGCCCACCGCCACGGCGATGCCGAGGAGGAAGGCGGCCTCCCAGTCGCCCTTGGTGAAGCCGTTGATCATGAAGACGACGGGGACCATCACCAGCATGAAGCGGATCAGCAGGAAGCTGACCTTGCGCACGCCGGTGTCGAAGCTGGTCTCCGGGCGCTCGCCGACCAGCGAACCGGCCATCGAACCGAAGTAGGTGTCGCAGCCCGTGGCGACGACGACTCCGGTGGCCGTGCCGGAGGTCACCGAGGTGCCCATCAGGCAGATGTTCTCGGCCTCGACGGGATCGGTGGTCCCGGACTGACCGAGGTCCTCCGTGCGGATGTCGGCCTTGGCCACCGGCAGGGACTCGCCGGACAGCGCGGCCTGGCTGACCATCAGGTCCTTGGAGGCGATCAGCCGCAGGTCGGCCGGGATCAGGTCGCCGGCGGCCAGCTTGACCACGTCGCCCGGGACCACCCCGTCCATCGGGATCTCGAAGGTGGCCGGGTCGCAGCCGTCGCCGGCCCGGCGCTGCACCGCGCAGGTCGTGGTGACGAGCTGCTTCAGCGCGTCGGCGGCCCGGCCCGAGCGGAACTCCTGCCAGAAGCGCAGCAGTCCGCTGATCCCGACCATCACCGAGAGGATGACGACGCCCGGGTCGGCGGGGTCCTGCCAGTACATGACGGCGGCCAGGAAGACCAGGACCCCGATGAAGGGGTTCCCGTACGCCTTGGCCAGCTGGACGTACCAGCGCGGGGCGCGCTCCTGGGCGATGACGTTGGAGCCGTGCCGCTCCAGGCGCAGCGAGGCCTCGGTGTGGGTGAGGCCGTGGCGGGAAGCGTCCACGTCCCGCAGGAGCTGGACGCCCGGGCGGGCGCTGACCTCGGCGAGCTTCTGGCCGACGATCCGGGTACGGGCCTCCAGCTCGGCGGCCTTGCGCTCGCGGCGGGCCCGGCCCGGGGGTGCGAGCTTCGTCGGGGTACGAGGGGTGAGCACGGTCATGACGAATACCTCCCTCCACGGTGTCCGGGCAGCGCGGAGCCGAGCGGTCACGTGGAGTGATCACGGGTCGGCGCGGAGCGGCACGCGGGCCGCGGGGACGCCGAGGGGCATGGATGACGCGCGCCCGGTTCAGGTGTCAGGGCACGCGGAAGGGGTTGCAGCGAAGGCGAATGCGGGACGCACGGGGGCGGCGGGGCCGCGGCGGTGCACACGCGGAAAGATCGGCCCGTCGGTGACGGTCAGCCGAGGGTGATGACGGTCAGCCGAAGAGAGCGCTGCAAGGACTTCGATCGGGACTCATTCCCGAACACCTCCTCGCGTAGCGCTGGCATGACATCGGGCGTCCGATCCGGCCGTGAAGACCCGTGGAAGGGCCGTGGAAGAGCCGCGGAAGACCGACGCCTCAGCGACCGTAACACGACACGGATGGATGTTTCTCTCATGCTTATGACCGATAGTGGCCGATTCGTGCTGCGTCGGCCTCTTGACGTCTTGAGGCGCAAAGGCTCGACTTAAGGTTCACAAGTTGGAGAGACGCCGGGGTCTCGGAGCACGCAGCCGCTACGGCCCCGGCCGGGGGGCGACGGCTTGCCGTTGCTTATGGGCAGGAGTGGATGAGTCGTGCAGACTCCCGGATCGCAGTCTTCACTGCATCGCGCGAATCTGGAGCGCGTCGTACGGGCGGTGCGGCTCGCGGGTTCGCTGACCCAGGCGGAGATCGCCCGGACCACCGGACTCTCGGCGGCCACGGTCTCGAACATCGTCCGGGAGCTCAAGGAGGCCGGGACCGTCGAGGTCACGGACACCTCGGCCGGCGGCCGGCGGGCGCGCAGCGTCTCGCTCAGCGGGGACGCGGGCATCGTGATCGGCGTGGACTTCGGTCACACGCACCTGAGGGTGGCCGTCGGCAACCTCGCCCACCAGGTGCTGGCGGAGGAGTCCGAGCCGCTGGACGTGGACGCCTCCTGGGCGGAGGGCTTCGACCGGGCCGAGGCCCTGGTCGGACGGCTCATCGAGGGCATCGGGGTGGGCCTGGGCAAGGTGATCGGCGTCGGGCTCGGCGTCCCCGGCCCCATCGACGTGGAATCCGGCACCCTCGGCTCCACGGCGATCCTGCCGGGCTGGGCCGGGATCAACCCGCGCCAGGAGCTCTCCCGGCGCCTCGGCGTGCCCGTGTACGTGGACAACGACGCGAACCTCGGAGCGCTCGGTGAACTCGTTTGGGGGAGCGGGCGCGGAGTGAAGGATCTGGCGTACATCAAGGTCGCCAGCGGCGTCGGTGCGGGGCTGGTCATCAACGGTCAGATCTACCGCGGACCCGGCGGCACCGCCGGCGAGATCGGGCACATCACCCTGGACGAATCAGGCCCGGTCTGCCGCTGCGGCAACCGCGGCTGCCTTGAGACCTTCGCCGCCGCCCGGTACGTGCTGCCGCTCCTCCAGGGCACCCACGGGCCGGAGTTGACGATGGAGCGGGTGGTCGAGCTGGCCCGGGGCGGGGATCCGGGCTGCCGCCGGGTCATCACCGACGTGGGCCGCCACATCGGCAGCGGCGTGGCCAGCCTGTGCAACCTCCTGAACCCGAGCCGGGTGGTCCTGGGCGGCTCGCTCGCCGACGCCGGTGAGCTCGTCCTGGCTCCCATCCGGGAATCGGTCGGGAGGTACGCGATTCCCAGCGCGGCCCGCCAGTTGTCGGTGCTGACGGGGTCCCTGGGCGGGCGGGCGGAGGTGCTGGGGGCCTTGGCCCTCGTACTGAGTGAGATGGGCGATTCGACGCTTTTGGCGGAAAATGACAGTGGGGTGCGAGCTCCAACCCTCTTGTCTTCAGTTAGATAACGGATGGCACCGTTGTCATCTCGTTAAGGATTCACTCCTTGACGGCAAACTTGCGGCCGGGGTTGACTCACATCCACCTCGGCCGCAGTGTTGCGGCCTCGTCAGGGAGGTTCAAGTAATGAACACGCGTATGCGCAGAGCCGCCGTAGCCGTCGCCGCCAGCGCCATGGCCGTCTCGCTCGCCGCTTGCGGCAGTGCGAAGGAGGCCGGTGACAAGAAGGACTCCTCGTCCGCCGTCAAGGGCAACGCGATCAAGGTCGGTCTGCTCCTGCCGGAGAACCAGACCGCGCGGTACGAGAAGTTCGACAAGCCGCTCATCGAGAAGGCCGTCGCCGATCTGACCGCCGGCAAGGGCGAAGTGGTCTACGCCAACGCCAAGCAGGACGCGACCACGCAGAACTCGCAGGTCGACACGATGATCACCAACAAGGTGAACGTCCTGATCATCGACGCGGTCGACTCCAAGGCCATCGCGGGCTCGGTCAAGAAGGCCAAGGAGGCCGGCATCCCGGTCGTGGCCTACGACCGACTGGCCGAGGGCCCGATCGACGCCTACACCTCCTTCGACAACGAAGAGGTCGGCAAGGTCCAGGGCAAGGCGCTCCTCGAGGCGCTGGGCGACAAGGCCAAGGACGGCCAGATCGTCATGATGAACGGGTCGGTCACCGACCCGAACGCCAAGCTGTTCAAGCAGGGCGCGCACTCCGTCCTCGACGGCAAGGTGAACGTCGCCAAGGAGTACGACACGGTCGAGTGGAAGCCGGAGAACGCCAACACCAACATGGCGGCCGCGCTCTCCGCGGTCGGCAAGGACAAGATCATCGGCGTCTACTCCGCCAATGACGGCATGGCCGGCGGCATCATCACCGCCCTCAAGGCGGCCGGTCTGTCCCCCCTGCCCCCGGTCACGGGCCAGGACGCCGAACTCGCCGGTGTGCAGCGGATCGTCGCGGGCGAGCAGTTCATGAGCGTCTACAAGCCGTACGCCCCCGAGGCCGAGGCCGCCGCGAAGATGGCCGTCGCCCTCGCCAAGGGTGACCCGATCGCGACCACGGCCACCGCCAAGGTCGACAGCCCCAGCGCCAAGGCCGTCCCCTCCCTGCTGATCCCGGTGATCTCGCTGACCAAGGCGAACATCAAGGACACCGTCATCCGGGACAACGTCTACACGGCCGACGAGATCTGCACCGAGAAGTACGCGGCCGCCTGCGCCGCCATCGGCCTGAAGTAAGGCCCCCGGCCGCGCTCGGCACCGCCGAGCCGGCCCCCTTTTCCTGTCCGGCGTTCCCGCCTCCATCCCGCCACCGGCGGGGCGCCGGACAGAACGTTTCTCTCTTTCATACCCCCCGTGGTCCTGCTCTTTTGCACGACATCCCCGCCGGTCAGGCGGCAAGGAGATGGTTCATGTGTCCGCTGCGCCCGTACTGGCGTTGCGAGGGGTCTCGAAGCGGTTCGGCGCCGTTCAGGCCCTGACCGACGTAGAACTCGAGATCCACTCCGGCGAGGTGGTCGCCCTCGTCGGCGACAACGGCGCCGGTAAGTCCACGCTGGTCAAGACGATCGCCGGCGTGCACCCCATCGATGACGGAGTCATCGAATGGGAGGGCCGCCCGGTTTCGATCACCAAGCCCCACGACGCCCAGAACCTGGGCATCGCGACGGTCTACCAGGACCTCGCGCTGTGCGACAACATCGATGTCGTCGGCAACCTCTTCCTGGGCCGCGAACTCAAGCGGCGCGGCATCCTCGACGAGGTGGAGATGGAGCGGCGCGCCCGCGAGCTCCTGACCACCCTGTCCATCCGCATCCCCAGCGTCCGCATCCCCATCGCCTCGCTCTCCGGCGGCCAGCGCCAGACCGTGGCGATCGCCCGCTCCATGCTGGGCGAGCCCCAGCTCGTCATCCTCGACGAGCCCACGGCCGCCCTCGGCGTCGAGCAGACCGCGCAGGTCCTGGACCTGGTGGAGAGGCTGCGCGAGCGCGGCCACGCCGTCATCCTCATCAGCCACAACATGGCCGATGTGAAGGCCGTCGCCGACAAGGTGGCGGTACTGCGGCTGGGCCGCAACAACGGCGTCTTCTCCGTGAAGGACACGTCGCAGGAAGAGATCATCTCCGCCATCACCGGGGCCACGGACAACGCCGTGACCCGCCGGGCGGCCCGCACCGGGGAGGCCCGCAAGTGAACACCCAGAACCCCACCGGCGTCCCACTGGGCAAGGGACCGGCCGGCCGGTCGGAGCACATCGACCCGATCAACCCGGCCGCCGCGCACGACGCCATCCCGGCCGTCGACCCCCGCCTGCTCGTCCGCGAGCAGGGCCTGGCCGGATACGTGAACGAGTTCGGCCGCAAGCTCAAGGCCGGCGACCTGGGCTCCGTACCCGTCGTCCTCGGCCTGATCATCATCTGGAGCATCTTCCAGGGGCTGAACTCGAACTTCCTCGGCCCGGAGAACCTCACCAACATCGCGATCACGATGACCGCCACCGGCATGATGGCCGTCGGCATCATCTTCGTCCTGCTGCTCGGCGAGATCGACCTCTCGGTCGGCTCCGTCAGCGGCGTCTCGGGCGCGATCGTCGCCGTCCTCGCGGTCACCCACGGCGTCAACGAATGGCTGGCGATGGCGGCCGCCATCGCCGGAGGTGCCCTGATCGGCTCACTCCACGGCTTCTTCTTCGCCAAGATCGGGGCTCCGGCCTTCGCCGTCACCCTTTCGGGCCTGCTCTTCTGGTCCGGCGCGATGCTGCAGATCCTCGGCAGCAACGGCACGATCAACCTCGACTCCGACGGCGTGGTCGGGCAGCTGACCACGTACTTCTTCTCGGACGTGGCCGTCGGCTACGGGCTCGCCGCCCTCGCCGTGCTCGGGTACTTCGCCGCCACGTTCTTCGACGCGCGCCGCCGGGAGGCCGCCGGGGTCCCCTCCCGTCCGGTCGGCGAGATCGTGCTGCGCACCGGGCTCCTCGCGGTGTTCACCTTCGGCCCCGCGATCGTGTTCAACCAGTACAAGGGCCTGCCGCTCGCGGTCGTGCTCTTCCTGCTGGCCCTGGTCGCCACGGACTTCGTCCTGCGGCGCACCACCTTCGGCCGCCAGGTCTTCGCCCTCGGCGGCAGCGTCGAGGCCTCCCGGCGCGCCGGCATCAACGTCAACCGGGTCCGGATCACGGTCTTCGCGATCGCCGGCACCTTCGCGGCGATCGGCGGCCTCTTCTGGGCCTCCAAGATCGCGGCGGCCAACCAGAGCGCCGGCGCCGGCGACCTCCTGATGAACGTCATCGCGGCGGCCGTCATCGGCGGCACCAGCCTCTTCGGCGGCCGCGGCCGGACCTGGAACGCCCTCCTGGGCGTCATGGTCATCACGTCCATCCAGTACGGTCTGGCCCTGGAGGGAATCGCGACGCCGATCCAGTACATGATCACCGGCGCCGTGCTGCTCGCCACCGTGGTGATCGACTCGATCACCCGCAAGACGCAGAAGACGGCCGGACGCGCCTGATCGAGCGATCTGCGAGTGACCCGGCGGTAAGAACCGTCACAGTGCCCGGTGCCACTACGTGTGGCGCCGGGCACCTGTGCGTATGCGCATACGTACATCTGTACGGGTATGTGCCCGTTTGGTGGGTGTGGCTTCGCGCATACGTGTACAGGTATGACAAAGGCGTGACCGGACCGGAACCGCCCGATGATGGCCGCCGTGAGCGGAACATTAGACTCGACAGACCAGCAAGCAACTGCAAGGAGGCACGGGTGCTGCTGCCCCGCATCAAGGGACCGCGCGATCTGGACCGGCTCAGCCAGGAGGAGCTCGACCGGCTCGCCGCCGAGATCAGGTCCTTCCTCGTCGACGCCGTCTCCAAGACCGGCGGGCACCTCGGCCCCAACCTCGGCGTGGTCGAGCTGACGATCGCCCTGCACCGGGTCTTCGACTCGCCGAAGGACAAGGTCCTCTTCGACACCGGCCACCAGGCCTACGTCCACAAGCTGCTCACCGGTCGTCAGGACTTCGCCGGACTGCGCACCAAGGGCGGCCTCTCCGGCTACCCCTCGCGCGCCGAATCCGAGCACGACGTGATCGAGAACTCGCACGCCTCCACCGTGCTGGGCTGGGCCGACGGCATCGCCAAGGCCAACGAGGTGCTCGGCAAGGAGGACCACCACGTCGCCGCGGTCATCGGCGACGGCGCACTGACCGGCGGCATGGCCTGGGAGGCGCTGAACAACATCGCCGCCGCCAAGGACCGCCCGCTGGTGATCGTCGTCAACGACAACGAGCGCTCGTACGGCCCCACCATCGGCGGCCTCGCGAACCACCTCGCCACCCTGCGCACCACGGACGGCTACGAGCGCTTCCTGGCCCGCGGCAAGGACCTCCTGGAGCGCACCCCGGTCGTCGGGAAGCCGCTCTACGAGACCCTGCACGGTGCCAAGAAGGGGCTCAAGGACTTCATCGCCCCGCAGGGCATGTTCGAGGACCTGGGCCTGAAGTACATCGGGCCCATCGACGGCCACGACATCGAGGCCCTGGAATCCGCCCTGCAGCGCGCCAAGCGCTTCAGCGGACCGGTCATCGTCCACTGCCTCACCCAGAAGGGCCGGGGCTACGAGCCGGCCGTCCAGGACGAGGCGGACCGCTTCCACGCCGTCGGTGTCATCCACCCGGACACCGGCCTGCCGGTCAGCACCGACGCCGCCAGCTGGACCTCCGTCTTCGCCGACGAGATGGTCAAGCTCGGCAAGGAGCGCAAGGACATCGTCGCGATCACCGCGGCCATGCTCCAGCCGGTCGGCCTGAAGAAGTTCGCCGACGCCTACCCGGACCGGATCTTCGACGTCGGCATCGCCGAGCAGCACGGTGCCACCTCGGCGGCCGGCCTGGCCACCGGCGGCGCCCACCCGGTCTTCGCGGTGTACGCGACCTTCCTCAACCGCGCCTTCGACCAGGTCCTGATGGACGTGGCCCTGCACAAGTGCGGAGTCACCTTCGTCCTGGACCGGGCCGGTGTCACCGGCACCGACGGCGCCTCCCACAACGGCATGTGGGACATGTCCATCCTCCAGGTCGTCCCCGGCCTGCGCCTCGCCGCCCCGCGCGACGCGGAGCAGCTGCGCGCCCAGCTGAACGAGGCCGTCCTCGTCAAGGACGCGCCGACCGTGGTGCGCTTCTCCAAGGGCGTCGTCGGCCCGGCCGTCCCGGCCGTCGGCAGGATCGGCGGCATGGACGTGCTGCGCGCTCCGGGCGCCGAGGTCACCCTTCCGGACGTACTGCTCGTCTCGGTCGGCGCACTCGCCCCGATGTGCCTGGAGATCGCCGACCTCCTCGACAAGCAGGGCATCACCACCACCGTGGTCGACCCCCGCTGGGTCAAGCCGGTGGACGAGGCCCTGGCGCCGCTCGCCGACCGCCACCGCGTGGTCGTCACCGTCGAGGACAACAGCCGCGCGGGCGGCGTGGGATCCGCCGTCGCGCAGGCACTGCGGGACGCCGGGGTCGACGTACCGCTGCGCGACTTCGGCATTCCGTCGCGCTTCCTGGACCACGCGACGCGCAAGGAGGTCATGGCCGAGATCGGGCTGACCGCCCCGGACATCGCGCGGCAGGTCACCGGTCTGGTGGCCAAGCTCGACGGGCGCTACGACAGTGAGCCGGCCGCCGCCGTCGACTGACCGGCCTGATCATGTGGGGTTGCACGGTACGGGCCGGAAGGTCACCCTTGGGGGGTGGGCCTTCCGGCCCGTTTCGTTTCGACGAGTTCTCTTTGGTTCGATGCGGTCTCTCCTGTGAGGTGCGTCGGTGAGTACGAATCCGAATCTCAACAGCCCCTTCCGTACCAAATCGGTCGAGCAGTCCATCCTCGACACCGAAGAGCCGGAACACGCGCTCAAGAAGTCGCTCTCAGCCTGGGACCTGACCGTCTTCGGCGTCGGTGTCATCATCGGCACCGGGATCTTCGTCCTCACCGGCAAGGTCGCCAAGGAGACCGCCGGACCCGCCACCGCCCTCGCGTTCGTCGCGGCCGGTGTGGTGTGCGCGCTGGCCGCCCTCTGCTACGCCGAGTTCGCCTCGACGGTGCCGGTGGCCGGGTCCGCGTACACCTTCTCCTACGCCTCGATCGGCGAGCTGCCCGCCTGGATCATCGGCTGGGACCTGGTGCTGGAATTCGCGCTGGGCACCGCGGTCGTCGCCGTCGGCTGGTCCGGCTACGTCCGCTCGCTGATGGACAACGTCGGCGTGCACCTGCCCGCCTCGCTCCAGGGACCCGACGTGCCGGGCGGCCACTTCGACCTGCTGGCCTTCGTCCTGGTGCTGGTCCTCACCGCGATCCTCGTGGTCGGCGTCAAGCTCTCCGCCCGGATCACCGCGGTCGTCGTGGCGATCAAGGTCACAGTGGTCCTCATCGTGATCGTCGCGGGCCTGTTCTTCATCACCAAGTCGAACTACCACCCGTTCATCCCGCCCGCCGAGCCCCAGACGGGCGGCTCCGGACTGGACGCCCCCCTGGTCCAGCTCCTCTTCGGCTACGCGCCCACCAACTTCGGCGTCATGGGCATCTTCACCGCCGCCTCCGTCGTCTTCTTCGCCTTCATCGGCTTCGACGTGGTGGCCACCGCCGCCGAGGAGACGAAGCTGCCGCAGAAGGACATGCCGCGCGGCATCATCGGCTCGCTGGTCATCTGCACCGTGCTCTACGTGGCGGTCTCGATCGTGGTGACCGGCATGCAGAACTACAAGGAACTCTCCGTCAGCGCCCCCCTGGCCGACGCCTTCAAATCCGCCGGGCACCCGGTCTACGGAGGCATCATCAGCTTCGGCGCGGCGGTGGGCCTGACCACGGTCTGCATGATCCTGCTGCTCGGCCAGACGAGGGTGTTCTTCGCGATGAGCCGCGACGGACTGCTGCCGCGCTTCTTCTCGCGGACCCACCCGAAGTTCCGTACGCCCTACCGGCCGACGATCCTGCTCGGTGTGATCATCGCGATCGTCGCCGGCTTCACCAGCATCAACGAACTGGCGACCCTGGTGAACATCGGCACCCTGTTCGCCTTCGTCGTCGTGGCGCTCGGGGTGATGGTCCTGCGCCGCACCCGGCCCGACCTCCACCGGTCCTTCCGCACCCCGTGGGTACCGCTGGTGCCCATCGTGTCGATCGGCGCGTCGGTCTGGCTGATGCTCAATCTGCCGGCCGAGACCTGGCTGCGGTTCGGGATCTGGATGGTGGTCGGCTTCTTCGTCTACTTCCTGTACGGCAGGCAGCACAGCCGGCTCGGACGGGGCGAGGGCATGACGGCCAACCCGGCGCGCGAGGGCCGCTGACGCCTCCGCCCGCGGGTCCGGACGGAGAGATCCGGACAACGGAGAGGTCCCGGAGCCTGCTCGGCTCCGGGACCTCTCCGCTTCACGGCCCGTGCCGTCCGGGGGCGAGGGGGTCAGCCGCCGGTGGCGGGGGACTTCTTGGCGGCCGCCGGGATCGGCTGGTCGTTTCGCAGGGCCTCCCACAGCTGACCGGCCTGCGGCTCCGCGACGATGACGCGGTTCCTGTCTATTTTGTCGTAGGCGACCGGCATCATGATCGTCTCCATGGTGTCCGGATCCACGCCCTTCATGCTCTGGGCGAAGTCCGACAGCCCCTTCAGGGAGCCGAGTTCCGAGTCGGTGGTCAGCGACTTGGTCCCGGCGTCGGCGAGCTTGTAGAGCCGGGCCGGGCTGCCGAGGGCGTCCTGCTTCTTGACCTCGGCCAGCATCGCCAGCATGAACTGCTGCTGCAGGCCTATGCGTCCGAGGTCGCTGCCGTCGCCGTAGCCGTACCGGGTGCGAACGAACTTGAGCGAGTCCGTCCCGTTCAGGCGGTGGGTGCCGGCGTCCAGCTTCAGCCCGCCCTTCCCGCCGTTGATCGGCTTGTCGAGGGTGACGCTCACTCCGCCGAGCGCGTCCACCAGGCCCTGGAACCCGGCGAAGTCCACCTCGACGAAGTGGTCGACGCGGATGCCGGACATCTGCTCGACCGTCTTGACCACGCAGGCCGGGCCGGCGAGGGAGTAGACGGAGTTGAACATGACCCGGTTCGCGGTCCCCACCGTCTTGCCGTCGGCGTCCTTGCACTCGGGCCGGGTGACGAGGGTGTCGCGCGGGATGCTCACGGCGGTGGCCCTCTTGCGGCCCTCGGGGACGTGCACGAGCATCGCGGTGTCCGAGCGGGCGCCGCTGACATCGCCGTGATCGAGGTCGGCGTTGGCGCCCGCACGCGAGTCGGAGCCGAGGACGAGGATGTTCTGCGCGTTCGGGGCGACCTTCGCGGGCCGGTTGTCCACCCCGATCGCCTGGTCCAGGTCGACGCTGTCGATGTTGCCGTTGAGGTGGCTGTACGCCCACCAGCCGGTGCCGCCGACGGCGAGCAGCAGGACCAGGAGCGTGAGCAGAACACCCCGTCTGATGCGCTGTCCGCGGGTGCGGAGGCGCTTGCGCCCTCTTCCCGCCGAGGTGTCGGGGGTTGGGCGACGGTCCGGTGTCTGGACGTCCTGGCTCATCCTGCTTCAGTCCTCAATCGTGGGGCCGGCGTGGGGGGTGGAGGGGCGCTGGAGCGGCGGGATCCGGGTGCGCGGGTGCACGCCCCCTCATTCCACGCTGACCGTGCACTATAGACAGATATTCCGACTGACGTGCGTCCCGCATCCCGGGCCGGCGGATCTGTTCGTCGAACTAGAATCCCCACGATGTGGCCGACGCCGGGCCGCGCGAAACGCTGGAGGGCAACGTCATGCGGTCGAGGTCGGGAGCCGGCGTGCAGCGGGACGGCGCGGAGACGACTGCCCGCCACGGCGTGGGAACCGCGCCGGACGGAGGAGGGCCCGTCCTCGACGGCCGCTGGCTGATGCGGGGACCTGAAGGGCTGCTCTCGGCGTACGCGCGCACCCCCGGCGGGCTGCTGCGCTGGGCCGAGACCGAGCCGGGCGGGCCGCGGTGGCGGGGGCCCGACTTCTTCGCAGCCCCGGACGTGACCTCGCTCTCCGTGGCCCAGGGTCCGAACGGCTTCGTCCACTTCGTCGGCCGCCGTACGGTGCGCGGAAAGGCCGGCGCGAGCGTCGACGTCGCGCACGCGATCCAGTACCAGACCGGCCGGCCCCTCGGTGAGTGGAAGTCGCTCGGCAATCCGCACCGCGACTCGGCCCGTGGCGTGTACGTCGGGAACCCGGTCGTCTCGGTCGCCGCGAACGGGGCGGCGTACGTCTTCCTCGCCAATGCCTCCGGCGACCTCGCGGTCTGCCGCGAATCGGCGGCCGGCAAGTGGCTCCCCTGGCAGGGCGTCAAGTGCCGGGGCGTGCGTTCCGACATGGCCCCGGTGCCCCTCGCGTCGGGGCTCATGGAGGCCCTGGTGCCCACCGAAGCCGGGGCCATGAGGTGCTGTCAGCCGGAGCCGGACGCCGCTCTGGCGCGCACCCCGGACCTGCCGTTGGTGCCGGCCGAGCAGAGCGTCGTGGGTATCGAGACGGCGCCGGGCCGGGCCACCTACTACTGGACCGACCCGGAGACCACAGGCCTCCAGGCGTACCGGGAGGGCGGCTGGGTGATCCCGCTCGGCGGCAGCGCGGCCGAGGGGCGCGTCTCGGCCCTGCGGACGATGATCGACGGATACGACTGCACGATCCTCGCCTACCGGGGCCTGGACGGCCACGTCGTCCTCGGCGCTTTCGGCACCGGGAACGAGGGCGCCGGTGTGTGGTGGGAGCCGACCGGCGAATGGTGCGCGGCGCCCCCCGCCCTCGCGCTCGACCACTTCGGGCGGGTCGTCGTCGCCTTCCTCGATGCCGATGGCGGCCTGCGGATCGCCCGGCAGGGCACTGGGCGCAGTTTTGTAATGGACCGATCAGTCCAGGTCTGATCGGATCGATCCCTTTCCGTCCATGGTTCTCCGGGGTGGGGGCGGACTCTATGTGTGATGGCCCCCACAGTGAAACCCCTGGTTTGCCGCAAGTTCATTTCAGGTGCGTAACGGCCGCCCGGAAACCTTGGCCGTGGATAGACGCCCCGTAACGGCCTATGTAAAGGTTGCGTAATGCTGGATCGGGTGGAACGGGATGGTCCCGTTCTGCATCTTCCAGAAAAGGTTTTGATGCGGATGTCCCGGGAGTAGCGGCACCAGGGGCATGGGCGGTGGCTCGTGATCTTGGATGGTGCGGAAGTCTGTGAGCCTCAAGAACCCTGAGGCGAGTGCTCTGGTTGCGTCTTACCGTTCGCTGCTGCCCGTACGAGCCCGCCGCAAGATCGTCCGCAAGGTGCCGCGTCCGCTGCGCCAGGCCGTCATGGCCTTCCTCGCCTCCTTCGACTCGCTCCGCTCCGCCCTCGCGGTCCGCGCACTCGGCGGCCGCAGCCGAGGTGCCCGGCACAGCGCACGCGGTGCGATACGCGTCGTACGCCTCGGCGGAAAGCACGTCAGGACCGTAGTCGTGCCCGGGGCCACCGAATGGGCGGCCCGCGCACGCAACCTGCACCTGCTGGTCAGCATGCTCGAAGAAGCGGACATCGATTTCTTCTGCATACGCGGCACCGAGAACAGGCTGCCCTGCGTGGCCGTCCCCTCGGTCTGGCGCGAGGACGCGGAAGAGGTCCTCCAGATCGGCTTCGGGCACAACCCCGGATACGTCGGCGAGGGCTCCGGCGCCTCCATGCGCTCCGGCTCCACCTCCGCCGCCTGGCGCAGGCTCCGCCACGCCAAGGTGCTGCGCCTGGCCTGGAACGTCTGCGACCCCTCCGGCCACCTCGTCTTCGGCCCCGAATCCGGCGTCGAACTGGAGTTCTGGGGCCAGGACGGCGAGGAGTACGTGGCTCCGCGCCCCAACAGCGTCGTGACCAGCGCCGGGGTCGGCGTGGAACGCCGGCTGGCCGAGCAGAAGCTCTTCAGCCCCGTCCCCCAGCTCTACACCACGGGCCTGACGCGCACCCTCACCGAGTTCACCGCTCCGCTCCCCGGCGACCACGTCTACCCCGTCGACGTCGTCTACACCTGGGTCGACGACTCAGATCCGGTCTGGCGGGCCGCCAAGGAGGCGGCCCGGGGCACCGCGGGCAAGGGATCCGGATCGCCCCTGCACGAACAGGCCGCCAACGACTCCCGCTTCAAGAGCCGCGACGAGCTCCGCTACTCGCTGCGCTCGATCCACCAGTACGCCCCCTGGGTGCGCAACATCTTCCTGGTCACCGCCGGCCAGGCCCCCGGCTGGCTCAACACGGAGTTCCCCGGCCTGCGCGTGGTCGACCACCGCGAGATCTTCTCCGACCCCGCCGCCCTGCCGACCTTCAACTCGCACGCCATCGAGAGCCAGCTGCACCACATCGAGGACCTCTCGGAACACTTCCTCTACCTCAACGACGACGTGTTCTTCGGTCGGCCGGTGGAGCTCGGGCACTTCTTCCACCCCAACGGTCTGACCAAGTTCTTCATGTCCAAGGCCCTCATCCCGTCCGGCCGCAACGGCGACGCGGACCTCCCGGTCAACGCGGCGGGCCGCAACAGCCGCAGCCTGATCGCCCAGCAGTTCGGCACCTTCATCTCCCAGAAGATGAAGCACACGCCGCACGCGCTGCGGCGCAGCATCCTCGCCGAGATCGAGCAGGTCCACGAGCGGGCCCACTGGGCCACGCAGCACGCCACCTTCCGCTCCCCGCACGACGTGCCCATCGCGTCCTCGCTGCACCACTACTACGCCTACCACTCGGCCCGGGCGACGGTGGCGGACCTGCGGTACACGTACATCGACATCGGTGACGACAAGGCCCAGCAGCGGCTCGACCGGCTCGTCGCGCGCCGCGACTTCGACACCTTCTGCATCAACGACACCGTGACGCCCGCCGATCCGGACGCCCAGGAGCGGATGGTCACCACCTTCCTGGAGACGTACTTCCCCGTCCCCAGCCCCTACGAGATACCGGGCGCGACCGGCCTTCCGGTGCGACGCGTCAACGAGTTGGGACGTGTACGGGCATGAGTGGCCTGCGAGCCGGCCTCGGCGCAGTGCGCAGGCGGCTCCTCAAGCTCAACGCCGCCCGCCGCGCCTGGCGGCTGATGGTGCCCGTCCTCGTCCCGAGGAGGGCCAAGCGCTCCGCCCTGCTGCTGTACGCCGCCGTGCTCGACGGGCAGACGGTGAACCTGCACGCCGAGCTGCCGGTCACGGCCGGCATCCCGGACAGCGCTGAGATCGTCCTCGGCAGCGGCCGCAACCGCTACGCCGTCCCCGCACGCATCCGAACCGACCGCGACGGCCGCGTGCTCGTGGACGCGGCCGTGCTGCTCGGCGCCGAGATGGGAGGGGCCCCGGTCACCCCGGGCCGCTGGAAGCTGCGGCTGCGGACCAGGGCCGGGCGCTCCTCGCGCAACCTGCCGCTGATGCTGAGCGGCCCGCCCTCGGTGTACGAGGGCGGGGCGACCGGGCCGATGGCCTTCTCGCCCGTCACCGGCCGCCGCCACCGCATCGTCCGCAGCGCCACCGGCGAGGCACGCATCATCTGCAGCGCCCCGAAGCCGGGGGTGGAGGTCGTCCATCTCCATATCGGGCATTCCGGTATCCAGGTCGATTTCCGTGTCCTCGGCATCAAGGCCGAGGACGCGTGGTGCGAGTTCGCCGCGTCGGGCCGCCGGATCACCGCCTGGCCCGCCGAGACGGAGCCCGGCGTCTGGCGCGTAGGCGTGCCGCTGTCGGAGATGACTCCCGCGGGGCACCGGAACGAGCACTGGGACATGCTGTTCTGCTCCGAGGGCCGCCGCTCGGTGCGCGTGGCCCGCAAGCTGCACGACGTGCGTGACCCGCAGCGGGTCTTCGCAGCACGCAGGATCGTGGTGGCGCCCGGTCCAGAGAATTTGATCATGGTCGAATCGCGGTACACGGCAGCCGGGAACCTCCGGTTCACGTGCAGTACCGCGGCCGGGTGAGGAAGAGTATGAAGGTCACGTTTCTGCTGACCGCGGCAGACGCGATGAGCGACGCCGAACGCACCGTGTTCAACCAGGCGGCCGAACTGGCCGCCATCGGATACGACGTGTGCGTCCTCAGCGTCTTCAAGGTCCGCCGCCGCCGCTTCGTGCCACCGGACGCAAGGGTCCGCACCCGCTTCCTCATCGAGGCCGGCGGCGCGACCCACCGGCCGGTCCGCGACTCCGGGCTCGACGAGGCGCGCTCCGCCGCGCTCGCTTCCGTACCCAGCGCGGTCGTCGAGCGCCGCTGGGACAACCGGTTCAACCGGCTCGCCGACATCGAGCTCGAGTACGCGTTGCAGAACACGGACGCCGACGTACTCGTCAGCACCTCGCCAGCGCTCATGGCGTACACCGCGGCGTTCGTGGCCACCGGGGTGCTCACGGTCCACCACGAACAGCGGGTCTCCGAGCTGGGCGGCCCCGAGGGCGAACCGCTGCTCAAGCACACTCCCCGGTTCGACGCCGTCACCTTCCCGAGCCCGCGGTCCTACGAATGGTTCATGGAGACCTTCGGCGCCGGCAATCCGCAGCTCGACGTGATCCCGCCCGCCCCGCTCGCCGGCTTCCGCCCCCGCTCCACGCTCCAGACCCGCATCGTCATGCTCAGCGCCCCCCTGGTGGAGCGGGCCGGACTCGTCGACGCCCTCAAGGCCTGGGCGACCATCGCCCCGAACCACCCCACCTGGTCCCTGCGCGTCATCGGCGAGGGCCCGCAGATCGGCCTCCTGCGCCGCCTGCGCAATCAGCTCGGCCTGCACGGCAGCGTGCACTTGATCAGCGAGGCCCCGTTCCTCGCCGAGGAGTGGGCCAAGGCGAGCATCGCCCTGTGCTCCTCCCAGTCCGAGGCGGGCGGCCTCTCCCTGATGGAGGCGCAGACGGCCGGTGTCCCCGTCGTCGCCTACGACTGCCCCAACGCCCCCCGGGACGTGGTCCAGGACGGCCGCACCGGCATCCTGGTCACACCCGGTGACACCGAGGCGCTCGCAAGCGTCATCACGCGGCTCATCGAGGACGATCCGCTGCGCCACGCCATGGGCGGTGCCGCCCTCGAGGCGGCCGCCCGCTTCGAGGCGACCCACGTCACCGCCCGCTGGGACGGCCTCTTCAGGCTGCTCGCCGCGGGCCGCGACTCCGGATCCCGCGCGGCGTCCAAGGCCGCCCGGCTCGCCGCCCACGCGCTGCACGCCGGCAACGACGGGGCCGCCCGCGCCGCGGCCGCCGCCCCGGCCAGCACCTCCCGCACCAAGCGGTTGCGCGACACGGAGGAGCGCATCCTCAAGCACCGCCGCTCCCTGGTGCGCGACGGCGGCCAGCTCTGCCGGGTCATCGACTCCGAGTCGCCCTTCGAGATCTCCTCCAGCAACCTCGCGCTGGCGGCCGACGCGCTGGAGCGGGCCCGCATCCCCTACTTCGTCGTCCGGGACACCAAGGTGCGCCACTCGGTCGCCGTCCACGCCGAGCACCGCGACGAAGTCCTCAAGGTGCTCGCCGAGACCTACCCCGGGGAGCCCGTCTACATAGCGCTGGTCAACGACGCCGACTCACCGACCCTCACCACCCTCGCGGAATTGGCCACCGACCACATCGGGGCCACGTTCGCCGGCGTGCGGGTCTACCAGAGCGCCGTCACCGCCTCCCGGACCCTGCGCCTGACTGCCGCGTACGGCTGCACCATCTCCTTCTGGGAGGAGGACCCGCAGGACCCGGAGTTCTTCCTCTCCCCGACCCGTACGCTCATCGGCGCACGCGTGCCCCGGCCCGCGCTGCGCCAGGCCTCCCTGGTCCTCGGCGGCCGGACCTACCCGTCCATCGAGCCGTACGCCCAGACCCTGCACCACGACTTCGGCTTCCCCATCGACGCCGTCTACACCTGGGTCGACGGCGCGGACATGGCCTGGCTGGAACGGAAGAACGCCGCCCTGTCCGCGATGGGCATCGTCACCGAGGACGCCGCCACCAGCGCCGCACGCTTCCGCAACCGTGACGAGCTGCGCTACTCGCTGCGCTCGATCGACATGTACGGACCCTGGATCCGCAACATCTACCTGATCACGGACCAGCAGGTGCCGGCCTGGCTGGACACCAGCCACCCCCGGGTGCGCGTCGTCGACCACTCCGAGATCTTCGGCACGGCGGGCAGTCTCCCCACGTACAACTCGCACGCCATCGAAAGCCGGATGCACCACATCGAAGGGCTCTCCGAGCACTTCCTCTACTTCAACGACGACATCTTCCTGGGCCGCCCGGTCCAGCCGAACCTGTTCTATCTCAGCAACGGGCAGGCGAAGCACTTCACGTCGTCGAACGCCATTCCGATGAGTGCCATCACCGAGGGCGACGAGTTCAGCCGCATGGCGGCGAAGAACAACCGCGAGCTCATACGGCAGATGTTCGGCCGGACCCTCGTGAACTCCTTCGTCCACGCCCCGCACCCGCTGCGGCGCAGCATCATGTTCGACCTCGAGTCGCATTTTCCCGAGGCGATGCAGCGCACCGCCCACGCCCAGCTGCGCAGCCCCACCGACGTGTCGACCGCCTCCTCGCTGCACCACTACTTCGGCTACTACACCGAGCGCAGCGTGCCGGGCGGACTGAGCGCCGGTTTCGTGAACGTCGGCCTCAGCGAACAGCTCCAGAAGCTGAACACCATCCTCACCGCACGCGCGAACGACACCTTCTGCCTGAACGACTATCACGACGGCGACGTTTCGGAAGACGAGCAGGACGCGATCCTGGCCGGCTTCCTGCCGAGCTACTTTCCGGTTGCCAGCCAATTCGAATTCGGATCACCGAGGAACCAGCGCTTCCACGCCGGTCTGCTCCCCGGGTTCCCGCTGTAGGAGACAGGACTGTTCATGAGCAAGATCTGCGTGGTCGGAAACTCCGTGGCCAAGTCGCGGAAGCCGGAGGAGTCTCCGCTGGCGGGCTGGGGACAGTTCCTCACGGAGTTCGTGATGCCGTATCACGAGGTGCGCAACTACGCGCGGGACGCCATGACGGCCCGTACCTACTTCCTGGAACGGCTTCCCACCCTCCTCGAACTGCTGGAGCCGGGCGACATCGTCCTCATCGACTTCGGCACCGTCGAACAGCGCTTCGACAACCCGATGCGCTACCACGGGCCGCGTGAATTCAAGGAATTCATGTACCTGTACGTGGAGGCCATCCGGGCCCAGGGCGCCGTGCCCGTCCTGATGACCTCCGCGTCGCGGTGCACGTTCGACAACGAGGGCAATGTCGCCGACACCCTCGGCGAGTACCCGCAGCTGATGCGCGAGGCCGCGGCCGAGACCGGCGCCGGCCTGGTGGACCTGCACGCCTTCACCACGCGGATGCTCCAGGAGCTGGGCCCGCAGCGGGCCCGCCAGTACTTCCGCTGGGTGGACGCGGGGGAGCACCCCAACCACCCCGACGGCTTCATCGACTCGACGCATTTCAACGAGATCGGTGCCCGCGAGGTCGCCCGCATCGTGGCCATCGGCCTGCACAACTCCCCGGTCGTACCGCATGGGTTCGTCAACCCCGAAGCCGTCGCGATGGCCCCACAACTACCGCCGCCAGCCGCCGAGTTCACCGTGGAGAAGCCCGAGTTCGCCCTGTATTCCGACCAGCGCTACGGCAACGCGCCGGTCTTCGGCTCGCCCTCGGCCGGCAAGCTCATCAGCGCCATGGGCAAGTTCTCGGGCACCGCCGACCCGGGCACGAGCTACCTGCTGTTCTTCGAGAACGGCGGCTACGCCGGCGGTACGCGCGTCAGCCAGGAGGGCAAGTGGCTGTGGCGGCGGGTGCTCAACTGGACGGCGGGCGATCACATCCTGCAGGCCGTCGGCATCACCGGCCACGGTCCCACCCCGGTCGCCACCCTGCCGTTCACGGTCAAGGACTGGGTGGCCCCGCCGGTCGTGACCTCCCCGAAGGACGGCGGTTACGCCGGTACCCGGCCGCGGTTCACCGGTACGGCCGAGCCCGGCGTCTCGAAGATCGCGATCCTGGAGAACGGCCGCCTCATAGCCTCGGTGGCCGTGGCCCCGGACGGTCAGTGGAAGGTCACCCACCCGCACGTCTGGAAGCCCGGCACGTACACGCTGGACTTCGTGGCCGTCTTCAGCGCCATCCACTCGGTGCCCGCCCGGATCACCATGAGGGTCCACGGCGTCCCGGAAGACAACTGGATCCGGCAGTCGGCGCTCGTCTCGCGCGAGCCCTGCTCCGACAACCCCTGCGAGCACTACCCGTACGGCGGCGGCCACTGATTCGGCGCCCTGCCCCTTCCCGCCGGCCCCGCCGGCCGGAAGGCCGACGGGAAAGCCCCGCACACCAGGTGATGCTGTTGGTTAATCCGGGG
>NZ_JAGGOW010000172.1 GCF_018614135.1 Streptomyces sp. ISL-66
GCTCCGGTCGCCTGCCGCGCGGGGAGCGGGGGTCTGCGCGTACGCCGGGGTGAGCGGCGGGACCGGGCTCTCGGCGTACGCCGGAGCCGGAGCCGGCGCGGGAGCCGCGGGCCGGGCAGCCGGGGCCTCGACCACCGGAGCGTCCGGAGCGGCCGCGGGCTGCGCGGCCGGGGTCTGGGGGAGCTGCCGGGTCGGCTCGCCACCCGGTGCGGGCGTCGCCGGCAGCTGCTGCGTCACCGGCTCCACGGGGGCGGTCACGGCGGGCGCGGCGTCGGCTGGCGCGGCCACCGGGGGTACGGGCGGGCCCGCGGGGGGCGTCGGGGCCGCGGTGCCCTCGTTCTCGGTGCTCACAGCGCTCTCTCCTCGTCACACACGGCTTCAAAAATCTGGCGATATCGGTCCGGCTGAACGTTCGACGTGCCGTACAAGTTCCTGGGCAAAGCCTTTCCCATGACCCGTCAGAGCACTGTAAGCCGGACCTGTGAGTCTCTCCCATCCTTTATCTCCGACATATCAGGCGCATCCGCAGAAGCACCCACCGGGCTCCCCCGACATCCGGCGCCCTCTCGGTGGCACCATGACCCGGTGACCCACGCAACGCCGCGCCCCATTCAGGTCGTCGCCCACCGCGGCGCCTCGGAGGATGCCCCCGAGCACACCCTGGCCGCCTACCGGAAGGCCATCGAGTACGGGGCCGACGCCCTCGAATGCGATATCCGGCTCACGGCCGACGGCCATTTGGTCCTGGTCCACGACCGCCGGGTAAACCGGACCTCCAACGGCCGGGGCGCCGTCTCGGCCCTGGAGCTCGCCGACCTCGCCGCCCTCGACTTCGGTTCGTGGAAGGACCGCGAGGAGTCCCCCGACTGGGACGCCGACCCCGAGCGCACCTCCGTGCTCACCCTGGAACGACTGCTGGAGCTGGTCGCGGACGCGGGACGGCCCGTGCAACTGGCGATCGAGACGAAGCATCCGACCCGCTGGGCCGGACAGGTGGAGGAGCGCCTGGTCTTCCTCCTCAAGCGCTTCGGCCTCGACGCCCCGCCCGCCGAGGGCCCGCACCCGGTCCGGGTCATGAGCTTCTCCGCGCGCTCCCTGCACCGGGTGCGGGCGGCGGCGCCGACGATCCCGACCGTGTACCTGATGCAGTTCATCTCCCCCCGGATGCGGGACGGGCGACTGCCGGCCGGAGTACGGATCGCGGGCCCCGGCATGCGGATCGTGCGCGGCCATCCGGGCTTCATCCGCAAGCTTCAGGCCGCGGGTCACTCCGTACACGTGTGGACAGTGAACGATCCGGAAGATGTTCAGCTCTGCGCTGATTTGGGTGTAGAAGCGATCATCACGAACAGGCCCCGACAGGTTCTGTCACAACTAGGGCGCTGACGTCCCGTTTTGAGCTCCCGCCACACACGGCCCGTCCGTGACGGGGTGTGCACCGGCGCATCCGCTCCGCATCCGGTCGTTACGAATGCGCCAGAGGACTCCGCTGCGGCGGTTTCCGGTCCAGGCCATTGGGGCATCCAGACCATGCGTGGGGCTAAGGAGGTTCCGGGGGTGGCGTTGATGGTGGCACAAGAAGTGCCCACGTCGTCGTGCATGGACGTACGCCATGGTCCTGCGGGCGTGGGCGAGGCGAGGCACCGGATGCGCGAGCAACTGCGTGTCTACGGGATGTCCGAATCGGTCGTGGACGACGCAGTACTGATCCTTTCCGAACTGCTCAGCAATGCCTGCCGGCACGGCAGACCGCTGGGCGCGCGGGAGGTCGGTGACGGCGAGATACGTGCTTCGTGGCGCGTCGACAAGGCGGGGCGGCTGACGGTCGAGGTCACGGACGGAGGCGGGCCCACCCGCCCGATCCCGGCCACGCCTTCGGTCACCGCGCGAGGCGGGCGGGGGCTGAACATCATCAGCGCACTGGCCCTTGACTGGGGTGTCCGGGACGGAGCGGCGGGTGAGGTCACCGTATGGGTGATCGTCGCCTGTGGGGCCCGGCACGAGGATTTCGCTACGCGCGTTGCGCCCCCGGCGATCGACTTCGGTACGGCCTTCGACGAGTTGGATCCCTGATATCTCATTCTCAGTCTCCGAGAAGGCAGATGGCGGCCGTCCGGGAGCGCACGCCGACCGTGCTCCCGGCCGCACCCCACCGGTTGCGGTGGTACGAACGGCTAGGCTCGCGCCCAGACCGACGCCGTACCGCCGCAACCGGGAGACACCCACGATGGCCAAGAAGCGCCCCGCCGCGAAGACCGCAAAGCCGCAGCTCAACAACGGGGAGATCCCGGTGGTGGGCGCTCGCGAGCCCTGCCCCTGCGGATCCGGGCGCCGTTACAAGGCCTGCCACGGCGCCGCCGCCGCGCACGCCGTCACCGAGCACGTGGCCCGCCCGTTCGAGGGCCTGCCCGGCGAGTGCGACTGGGTGGCGCTGCGCGAGCTCGTGCCCGCCGCCACCGTCCCGCTCACGCTCACGGGCGGCCTGCCCGACGGGGTCCCGTCCGTCACGCTGGTGACCGTGCTCCCGATGGCCTCGCCGGCCCTGCGCCGCGAGGACGGCTCCGTCCTGCTCGGCCTGCAGAACGACTCGACCACCGGCGACCTCGCCCGGGACATGGCCGACACCCTGGAGCGCGCGCTCGCCGCCGAACCGGGCACCATCGTCTCGGCCCGCCGGGTTCCGGCCGAGGGGCCGCGACTTCAGGATCTCCTGGCGGCCGACGGCGTTTTCGAGCCGGTTGTACACAGCGGCTTCGAATTCTGGATCGCCGATGCGGACAGCGCCCAGAGCGCCTCGCCCGAGGTCGCCGCATCCCTGGAGCGCGCCAACGCGGCCGCCATCCCGACCGTCAAGCTGACCGGCGTGGACGCCGCCTACTGGTGCGAGACCCCGGACAAGAACCACCTGCGCTGGGTCATGCCGCACCCCGAGGAGAAGCTGCTCGACGCGCTCGCGCGCCTGCACGCGGCGGGGACGTCCTCGCTCGGCGAAGGCACCAAGCTCGTCGGCTCCTTCCGCGCGCACGGCCTGATGGTCCCCGTCTGGGACCTGCCCACCGGGGTCTCGGCGGACGACGTCGAGAAGCCGGCCGCCGAGTTCGCCGAGCGGCTGGCCGTGGCGCTGGCCACGGACGCGCCGCTCACCACCGAGGAGCGCCGGGCGCGCGGCGGCCTCACCAACCGCCAGGTGACCCTCAGCTGACCGGTGCCGCGGGGCCGGGCCCCGGCCCCGCGGCGGGCGGCGACGGGCCACCGGCGACCGGTGACCGGAGTCACAACTCCCGTTAATCGCTTGCAAATCGGTGTCTGAATATCAGAGATCGAATTTGCGAACAGGCGATCTCTTGTTACCGTTCTTGTAGCCCGGTCGCTGGTGCATCCCCCGTCGCCAGCGACCGGGCCCTTGATTTTCCGGTGGCGTTCAACCGTCGCCCGGTGCCGGTGAGTTGCTCCCGGACCGCAGGAGCAGAGCTCCTTCCTCATCCGGAACTGCAAATTCCGCAATGGCCGAGTAGCCGTCCGGCTTCCCCACCGAAAGATCCCTCGGCGTCTCGCACAGCCCCGGCTCGTCGCCCGCGCCGACCGCACAGCGGATCTGCACCGTCCGCCCCGCGGGCCCCAACAGCGTGAGCACCGCGTCGAGCCCTCGGCCGCTGGTGTTGCGGTAGTAGCTGCGCCCCCAGGTCCGGCCCTCACCGGTCAGTACGCACGTCTGCGCCTCCACGCCCTGCGGGGAGGACAGTTCGGGTCCGCAGTGCGCGTCCGTACGCGGCTGCTCGGGCGGGCCCGGCCGGGCGGGCGACGGGTCCGCGCCCGGTGCCGGCGTACGGGAGCGGCCGGAAGCCGAACTCCCGCCGGAACCGGAAGAGTCGCCGAAGCCGAACGTGGAGAGCAGCCCGCCGCCTTTTCCGTCACTCTGACCGGCGAAATCCGGCCCGGCGATCGCTCCCGCGAGTGGAAGCGACAAGATGATCAGCACACCGGCGCCGATACCGATCAGGCGGAGATTCATTCGCCGAAGATAGCGATGCGGGAATGGGGCGCGGAGATCCCCGCGCCCAATTCCCTTGGAAACTCGTTCCGCTGGCACCCGTACGAGTGATCCGCGTCGCCCCGTTCGGGTGTCGGCTGACGAAGTCGGCCGAGGGGTGTCGGCCGAGGGGCGTCAGCCGACAGCTGCCCCCGGCCGAGGGACGTCAGTACGCCAGTCGGCTGCCGCCGCCGGACGCCCCGCTGCTCGCCTCGACCAGCGCGTCCACGACCGCTTCCACCTCCGGCAGCCAGAGGTCCCCGGCTTCCGCGGCGCCCCCGCCCGCCCCGGCCGGCTCGCGCTCCCACCGCACTTGACCGCCGCCGGTCGCGGCGGAGGGCGGCATCAGCAGGTAGCCGCCCTCGCCGTGGAAGCGCAGCGAGGAGGGCACGTGGTCCTTGGCGTAAAGGAGTTCGCCGAGCCGCTCCAGCGAGTACGGCGCCACCAGCAGCGCCCACCGCGTGGGCGTGGCCACGATCGGCCCGAGCCGCATGCCCTGCGCGTCCAGCCGTACGACGGCACGCGCGGCCGCGGCGGCCGGGAGGCTCACCGCGCAGGGCGCGGTTCCGCCGGTGGCCAGCAGGACCGAGGCGCCGGCCTTGTTGGCCCACCACCACGCCACCATCCGCGGGTCGGTGGTCGCCGCGAGCAGTCCGGGATCGAAGGGATGCGCGCCGGGTACGACGCAGTCCGGGTCGGGGCAGGCGCACCGCGAGTCGTCGGCGCCGGAGCGGCCGATGCCCGGCAGCACGGGCCACTGCCACCGGGTGGCGCACACGAGCGCCGCTTCGAGGTGGTCCGACGGGGCGCCCCGCGGCGGGGTGGGGCGCATGGATCGCAAGCGATTGCGGAGCCGCTGGAGACGCCTTCCGAGGATCTCGCGCATGAGCGCTCGTTCCTTTCCGTTGAACGCCGAGGGCCACATCACACCATGTAAGCGGTTTTTCACCAGACGTACACGTTTCGCGTCACTGTCCGCCAGAAGCAGGTTCACACGGTTCGTGCAGTTTCTTACAGGTCCATGAAACGTCCGGCAGGGGCGGGACGCGACCCCGTGCCAACGCCGGGACCGCTGTCGTCCATGGGGACGACGGGCCGCGCCGGGCGGTTCCCGGCGGGTGCCGGGCTACGCCAACTGTCCCCGCACGCCACCGATTACGTACCCGGACCGGCCTGCGGACCTGCCCAGTCGACCGCAAAAACCGCCTGCTTCCCCCATTTTCCGGCCAAGTTCTAGCCTCGACCGAACAGTGAGTTGCCGTCCCACGGACACCAGGATTCCCACACGGGCAATGCTGGACATCGCTCCTCGTGTGCGTGTAGATGTGGATTCATAGAAGGCGGCGCAGCATGATCTAGGGGTTTGCGATGCTAAATGGCGAATCGCACCAGCTGGAAAGGCGGATACCATGAGCGCCCCGCATTTGCCGAAAGTGGCTGGAATCGATCCAGCAGTTACAGCGTCCCCGCACACTGTGGCGCCCACATCGACCTCCACGAGCACGTCCACTCCCACGTCCACGCCCGCGCGCACTGCCCACGCTCCGGCGCCGGCCCCCGCCGCGAGCTCGGTCATCCAGGACCGCCTCGCGGGCATGGTCTCCGATCTCACCACCCTCCACGAACTCACCGAGCGGCTCGCCCGCGCCTGTGACCTCGCCTCCTCCCTCCAGGAGTTCCTGCGCGCCGGAGCCGCACTCGTCGGCGCCCGCCGCGGCCTGCTCGTCCTGGAGCCCTCCGACGGCCTCGGGCCCGCCACCACGATCGGCCTCGGCCTCAGCCGCGCCGACCTCGGCCACATCGAGACGGTGCCGCGCGGTTCCACCTCGTACGGCCGCATCCTCGACGGGCTGCCCGACGCCCACGGCGGTTCCGATGTCCTCCCCGAACCCGGACTGGTCCCGGCCCCCGGTTCCGCCGGCCAGACCGCACCCGTCGACCCGCGCCACCGCGAGGTGGCCGTCCGCCTCGGGTTCGCCGCCAGCTACTCGCTCCCGGTGACCGCCGATGCCCCGGGCCGGCTCGGCGCGGCCGTCTGGCTCTACGACGAGCAGGCCGAGCCCAGCGACCGCCAGCGCGACCTCGTCGGCCTGTACGTGCGGCACGCCTCGGAGCACCTGGCCCGGATGGTCGAGGTGGAGCGCTCCCGCTCCGACCTGGCCACCGTCTCCGAGGAGCTGCTGCCCAGCCGGCTTCCGCGGATCTCCGGGGTCCAGCTCGCCGCCCGGCACCACTCCGGGCCGCGCGGCGGAGGGGACTGGTACGACGCGCTGCCGCTGCCCGAGGGCGCCCTCGGGCTGTCCGTCGGCTCGGTGACGGGCTCCGGCCCGAGCGCCGTCGCCGCGATGGGACGGCTGCGGGCCTCTCTGCGCGCGTACGCCGTCATGGAGGGCGAGGACCCCGTCGCCGTCCTGTCCGACCTGGAGCTGCTGCTGCGGCTGACCGAGCCCGCGCGCTCGGCGACCGCGCTCTTCGCGTACTGCGAGCCCGCCGGGACCACCCAGTCGGGCAGCCGGCGCAACAAGATCATCCTGGCCGGGGCCGGGCACACCCCGCCGCTGCTGATCGGCGAACGGCGCACCGAGTACGTGGAGACCACGCTCTCCGCACCGCTGGGAATGCTGTCGTGCTGGGAGGCGCCGAGCGTGGAGATCGAACCCGCGCCCGGAGAAACGGTGCTGCTGTACACGGACGGACTGCTGCGGCGCACGGGCGACCCGATGGACCGGGCGTACGCGCGGCTGCACGCCGCGGCCGCGGGGATCCCCCGTAGCGCCCGCGAGGACCCGGCCGCGATCTGCGACCACATCCTGCGGACGGTGCTGCCGGAGGCGCAGGCCCACGACGCCGCTTCGGCGATGGATGCCGCGGAGGACATCGTGCTGCTCGCGGCCCGGTTCGACTGAGCGGCCCGGCCTGGCCGAGCGGTCCGGTCTGGCTGAGTGGTCCGGTTTGACTGATTTGTCACACGGCTCGCCAAGCCGCTTCCGCTCACACATACGATGGCTGAGGTCCGTACCCGGTCCGTGTCCGTCGTACTGAGGAGAAGACGTGGCTGACGAGCTCACCCCGGAGACCCCGGAAGAAGAGCAGGCCAAGAAGAAGCACAAGCAGCGCAAGAACGGTCTGTACCCGGGCGTCAGCGAGGAGCTCGCGGAAAGCATGCGCACCGGCTGGGCCGACACCGAGCTGCACGGCCTGGAGCCGATCGCGCAGGCCGCGCACACCGCCGCCCGCCGCGCCGCGCTGTCCGCGCGCTTCCCCGGCGAGCGCCTGGTCGTCCCCGCCGGCCGGCTGAAGACCCGCTCGAACGACAGCGAGTACGCCTTCCGCGCCTCCACCGAGTACGCGTACCTCACCGGTGACCAGACCGAGAACGGCGTCCTGGTCCTGGAGCCCACGGGGGAGAGCGGTCACACCGCCACCGTCTACCTGCTGCCCCGCTCGAACCGCGAGAACGGCGAGTTCTGGCTCTCCGGCAACGGCGAGCTGTGGGTCGGCCGCCGCCACTCCCTCACCGAGGCCGAGCAGCTGCTGGGCCTCCCGGCCAAGGACGTGCGCGAGCTCGCCGAGGAACTGACCGAGGCCGAAGGCCCGGTCCGGGTCCTGCGCGGCCACGACACCGTCATCGCGACCGCCCTGACCGACAAGGTCACCAAGGAGCGCGACGCGGAACTGCGCGTCTACCTCTCCGAGGCCCGCGTCGTGAAGGACGAGTTCGAGATCGGCGAGCTGCAGAAGGCCGTCGACTCCACCGTCCGCGGCTTCGAGGACGTCGTGAAGGTGCTCGACAAGGCCGAGGCCACCTCCGAGCGCTACATCGAGGGCACGTTCTTCCTGCGCGCCCGCGTCGAGGGCAACGACGTCGGCTACGGCTCCATCTGCGCCGCCGGCCCGCACGCCACCACCCTGCACTGGGTGCGCAACGACGGCGACGTCCGCTCCGGCGACCTGCTGCTGCTCGACGCCGGCGTGGAGACCCACACCCTCTACACCGCGGACGTCACGCGCACGCTGCCCATCAGCGGCACGTACACCGACATCCAGCGCAAGATCTACGACGCGGTCTACGCCTCCCAGGAAGCCGGCATCGCCGCCGTCAAGCCGGGTGCGAAGTTCCGCGACTTCCACGACGCCTCGCAGTACGTGCTCGCCGAGAAGCTCGTCGAGTGGGGCCTGCTGGAAGGCCCGGTCGAGCGGGTCGTCGAGCTCGGCCTGCAGCGCCGCTGGACCCTGCACGGCACCGGCCACATGCTCGGCATGGACGTCCACGACTGCGCTGCCGCGCGCACCGAGGCGTACGTGGACGGCACGCTGGAGCCGGGCATGTGCCTGACCGTCGAGCCGGGCCTGTACTTCCAGGCCGACGACCTGACGGTGCCGGAGGAGTTCCGCGGCATCGGCGTCCGGATCGAGGACGACATCCTCGTCACCGAGGACGGCAACCGGAACCTGTCGGACGGTCTGCCCCGCACCTCCGAGGAGATCGAGGCGTGGATGGCGCGGCTCAAGGGCTGACGCCGCCGCTCCGGGCCGCCGCTCGACGCCGTCGCCCGGGCATGCCGATGGGCGGGACCCCGCACGGGTCCCGCCCATCGGCGCGTCTACGACACCTTCAGCAGCGAGTCGTCCCGCCACTTCAGCATCTTGTCGAAGCTCACCACGGCGCCCCGGCCCGGCCGGTTGCGGAAGCGGACGTGGTCGGCGAGTTCCGCGATCAGGTGCAGGCCCCGGCCGCTCTCGGCCAGGGAGGGTCTACGGCGGCCCACCGTCGCGTGCGGGAACCCAGGGCCCGAATCGCTGACCTCGATGCGGCAACGGTCCCCGTCCAGATAGGCCGTGACGTGGTACGCCCCGGCCTCCTCCGGACCGGAGCCGAGCGCAGCGGCCGTGCGGCCGCCGTGCTCCACGGCGTTCGCACACGCCTCGCCCAGCGCCACCGAAAGATCGAAGGAGATGTCGGGATCCACCCCCGCGGTCTCCATCGTCCCCAGCAGCAGCCGCCTGGCAAGGGGCACGCTCGCTGCTTCGCGCCTCAAGTGGAGAGACCACCAGATGCTCATACCGTTACCTATTGCCGCCCGGAGCGGGGTGTAAGCGCCCCAAGGCGGACAGAGCCCCCGTTCGGCCGATGCGGCGCTCCCGGCCACCGGTGTATGAGGCGGCATACAGGACGGTTTGGGCCCCGATGCCCCGGCCGGTACGGGCTCCCGCGCGGCCACCGCACGGATGCCCCGGCCGCGGCATCCGTGCGCGGGAACACAAGGCATCATGCGCACCTGCCGTATGAAGCGCCCAACCCCAGTGCGATGATGGCCCGGCCATGACTGCCCCCCACGCGACGCAGGCCGGACACGGCCTCAGGCTGATCCGGGCCGCGGTGTTCACCGCGGTCTGTGTCGTGCTGTCCGCGGCCGGGCACACACTGGCCTCCTGCGCCACGGTGCCCTGGTGGACGCTCTGCGCGGGATTCCTCGCCGTCTTCGCGGTCGCGGCCCCGCTCGCCGGACGCCGCCGGTCGCTGCCCGGCATCGCCGCCGGACTCGCCTTCGGACAGCTCACACTGCACTCGCTGTTCGGCCTCGGCCAGCACGGCGCCACACTCCCGGTGGCCGGTTCCTCCACCACCGACACCTCGCTCGCGGCGCTCGCCGCCCAGCTGGTCTGCGGGGGCAACTCCGTGCCGTTGGCCCCGGCCGAGGCCCGGCGGATCCTGGAGAGCGCCGGACTGGACCCGGTCGCCCTGGCCGCGCACGCCGAGGCGCACGGGCAGTTGGCACAGGGACAGTCGGCTCAAGGCCTGCCGGCACTGGGCCCACTGGCGCACGCGCACATGGGGCAAGGCCTCGTAGAACCGGCCGGCGGCCTGGTCGGTCTGTTCAGCCCCGGCATGCTGATCGGCCACCTACTGGCGGCGCTCGCCGCCGGATGGCTGCTCGGCCGCGGCGACGCCGCGCTGTTCCGGCTCGTCGAACTGTCCCGCCTCTCAAGCCAAGCCGACCCGGTACGCCCGCTGCGCGCCGCGCTGGCCTACGTGAAGGCCCTCGGTACCGGGCTCGCGGGCACTCCGGCCCGTACCCCGCGCGCGGTCCGTGCCGCCGCCGGCCCCGGCATCTCCACCGGCCGGGACGCACTCCAGCACACGGTGATCAGGCGCGGGCCGCCCACGGCGCTCGCCCTCGCAGCCTGACGCGGCACCCCTCCTCCCCGGACACACGACGGGAGCACCGGTGCCGCGAACTCCGCGCGCGCCGCGCGCGGATCCACCGTGACCACCGCTTCCGTGGAGTGTTTCTGCCATGAAGACCTCTCGCGTCTCCTTCGCCGCCACCCTCGCCGCCGGTACCGTCCTCGTCTTCTCCGGGACCGCCTTCGCCCACGTCGGCGTGCAGCCCGGCGAGGCCGTCAAGGGCGGCTACGCCACGATCAACTTCAAGGTCCCCAACGAGCGCGACAACGCCTCGACCACCCAGCTCGAGGTCACCTTCCCGGCCGACCAGCCGCTGTCCTCCGTCATGCCGCAGGACGTTCCCGGCTGGACCGTGAGCGTGGAGAAGGGCAAGCTCGACAAGCCCCTCACCGTGCACGGCAAGCAGATCAACGAGGCCGTCACCAAGGTGACCTGGTCGGGCGGCAAGATCGAGAGCGGCAAGTTCCAGCAGTTCCCGCTGTCGCTGGGCAAGCTTCCCGACAACGCCGACAAGATGGTCTTCAAGGCGATCCAGACCTACGACAACGGCGAGGTCGTCCGCTGGATCGAAGAGGCCAAGGAAGGCGCCGCCGAACCGGCGAACCCGGCGCCCGTCCTGAAGCTGACCGCCGCCCCGGCCGCGGGCGACCACCACGACGGCGCCACGAAGGCGGACGGCGACAAGAACGGCGCCGCCGACCACAAGGACGGCCACGACCAGGCCGCCAAGAGCGGATCCGACACGACCGCTCGGGTCCTCGGCATCGCAGGCATCGTCCTCGGCCTCGGTGGCGTGGCCTTCGGCATCGCCTCGCGCCGCCGCACCTCCTGACCCGACGGTCCCGCGTACACCGGCCGGCCTCCGCGGCACGGCCGAGTCCGCCGAACCACCCGTACCACCCCGATCCCAGGGACATCCCCATGCGCACCACACGTGTGACGGCCGCCGCCCTCGTGGCGGCGGCCGCCCTCGCCCTCACCGCCTGCGGTGAGAAGCAGGCCACGACCGACAAGGTCACCCAGATCAGCGGGGGCCAGGCCAAGGCCGGCTCCGCGACCGTGCTCGACCGCCCCTTCGAAAAGCCGGACGTCGTCCTCACGGACACCACCGGCAAGCCGTGGAGCCTGCGTGAGCAGACCGAGGGCAGGCCGACGCTCATCTACTTCGGCTATACCAACTGCCCCGACGTGTGCCCCCTGACGATGAGCAACATCGCCGTCGCCAAGAAGGCGCTCCCCAAGGCCGACCAGGACAAGCTCCGGGTCGTCTTCGTCACCACCGACCCCGACCGGGACACTCCCGAATCCCTCGGCGCGTGGCTCAAGGCCCAGGACCCGGCGTTCGTCGGGCTGACCGGGGACTTCGCCACCATCCAGGCCGCCGCACGCACGCTCGGCATCGGTATCGAGGCCGCCACGAAGGAGGCCGACGGCAGCGTCGTCTCCATGCACGGCGCCCAAGTCATCGCGTTCTCGCCCAAGAACGACGAGGGGTACCTCCTCTACGGGGAGAGCGCCACCGTCGATGACTACACCAAGGACCTGCCGAAGATCGTCAAGGGAGAGACCCTGTGAACACCCGCACTACCCGCACCACCCGCACCCTCGCCGTCGCCCTCTCCCTGACGGCGGCGCTCGCCATATCCGGCTGCTCCTCGGACGACAAGGACGCGGCCACCGGCTCCGGCGCCGCCACCACCGGCTCCGGCGCCGAGCCGGAGCTGACTGTCAGCGGCGGTTACATGCCCGCGCCCGTCAACGACAAGATGGCCGGCGCGTTCATGGTCATCAAGAACGGCTCCAAGACCGCCGACAAGCTGACCGGTGTCACGAGCCCGCTCTCCGACGATCTGCAGATCCACGAGACCAAGGACCAGAAGATGCAGCAGGTGCGGTCCATGGACGTGCCCGCGAACGGTGAGCTGAAGCTGGAACGCGGCGGCAACCACGTCATGTTCATGGGTCTGAAGAGCACTCCCAAGGTCGGCGACAAGGTCACCGTCGAGCTGCGCTTCGAGAAGTCCGGCCCCCTCGAGGTCGAGCTGGACGTCAAGGAGCGTACGTACAAGGCACCCCACTCCAGCGATCACTGACGGACCGAGGGACTGATCACGCCATGACGGCCACCGCCCCCGCCCCATCCGCGGCCCGCGTGCGCGCCACGGCGCTCCTGCCGCGGCTCACGCTGGTCCTCGCAGCCCTGCTGGCGGCCCTGTTCACCACGGCCGCCCCGGCCTCGGCGCACGCCGCACTGACCGCGAGCGACCCCAAGGACGGGGCGGTGGTCGCCACGGCGCCCGCCCAGGTCACCCTCTCCTTCTCGGAGGGGGTCGCCATGAACGGCGACTCCATCCGCGTCCTGGACCCGCAGGGCAAGCGCGTCGACACCGGTGAACTGCGCGACCTCTGCAGCGGGAACACCATCCGCTACGGCACCGCCCTGCGCCCCGGGCTGGCGGACGGCACGTACACGGTCGCCTGGCAGGCCATATCCGCCGACAGCCACCCGGTCGCCGGTGCCTTCACCTTCTCCGTCGGGGCCCCCTCCGAGACCGCCGTCTCGCTGCCCGCACAGACCGCGGGTGACGGGCCCGTCGCCCTCGCCTACGTCATCGCGCGCTACGCCGCCTACGCCGGATTCGCCGTCATGGTCGGCGCCGCCGCCTTCGTCCTCCTGTGCTGGCGCCGGGGCGCCGCCGAGCGGCCGATGCAGAAGCTGGTCGTCCGGGCCTGGGTCACGCTCGCCGTGGCCACCCTGGTGATGCTGCTGCTCCGCAACCCGTACACCGGGTCCGGGAACTTCTCCGACGCCTTCGACCTGGCCGGGCTGCGGGCCGTCCTGGAAACCAAGTCCGGCGCCTCGCTCGTCTCGCGGCTGCTGCTCCTCGGCGCCGCCGCGCTCTTCATCACCGTCCTGTTCGGCTCGTACGCCCGGCGCCACCAGGGCGACGGGGGCATGGCCGTAGCCGAGGACCCGGCCGCCGACGCCGGCGCCTTGGACGGCCCCACGGAAGACACCACGACGCAAGACGCCAAGGAGGAGAGCGACCTCCTCTTCGGCCTCGCCATCGGCGGAACCGTCGTCGCCGCCGGCATCGCCGCCACCTGGGCGCTGTCCGAGCACGCCTCCACCGGCATCCAGCCCGGCCTGGCCATGCCCGTCGACATCCTGCACCTGCTGGCCGTCGCGACCTGGCTGGGCGGACTCACCGCCCTGCTCGTCGCCCTCCACAAGGTCCCCGGGCTGGAGCGCGAGGCCATCCGGCGCTTCTCCACCGTCGCCTTCGTCAGCGTCATCGCGCTCACCGCCACCGGCGCCTACCAGTCCTGGCGCCAGGTGGGCAGCTGGTCCGCCCTCACCGGGACGGACTACGGACGGCTCCTGCTCGTCAAGCTCGGCCTCGTCGCCGTCCTGGTCGCCACCGCCTACGTCTCCCGGAAGTGGACCTCGCGGCTCGCCGAGGCGGCTCCGGCCGGGCAGTCGGCCAAGGTCACGGCATCGACGGCGACGGCGACGGCGAGCGATGTTTCACGTGAAACATCGACCGCCGACCCCCAGCGCGCCGCCCAGCTCGCCCGCCAGGGAGTCGCCCGGCGCAGCGCGCGGGAGAAGCAGGCACGTGACGCCGACCCGGAGCGCGTGGGTCTGCGCCGGTCCGTACTCGCCGAGGCGGGGGTCGCCGTGGTGCTGCTGGCCGTCACCACCATCCTCACCAGCACCGAGCCCGGCCGCGCCGCGGAGCTGGAGGCGGGCAGCGGCTCCAGCGCCGCCGCCGTTCCCGACCGCGCGGTGAAGATCACGCTGCCCTTCGACACGGGCGGCCAGAACGGCAAGGGATCGGTCCGGCTCCAGCTGGACCCGGGCCGCGTCGGTGCGAACACCCTCCACGTGTGGGCCGAGACCCCCGACGGCAAGCCGTTGGAGCTGCCCGAGGTCAAGGTCTCCTTCACCCTCGAGGCCAAGGACATCGGCCCTCTGCCCGTGGCCCCCGAGCTCGTCGCTGCCGGACACTGGAGCGCGTCGGGCGTCCAGCTGCCGCTGACGGGCGACTGGCGGATCGACGTGACCGTCCGCACCTCCGACATCGACCAGACGACCGTGCAGAAGAACGTGAAGATCGGCTGACCAGCGTGACCCAGAACAGCGAGACCACCGAGAGCACCACGGGCCGCACCGAGGTCGAGATCTCCCGGCGCCGCCTGCTGGGCACCGTCGGCGCCGCAGGCGCCGCGGGGCTCGCACTCGGCGCCACCGGCGGGGCGCTCGTGCACTCCTCGATCGCCGGTTCCGGGACGGCGGCTGGTTCCGGCGGCGCCGCGGGCGGCCTCGCCTCCCTCGGCGCCACGCGGGTCGCCTTCGAGGGCGAGCACCAGGCCGGCATCACCACGCCCCTCCAGGCCAAGGGCCACGTCCTCGCCTTCGATCTGGCGTCCGGCGCCGGCCGCACCGAGGCAGCCGCCCTGATGCGCCGCTGGTCCGACACCGCCCGTCAGCTCACGGCCGGCAGGGCCGCGCCGACCGCCGACAGCGGGATCGCCCTCGACTCCGGACCGTCCTCCCTCACCCTCACCTTCGGCTTCGGCCACTCCTTCTTCGAGCGCACCGGGCTCACCGCCCGCCGTCCCGCCGCACTCGATCCGCTGCCGGACTTCTCCTCGGACCGGCTCGACGCCCAACGCAGCAACGGCGACCTGTGGGTCCAGATCGGCGCCGACGACGGGCTGGTCGCCTTCCACGCGCTGCGCGCCCTGCAGAAGGACGCCGGGGATGCCGCCCGCCTGCGCTGGCAGATGAACGGCTTCAACCGGTCTCCCGGCGCCACCGCGACCCCCATGACCGCCCGCAACCTCATGGGCCAGGTCGACGGGACGAACAATCCGAAGCCCGCCGAGGCCGATTTCGACAAGCGGATCTTCGTCCAGGGCGCGGTGCCCGCCGAGCACGCCTGGATGGTGGGGGGCTCGTACGCCGTCGTACGCCGCATCCGCATGCTCCTCGACCACTGGGACCAGCAGTCGCTCGCCCAGCAGGAGCAGGTCATCGGCCGTACGAAGGCCACCGGCGCCCCGCTGAGCGGCGGCGGCGAGACCACCGCGATGGATCTCGACAAGATCGGCGGCGACGGCAAGCCGGTCATCCCCTCCAACGCCCATGCCCGGATCTCGGCGCCCGCGCAGAACGGCGGGGCGGCCATGCTCCGGCGCCCCTTCTCCTTCCACGACGGGACGACCGCCGACGGGGCCCCGGACGCCGGGCTCCTCTTCATCTGCTGGCAGGCGGACCCGATGCGCGGTTTCGTCCCGGTGCAGCGCAAGCTCGACCGCGGCGACGCACTGTCGGAATTCATCCGGCACGAGTCCAGCGGCCTGTACGCGGTACCGCCCGGGGCCCGCGCCGGGGAGTACGTGGGCCAGGGGCTGCTCGAGGGATGAACAGCCCTGTGGCGTCCCGGGACCGGCATTAGGCTGATCGCATGTCGGCCACCCGCTTCACCTATCTCGGTCCCGAGGGCACGTTCACCGAAGCCGCCCTCCGCACTCTGCCCGAAGCCGCCACCCGGGAGCTCGTCCCGATGGTCTCGGTCCCGGCCGCGCTGGACGCCGTACGCAACGGCGAGGCCGCGGCGGCCCTCGTGCCGATCGAGAACTCGGTGGAGGGCGGGGTCACCTCGACCCTCGACGAGCTGGCTTCCGGCGTACCGCTGATGATCTACCGCGAGGTGCTGCTCCCGATCGCGTTCGCGCTGCTGGTGCGGCCGGGGACCGAGCTCTCGGACGTCAAGACCGTCACCGGTCATCCGGTCGCCCAGCCGCAGGTGCGCAACTGGCTGCGGTCCAACCTGCCCGACGCCCTCTGGGAGTCGGCCGCCTCCAACGCCGACGGGGCCCGGCTGGTCCAGGAGGGCCGCTTCGACGCTGCCTTCGCGGGTGAATTCGCGGCCGCCACCTACGGGCTGGTCCCGCTGGTCACCGAGATCCACGACGCGCAGAACGCGGAGACGCGCTTCGTGCTCGTCGGCCGCCCCGCCCGGCCGGCCGCGCCGACCGGCGCGGACAAGACCTCCGTCGTGCTGTGGCTGGGCGACGACCGCCCCGGCGCGCTGCTGGAGCTGCTCCAGGAGTTCGCCGTCCGCGGAGTGAACCTGATGCTGATCCAGTCCCGGCCGACGGGCGAGGGCATCGGCAACTACTGCTTCGCCGTCGACGCCGAGGGCCACATCTCCGACCGCCGTGTCGGCGAGGCGCTCATGGGCCTCAAGCGGACCTGCCCCCAGATCCGCTTCCTCGGTTCGTACCCGCGCGCCGGTGTCGCGCAGGGTGAGATCCAGGTGGCCCGGCCGGGGACCTCGGACGGCGATTTCACGGCCGCCTCGGACTGGCTGACCCGCTGCCTCGACGGGCGCCCGTAGCGCGCCGTCCACTGTCCACAGAGTTATCCACAGGCAGAGATGCAGACCTGGGGACAAGTCGACAGAGCAGCACGACAAGGTCGACAAATCGGTCGGGTGGCACAGGTTTCGCGCTGGGGAGCGGAAGGTGAACGGCGTCACCCCCACATCGCCGATCAACTCTTTGGGGCGAGTCATTCCCACCCGAATGAGTGTGTGAGGGCGGTTTGAACCCTGATTGAGCCCCGGTCGCTCCCGGGTGGGGATTGATCTGTTCCTGTGTCCACAGATGCGGCGCACAGCCTGTGGATAAGCTGCCCCGCCGGGGAATTCCTGTGGACAAAGAACGGCCTGCGACCCTGCTCAGAGGCCGCCCGGCCGGGGGAACCACGCCCCATTCCCAGGAAAGGGACCGGCTTTATCGACCTCCTCAGAGCGATCGCTTCCGGCCGCTCGACGAAGGTTTTCCATTCACGGCAATTAGGACATAGTGCCACGCAGCGTGATATCGGTGCGATCCCCGGAAGCCCGGCCCGGTAGCCTGGAGGGGTGATTGACCTCCGGCTGCTCCGTGAAGACCCTGACCGTGTCCGCGCCTCGCAGCGCGCCCGTGGAGAGGACGTCGCCCTCGTCGACGCCCTGCTCTCCGCAGACGAGCGCCGCAGGTCCTCCGGCATGCGATTCGACGAACTGCGCAACGAGCAGAAGTCGCTCGGCAAGCTCATTCCCAAGGCCTCTCCGGAGGAGCGGGCCGAGCTGCTGAAGAAGGCCGACCAGCTCAAGCAGGACGTCAAGGCGGCCGAGGCCGAGCAGAACGAGGCGGACGAAGCCGCCAAGCAGCTGCTCCTCCAGCTCGGCAACATCGTCCACACCGACGTTCCCGTCGGCGGCGAAGAGGACTTCACCGTCCTGGAGACCCACGGCACCATCCGCGACTTCGCCGCCGAGGGCTTCGAGCCCAAGGACCACCTGGAGCTCGGAGAGTCCCTCGGCGCCATCGACGTCGAGCGCGGCGCCAAGGTCTCGGGCTCGCGGTTCTACTACCTCACCGGCATCGGCGCCCTGCTCGAGCTGGCGCTCGTCAACGCGGCCATCGCCCAGGCCACCGAGGCCGGCTTCATCCCGATGCTCACCCCGGCGCTGGTCCGCCCGCGCGCCATGGAGGGCACCGGCTTCCTCGGCCAGGCCGCGGAGAACGTCTACCACCTGGAGAAGGACGACTACTACCTGGTCGGCACCTCCGAGGTCGCGCTGGCCGCGTACCACATGGACGAGATCATCGACGCGGACAAGCTGCCGCTGCGGTACGCCGGCTTCTCCCCGTGCTTCCGCCGCGAGGCCGGCACGTACGGCAAGGACACCCGCGGCATCTTCCGCGTCCACCAGTTCGACAAGGTCGAGATGTTCTCGTACGTCGCGCCGGAGGAGGCCGAAGCCGAGCACCAGCGGCTCCTGGAGTGGGAGAAGCAGTGGCTGACCGCCCTCGAGCTGCCCTTCCAGGTGATCGACGTCGCCACCGGCGACCTGGGCTCCTCCGCCTCCCGCAAGTTCGACTGCGAGGCGTGGATCCCCACCCAGGGCAAGTACCGCGAGCTGACGTCCGCCTCGAACTGTGACGGCTTCCAGGCGCGCCGCCTCTCGATCCGCTACCGCGACGGCAAGAAGACCGCGCCGCTGTCCACGCTGAACGGCACGCTGTGCGCCGTCCCGCGCACGATCGTCGCGATCCTGGAGAACCACCAGCAGGCCGACGGCACGGTCCGGGTGCCCGCGATCCTCCGTCCCTACCTGGGCGGCCGTGAATTCCTGGAGCCGATCGCCAAGTGAGCACGGCCCCGTTCCCGTACAAGCTCGTCGCGACCGATCTCGACGGCACTCTGCTGCGCGGCGACGACACCGTCTCGGAACGCACCCGTGAGGCACTCGCCGCGGTCACCGCGGCGGGTGCCGCGCACATCGTCGTCACGGGCCGCGCCGCGCCGTGGACCCGGCACGTCCTCGACGACCTCGGCTACAAGGGCATCGCCGTCTGCGGGCAGGGCGCGCAGGTCTACGACGCGGGCGCGCACCGGCTGCTGACCTCGGTGACGCTCGACCGGAAGCTGGCCGCCCTCGCGCTGGAGAAGATCGAGGCCGAGGTGGGTCCGCTGGCGCTGGCCGCCAGCCGGGACGGAGTCGACGGCGACGTGCTGATCGGCCCCGGCTACCAGGTGCAGGAGGGCCTTCCGGCGCTCTACCTGGAGGACACGGCCGACATGTGGACGGCCCCCCTGAACAAGCTGTACATCCAGCACCCCGAGCTGGACGAGGACGCCCTCGTCGAGGTCGCCCGGCAGACCGTGGGCAGCCTGGTCGGAGTCGTCATGGCCGGTCCGGGCGTCGTGGAGATACTGCCGCTGGGGCTGAGCAAGGCAACCGGTCTTTCGCTGGCCGCGCGTCGTCTGGGTGTGAAGGCGGCCGAGACGATCGCCTTCGGCGACATGCCGAATGACATTCCGATGTTCGGCTGGGCCGCGCACGGGGTGGCGATGGCCAACGCCCACGCGGAGCTCAAGGCGGTCGCCGACGAGGTGACCACTTCCAACGAGCAGGACGGCATCGCGGTGGTCCTGGAACGTCTGCTGGGCGCCGCGTAGCCAAGGACGACACGGGGAAAGGTCCGGAACAGCCCGCGCCGCGAGGCGCGCTCGAAGTGGCTGTTCCGGACCTTCTTGTTGCTCCCCGCACAGCTCACTCTGCCCCCGCCGCCCGCCGCGTACCAGTGAATTTCCGTTCGCGGGCACGGGGTGGTGGGACCGGCTCCCCCTCGATCACGTTTCACGTGAAACATGCGCGCCGGCCCGGCGCGGACGCGGATTCCTCGTCAGTGGCCAGGCCAGTAGGCCGACGGCGAGCGCGATGGCGTGGCCGAGGTCGGTGAAGGTGCCTCCGGTGGCGAGCGGAAGGCCGAAGAAGGCCACGCAGCCGGCCAGGTAGAGCCAGCGCCAGGGGCCCGGCAGACGGTAGGTCAGCACTCCGACGGCGGTCGCGAGGCCGTAGCTGACGCCGATGTCGACGACATGGACCATGCTGCGCGGGGCACGGTGGTCCTCGATGGCCATCTGAACCAGCTTCTGGCTGATCAGGGTGGCCGTGATGTGGCCGGTCGCGATGACGAAGAGCCAGCGCAGGGTCCCGAGCCAGCGTTCGACATTGGCCTGGAAGACCTCGAAGAGCACCACGTAGAGGGGCAGCGAGTACGGACTCTCGATCCAGAAGGCGCTGCTGAGCAGGGCCCGTACGGGGTGGCGGGCGAGCTCGTGGATGTTGCTGCTGTTGCGGTGGAGCAGGACGTGTTCGAGGTGGTCGGGCACGATCACGACCACCACGCTGGTGATGGCGATGATCAGCATCCATATGTGGGTGCCGGGTGCGGAACGAATCCAGGACCAGACGGGCCTGGACGGCTCGGGCTCCCTGTACTCGATCATGTCCCGATGATGCCGCGCGAACCTGTGCCCCGCCTGGCCGGTGGGCCGGGCGGGGCACTGTTTCACGTGAAACATCCGGTCCGGACGCCGACGGGGACACCGGTCCGCCGGCGCAGGACAGGGCGCTCTCCTACTCCTCGCCCGCCAGGGTGAGGCGGCGGAGCTTCTGTCCGGCGTAGACGGTGGCGCCGACGGTGACCGTGACGAGCAGGATCACGGCGGTGGGCAGCCCGACGGTGGCGTCCACGTACCCCTCACCGGCGATCTTCTGCGCCAGGGCCAGGGCCCATTGCTGGACGCTGAGGGTCTTGGCCCCGTCGACCAGGCTGCCGAAGAGCGATTCCCAGATCAGCGCGTAGACGAGGCCGAAGACGACCGCGTGCCGGCTGACGGTGCCCAGCAGCAGGAACAGCGCGCTGTAGGCGACCGACGCGATGAGCGCGGCCACCGTGTAGGCGACGGCGATCTGCTGGCCGTTGCCGTTGAGGATGTAGCCGGCGATCAAGGTGGGGATCGCGGAGAAGACCATGGTGACGGCGATCGCGACGATCAACTTGGTCATGATGATCGTCGGGCGCTTCACCGGCTTGGAGAGCAGGTAAACGATCGAACCGTCGTCGATCTCCGGGCCGATGGCGCCGGTTCCGGCGATGACCCCGATCAGCGGGACCATGGTGGCCAGCGCGAAGCCTCCGAGGAGGTCGGCCGCGACCTTGTCGTCCAGGCCCGTGAAGGCGCGGACGGCGATGGAGATGACGATCAGCAGGGCGGGCAGCGCGAAGAGGATCAGCGCGCGGCGGCGGCCGAGCAGGGCCCGGTAGGTGAGCCGGGCAACGGTGGGGTTGTACATGGGTGCCAGCTCCTTCAGGCCGCGACGAGGTAGGAGAAGACCGACTCGAGGGACTCGTCGGAAGGCGAGACCGTCAGCAGCCGGATGCCGTGCTCGCGGGCGACCCGCGGCAGCAGCTCGGTGAAGCGCCCGAAGTCGACGGCCTGGATGCGCAGCACGCCCTCCTTGAGATCGACCTCGATCCCGGCGGTGGACGGGTCGGCGATCAGGGCCGCGGCGAGGGCCCGGTCGTCGGAGGAACGGACGAGGTAGCGGTGCGGGCGGTCCGTCATCAGACGGCGGATCTTGCGGAAGTCTCCGGAGGCCGCGTGCCGGCCGGCGACGACCACCTCGATGTGGGAGGCGAGCTGCTCGACCTCCTCCAGGATGTGCGAGGAGAACAGCACGGTACGGCCGTCGTCGCCCATCCGCCGCAGCAGGTCCATGAGCTGCATGCGCTGACGCGGGTCCATGCCGTTGAACGGCTCGTCGAGCAGGAGCACGGACGGCTCGTGGACCAGGGCCGAGGCCATCTTCACGCGCTGGCGCATGCCCTTGGAGTACGTGGAGATCTTGCGGTCCTGCGCGTACTCCATCTCGACCGTGGCCAGGGCCCGCTGGGCCGCGACCTCCTCGAGGCCGTGCAGCTCGGCGTTGGCGACGACGAACTCCTTGCCGGTGAGGAAGTCGTACATGGCCTCGCGCTCGGGCACGACGCCGATCTGCTTGTAGACCTGCTCGTTGCGCCAGATCGGCGTGCCGTCGAGGGTGACGGTGCCCGTGGAGGGGGCGAGGAAGCCGCCCATCATGTTGATGAGGGTGGACTTGCCCGCGCCGTTGGGGCCGAGCAGGCCCGTGACGCCGGGACCGATGCGCATGGTCACGTCGTTGACGGCGACGACGTTCCCGAACCAGCGGGAGGTGTGGTCGATGTCGATGATGGTCACAGCCCGGCCTTCCGGTAGCGGGCCATCAGGGCGGCGTAGGAGCCGGCGATCAGGCCGAGGATGACGAGCAGGTAGACGGTGCCGGCGGCGGCCGAGGGGGCCTCCTGGCCGGGGAACGCCGAGGTCGCGCCGAGGAACGCGGCCTGGAATCCGTCGATGAGGCTGATCGGGGAGAACAGACCCAGCCACTCGACGACTCCGGTCGAACCGGTGTTGTAGGCGATGCCCTGGACGGCCGTGACCGCGCCGTAGGGGATCAGGAGCACGGCGATGATGGCGGCGACGCCGAAACCGCGGCGCGGGGTGAGCGCGGCCATGACCAGGCCGAGGCCGGCGAAGAGCAGCGACAGCAGCGTTACGGACACCAGTCCCTGCCCGAATCCCTTGGTCTGGTCGCCGAAGTCGAACTTGGCGAGCAGCGAGCCGATGTACATGATCACCAGCGGGATGGCGGTGAGGATGAAGAGGGCCGAGGCCATGGCGGCGAACTTGGCGACCACGTAGTCCACGCGCTCGATCGGTCGCGAGAAGTAGAGGGGCACCGTCTTGAACCGCAGGTCCCGGGAGACCGACTGGGGCGCCTGTGACGCGAGGTAGAGGCCGATGATCACCTGGGTGGTCAGCGCGTACGTCGTGTACTTGATCGGCAGGTCGGTGGAGCCGGGGACCGCGATGGCGACCGCGACGAGGATCAGCGCCGGCACGCACATCACCGCGAAGAGGAGCATCGGCAGCACCTTGGACTTGGCCGAGCGCCCCAGTCCGTAGGCGCCGCGCAGGGACTGCGAGAACAGCGACGTGCGGGCGTAGGAGCGGCCGAGCCGGGGGCCGTCGTAGGACCGGTAGCCGATGTTGTGGATCTGGGTCGAGGTGTCAGGCGCCATCGGAACCGGCTCCCTTCTGCTGGGTGGCGTACGGGGCTGCGGCCTGGGCCGCCTGTGCGGCTTGTGCTGCCTGTGCCGCCTGGGCGGCCTGGGCGGCCTGGGCGGCCTGCTGGTCGCTGTCGCGGAAGACCTCCGCGATGTGATGGCGTCGCTGTTCCATGCGGACCAGGCCGATGCCGAGGTCGGCGACGGTGTCGCGGACGATGTCGTACGTCGCCTCGCCGGTCGCCTCGACCAGCAGGATGTGCCCGGCTCCGGGCAGCCCCGCCTCCTCACCCGCGTGCAGGGTGACCCCCGCCTCGGCGAGCGCCTTGCGCAGGGCGGCGGTGCCGTCCGGATGCGTGTCGGAGTCGGTGACCTCGACCGCGAGGGTCGTGGTGGTCTGGGTGAAGTCGCTGGTGGAGCTGGAGCGCAGCAGCTTGCCGCCGTCGACGACCACGACGTGGTCACAGGTCCGCTCCAGCTCGCCGAGCAGGTGGGAGGTGACCAGTACCGAGATGCCGAAGTCGGTGTAGACGCGGCGGATCAGGCCGAGCATCTCGTCACGGCCCACCGGGTCGAGCCCGTTGGTGGGCTCGTCGAGGAGCACCAACTGGGGGTCGTGGACGAGCGCCTGCGCGAGTTTGACGCGCTGCTTCATGCCGGTGGAGTAGCCGCCGATGGGGCGGTAGCGCTCCTCGTACAGCCCGACGTGGCGCAGGGTGTCCGCGGTGCGCTCGCGCGCGGCGGTCGGTGGGAGCCCGGACATGCGCGCCATGTGCACGACGAACTCGGTGGCCGAGACGTCGGGGGGCAGGCAGTCGTGCTCGGGCATGTAGCCGACGCGCTCGCGGATCGCGCTGCCATGGGTGGCTACGTCGAGTCCGAGCACGGCGGCGGTGCCCTCGGTGGCGGGGGACAGTCCCAGCAGAATCTTGATCAGCGTGGACTTGCCGGCTCCATTGGCACCCACGAGCCCGGTTACGCCGGGCCCGATGTCCAGGGAGAGCCGGTCGAGGGCGGTCACTCGGGGGTACCGCTTGCTCAGGCTTTCGGTCGCGATGACAGTCACGGAGACGACGTTAGTGGCGGTCCGGGCGCGGATCGTCAGACCTGAAGCTCGATCCTTCCTCCCCCTTCAGGACTACGGACCCTGACGAAAGGCTGACTCCAGGCGGACGCGGCCGACACGGCCGATGGCCGCCGACGCGCACCGGACAAGTTTGTCCACAGGTCCGTGCACGGGCCTTGACGTGACCTCCGGTCATTGTCACATTCATCAGTGTCAAGTTACGGGCGCGTACGGCTACACGGACGGACGGCTGGCATGGCTGGGCACACCAAGCAACGCACCACAGGACTCTCCGCGGAAGAACTGCGCGGGTTCAAGGAAGTGCAGCGCCTCTCCTACGAGTGCGCGGAGGCCGTCGCGGCGCAGCTGCGCCCCGGTGTGACTGAGCGCGAGGCCGCGCGGATGCAGCGCGACTGGCTGCGCGAGCGCGGGGTGCGGGACTGGTTCCACATGCCGTTCGCGTGGTTCGGCGACCGCACCGCCTTCACGAACTTCAAGATCCCCCTGCAGTTCTTCCCGACGAACCGGGCCCTGGAGCCGGGGATGCCGTTCATCCTCGACATGGCCCCGGTCCACAAGGGCTACACGGCGGACATCGGGTACTCGGGCAGCCTCGGCCTCAACCCGGTGCAGGACCGGCTCATGTCCGACCTCAGGGCACACCGCGCGCTGATCCTGGACCAGGTGCGCGAGCGCCGCTCCCTGCGCCACATCTACGAGGACGTGGAACGGCTGATGATCAGCCAGGGCTACGCGAACCGACACCGGGCCTATCCCTTCGGTGTCATCGCGCACAAAATAGACCGGGTCAAGGAGCGGAGCTGGTCGCCGACCGTGTTCGGCTTCGGCACCCAGGCCCTGAAGGGGCTGGCCTCGGACGCCCTGCACGGACACCGCGAGGGCTGGTCCCCGCTGTGGAGCCCGTACCACTTCTCCGACCATCCGCCGCAGCCCGGTTTGTGGGCGGTGGAGCCTCACCTGGGCTTCCGGGGCACCGGCGCGAAGTTCGAGGAGATCCTGGTCGTCACCGACTCCGGGGATCCCGAGGAGAGCGCGTTCTGGCTGGACGACGATCTGCCGCACGTGCGGCGCTGGGCTGAGGAGAAGTCGGCATGAGCGGAACGGCATTCGGGGCGGCATCGGGCTCGGCGTTCGCGGGGGCGCGCGAGCGCTGGGTGAGTACGGGCGGGATCGAGCTGTGCGTCGTCGAGCTCGGTGACCCACAGCTGCCGACCGTGGTCCTGGTCCACGGGTATCCGGACAGCAAGGAGGTCTGGTCGGAGGTCGCCGAGCGGCTGGCCCCCCGCTTCCACGTCGTGCTCTACGACGTACGGGGCCACGGCCGCTCCACGGCGCCGCAGCCGCTGCGCGGCGGTTTCACCCTGGAAAAGCTGACCGACGACTTCCTCGCGGTGGCGGACGCGGTCAGCCCGGACCGCCCGGTGCACCTGGTCGGCCACGACTGGGGCTCCGTACAGGGCTGGGAGTTCGCGACCGTCTCCCGCACCGAGGGCCGGATCGCCTCCTTCACCTCGATGTCGGGGCCCTCCCTCGACCACTTCGGGCACTGGATCAAGAAGAGGCTGGCGCGGCCCACCCCGCGCCGGGCCGCCCAGCTGCTGAACCAGGGCGCCAAGTCCTGGTACGTGTACATGCTGCACACGCCGGTACTGCCCGAGCTCGCCTGGCGCGGGCCGCTCGGCAAGCAGTGGCCGAAGCTCCTCCAGCGGCTGGAGAAGATCCCGGCCGGTGCCTACCCCACGGCCTCGCTGCCCTCCGACGCCGCCCACGGCGCCTGGCTCTACCGGGACAACGTCCGGCCCCGACTGCGCCGACCGCGCCCCGACGCGTACGCCCACGTACCGGTCCAGCTGATCACTCCCACCGGGGACGCCTTCCTCTCCGAGCGGCTCTACGACGAGCTGGAGCTGTGGGCCCCCGAGCTGGTCCGGCGCACCCTGCCGGCCAAGCACTGGGTGCCCCGGACCCGACCCGACCAGCTGGCCGCCTGGATCACCGAGTTCGTCACCTCCCGGGAGGAACCCGCCGCGCGGGCGCCCGAGCGCAGGGCCCCGGGCAAGTACGCGGACCGCTTCGGCGGCCAGCTGGTGCTGGTCACCGGAGCCGCCAGCGGCATCGGCCGGGCCACCGCCTTCGCGTTCGCCGAGGCCGGCGCCCGCGTGGTGTGCGTGGACCGGGACGCCGAGGGAGCGGTGCGCACCGCCGACATGGCCCGCCTGGTCGGTTCGCCCCAGGCCTGGGGCGAGTGCGTCGACGTCAGCGACGAGCAGGCGATGGAGAAGCTCGCGGCGAAGGTGGCCGCCGAGTACGGGATCGTCGACGTCCTGGTCAACAACGCCGGGATCGGCCTGTCGGGGCCGTTCCTGGAGACGAGCGCCGAGGACTGGAAGAAGGTCCTCGACGTCAACCTGTGGGGCGTCATCCACGGCTGCAGGATCTTCGGCAAACAGATGGCCGAGCGCGGCCAGGGCGGGCACATCGTCAACACCGCCTCCGCCGCCGCCTATCTGCCGTCCAAGACCCTGCCCGCCTACAGCACCTCCAAGGCGGCGGTGCTGATGCTGAGCGAGTGCCTGCGCGCGGAGCTGGCGTCGCAGTCGATCGGGGTCTCGGCGATCTGCCCGGGCATCGTCAACACCAACATCACCGCGACCTCCCGGTTCACCGGGGTGGACGCGGCCGAGGAGAAGCGGCGCCAGCAGCGCTCCTCGCGGCTCTACGGACTGCGCAACTTCCCCCCGGAGAAGGTCGCCGACGCGATCCTGCTCGCGGTGGTGAAGAACCAGGCCGTGGTCCCGGTGACTCCCGAGTCCAAGGGCGCCCTGTGGATGTCCCGGTTCGCGCCGGGCACCCTGCGGCGGTTCGCGAAGCTGGAGCCCAAGCTGTGAGCGGGCCCGCGGAGCCGGGCCGGGCGCCCCTGGGCGGCCCGCGCCCGACTTCGTACGCGATCACTGCGCGGCGGGTGGCCTTCGACTGGAAGACCACCCCGCTCGACCTGCTGCGCCGGCACGGCGCGGAGGAGGTGGAGCACCGTTCCGTCGCCTTCGACATGTACCAGCACCGCGGCGGCGCGGGTCTGCCCCGCTACGCGCGCCGCATCGAGGGCATGGTCGTGGTGGCGCCGGTCCTGGCCCGGCTGTGGGTGTCGGGGACCTCGTACCTCTTGCGCAACGACCCGCAACTGCCCGGCCGGCCCCGCTATTCGCTGCGCGCGCACCACCGCGCCGCGGCCGAGGGACTGCGGCCCACCTGGAGAGAGCTCGGCATGGCCATACCCCGCTACCTGCGGCGGTCGTACCATCCCTCGCAGGAGGGCTCGCTGCGAAGGGCGGTCGAGTACCTCGCGGCTTCGCCGACCGCCCGGTCCGCCGCGGGCGCGGTCGGCCGGGCCGCCATGTCGTAGGGAGCCGGGATTGTCCGATCAGGCAGTAGCCGAGTACCGGATCGAAGATCTGGCGCACCACAGCGGTGCGACCGTCCGCACGATCCGGGCGTACCAGGACCGCGGTCTGCTGCCGACGCCGGAACGGCGGGGCCGCTCCAACGTCTACCGGGACACGCATCTGGCGCGGCTGCGCCAGATCGCCGACCTGCTGGACCGCGGGTACACCCTGGCCTCCATCAAGGAGCTGCTGGAGGCCTGGGACGCGGGTCGCGGCCTCGGCGGTGTCCTCGGTCTGGTCGCCGAGGTGCACGGACCGTGGACGGACGAGGAGGCGGCCCGGATCAGCCGGGACGAGCTGAACGAGCGCTTCGGCGGCAGGCCCGACGAGGACGCGGTGGGCGAGGCCTGCGAGCTCGGGGTGCTGGAGCGGATCCCCGGATGTCCGGACCAGTTCCGCGTGCCGTCCCCGCAGGAGCTGGCGGTGGCCGCCGAGCTGTACGCGGCCGGGGTCCCGCTGCCCGCGATCACCGGGCACCTGCGGGAGTTGCGCGGCCAGGTGGAGCACATCGCGTCGCGCTTCCTGGAGTTCACCACGGAGCACGTCTTCGCCCGCTACCTGGGGGCCGTCCCGCCGACGGACTCGGACGCGGCGGAGGCGGCGACGATGGTACGCAGGCTGCGACCGCTGGCACAGCAGACGGTGGACGCCGAGCTGGCGCGGGCGATGCGGCTCTTCGCGACCCGGCACCTGCAACGGCACCTCGGCGCCGCCGGGGTGCCGCAGCCCTCGGGGCCGGCCCCGGTGGCGCTGCCCGCCGAAACGGTGCGGGCGGTGCAGGACCTGGTGGGCGCCGACCACATCGCGGAGTTCGTCCGGGCCGCCACGGAGCGGGAACTGCAGGCCCGGACGATGAACGAGCTGGCGAACCGGGGCGGCCGGTAGTACTCGATCAGTAGTCCACAGGGCGGATCACTCTTTTGCCGCCGAAACCTGCCCAAAGGGCTGTGGACAACTACGGTCCCCCTGTGGGGAACCGAGCCTTCCGCTCAGCTCGCGGTCTCGTACGCCGGTCCGGTCGTGCGGGTTTCGGCCACCGGAGCGGCGGGACCGGCCACTTCCGCCACCTCGATCACCTCGATCACCTCGACCACCGGGCTCTTCGAGGACGTGGTCGTGCGGCCGCTCCCGTAGAGCAGGGCCGCGAGGACCAGGCCGAGGATCCCGCCGACCAGCTGCGCCCCGACGAAGCCCGGCAGCGACTGCGGAGCGATGCCGGTGAAGGAGTCGCTGAAGCTGCGACCGATGGTGCCGGCCGGGTTCGCGAAGGAGCCGGAGGAAGTGAACCAGATCGCGGCGGCGATGTACGCGGCGACCGCGGCCGGGATGAGCTTCGGGCGGCCCATCCGCCCCAGCCCCTGGATCACGAGGACCAGTCCGGCCGTGGCGACGACCTCTCCGACGAGCAGGTGCCCGCCGTCGCGGACCTGGGTGGAGAAGGTGCCCGGAGTGCGGCCGAACATCACCTCGGCGAGGAGGGCTCCGCCGATGGCCCCGGCGGTCTGGGCCGCCGTGTAGACGAGGGCCTCGCGGCCGTCGAGCCCTTCGCCGCCGGTGCGACGGCCCCACCAGGAAGTGAGGGTGACGACGGGGTTGAGGTGGGCACCGGACAGCGGCCCGAAGAGGGTGATGATCAGCCCGAGGCCGATGGCGGAGACGAGCGAGTTGGCGACGAGGGCGACCCCCGTGTCGGCGGTGAGGGCGGCGGCCTGGATTCCGGAGCCGACCACGACCACGAGCAGGGCCGCGGTGCCGATGAGCTCGGCGGCCGCACGGCGCGACAGAGACGTGTTGGATGTCATGGTTTCTCCCCTGAGGCGGCAGCTCAGCGGAAAATATATTCCGTATCTTGGAAAGGCGATAGAGGGAGTCCAGGTTCCGCGGGGCGGCGATAATCCGCTGCGCCGGACCCGGCCGACCCGGCACGCTGGGCCAATGGATGACAGACGCACCGTGAAGGTGTCCAAATACGTCTCGAAACACCTGCGGCATCAGCCGGAACGGATCGGACTGGTGCTCGACCCACAGGGCTGGGTCGAGATCGAAGACCTCCTGAGCGCGGCGGCCGCACACGGTTTCCCCATCAGCCGGGCCGAGCTCGACCACGTCGTCGCCGCCAACGACAAGCAGCGCTTCGCCGTCGACGGCACCCGGATCCGGGCCAGCCAGGGCCACACCGTCCCCGTGGACCTGGACCTGCCGGAGGCCGAACCGCCCGCGTACCTCTACCACGGCACTGTCGCCGCCGCCCTGGACGCGATCCGCGCCGAGGGCCTGCGACCGATGGCCCGCCACCACGTGCACCTGTCCCCCGACCGGGAGACGGCGACCCGCGTGGGCGCCCGGCGCGGCCGGCCGGTCGTCCTCAGCGTGGACGCGGGGGCGATGCGCGCCGCCGGACACGTCTTCCGGATCAGTGCCAACGGGGTGTGGTTGGCGGATGCCGTGCCCCCGCAATTCCTGCGCTTCCCCTAGCCGACGGCGCGGTACGGGAAGGAGACCGGGAGCAGGACCGGGAGCAGAGCCCGGACAAGACCGGGGAGCGGAACCGGAAGCGTGAAATTCACGAAGGGATTGTCAGATCATCCCCCTACTCTGTTCCTCATTCCGGGATCTGTGAGGGGGGACCTCGCGGTCGCCGAACACGCCACGCCAGCACCCGAGGTGACGCACCATGACGTCCGCACAACCGACCCCTACCGCGAACGCCAAGGCCGAAGCCGAAGCCCGTGCCAAGGCCGAAGCCACAGCCGATGCCGCAGCCGCAGCCGCACCCGAAGCCGCCGATCCCGCGGCGAACACCTTCCAGGTCGATCTGCGCGGTCTGGTCGACCTGCTCTCCCACCACCTCTACTCCAGCCCGCGCGTCTACGTCCGCGAGCTGCTCCAGAACGCCGTGGACGCCGTCACCGCCCGCCAGGCCCTGGACCCCGCGGCCGAGATCCGCATCCGTCTGTCGGCCACCGCGAACCGGGTGACCATCGAGGACAGCGGCATCGGCCTGACCGCCGCCGAGGCCCACTCCCTCCTCGCCACCATCGGCCGCAGCTCCAAGCGCGGCGGTGACCACGGCCTGGAGACCACCCGTCAGGAGTTCCTAGGCCAGTTCGGCATCGGCCTGCTCGCCTGCTTCGTCGTCGCCCGCCAGATCCGCGTGGTCACGCGCTCCGCCCGCGACCCCCAGGCCGCGCCCGTCGAATGGCTGGCCACGGACGACGGCTCCTACACCGTCCGCGAGCTGCCCGCCGATGCCCGCCCGGAGCCCGGTACGACCGTCGTGCTCGAGGGCCGACCGGGCGCCGAGGAGTGGCTCGTCCCGGCCAAGGTCGGGCAGCTGGCCCGCGACTACGGCGCCCTCCTCCCCTACGACATCACCTTCGACGACGGCTCCGGCGACGGGCCCCGCCCCGTCACCGACCGGCCCGCCGTCTGGGACCGGACCTTCCCCACCCCGGCCGCCCGCCGCGTCGCGCTCGCCGGACACTGCGCGCAGCTCTTCGGCTTCACCCCGCTCGACAGCATCGACCTCGACCTGCCCGTCGCCGGAGTGCGCGGAGTCGCGTACGTCCTGCCCGAGCCGACCAGCCCCGCCCACCGGTCCGGACACCGCGTCCACCTCAAGGGCATGCTGCTGACCGACAAGGCCGACAACCTGCTGCCCGACTGGGCGTTCTTCGTCCGCGCCGCCCTCGACACCGACACCCTGCGGCCCACCGCGTCCCGCGAGAACCTGTACGACGACGAGACCCTGGCCGCCGTACGCGAGGCCCTCGGCGTCCGCATCCGAGGCTGGCTCACCGAGCTCGCCGCGAGCGAACCGGAACGGCTGGCCGCCTTCCTGAGCGTCCATCACCTCGGTGTGAAGTCGCTGGCCCGCCACGACGCCGAACTGCTCGGCCTGATGCTGCCCTGGCTGCCGTTCGAGACGAGCGACGGTTCGATGAGCCTGGAGGAGTTCGCCGCCGCGCACTGCGAGATCCACTTCACGCGCACCGTCGAGGAGTTCCGCCAGATCGCCCCGATCGCGGCGGCCCACGGCCTCGGCGTCATCAACGCCGGTTACACCTACGACGCGGACCTGCTGGCCCTGCTGCCCAGCGTGCGCCCCGACCTCACGGTCGCCGAGCTGGACGCCGGAGCCGTCACCGAGCGCCTCGACCCGGTCCCGACCGCCGCCGAGCTGGCCCTCGCCCCCTTCCTGGCCACCGCCCGCACCCGGCTGGAACCCCAGAGCTGTGACGTCGTCCTGCGCGCCTTCCAGCCCGTCGCCGTCCCCGCGCTCTACCTCGACGACCGCCAGGCCCGCCAGGAACGCGACCGCACCGCCGCCCTCGACAGCGCCGACTCGCTGTGGAGCGGCATCCTCGGTGCGCTGCGCGGCTCGGCGCCGCGAGCCCGCCTGGTCCTCAACCACAACAACCCGCTGATCCGCCGGATCGCGGCCCTCCCCGACGAGGCGCTGACCGCCACCGCCGTCGAATCGCTCTACGGGCAGGCCCTGCTGATGTCCCAGCGGCCGCTGCGCGCGGCGGACTCCACCCTGCTCAACCGGGCCTTCCTCGGGCTCCTGGAATGGGCCACCCACCCCGCCGACACCCGGGAGAACGAGAAGTGAGCACCATGACGCGCGAGGAGATCGAGCGCGGGCTGGCCGAGAACCGCCGGGCCCCGGGCGGCGCCGCCCGCAACGCTCACGCCGAGGCGCTGTCCGCCGCCGCCGAGGCCACCGGGGACCGGGAGCTGTTCCGCGAGGCACTGGACACCCTGATCAACGCCTACCTGTACAGCACCGAGTCGACGAAGATGCTCGTGCCCTTCGCCCGGCTGCTCCAGGAGTACGACAAGGATCCCGGCGCCTTCTCCGAGTGGGCCGCCCACTCGCTGTTCTGGCAGTTCAAGTGGGTGGCCACCGCCATCGGCAACTCGCCCGAGGTGCCGCTGGAGTCCGCCATCGGCTGGCTGGACGAGATGGAACGCCGCTACCGGATCGCCGGCTACGGCGAACGCCCCGTACGCGAGTCCGAGCTGTGGCTCGCCCACGCGACCGGCGACGACGAGCGGGCCGGGCGGGCGTACGCCCGCTGGCAGGCCGCCGAGCGCGACGACATGAGCGACTGCCACGCCTGCGAACTCAACTCCCAGGGCCACTACGCCGTGCTGCGCGGCGACGACGCCGAGGCCCTGGAGGTCTGGCAGCCGGTGCTGACCGGCGAGCGGACCTGCGCCGAGGAGCCCCACCGGGTGCTGGCCACCTCGCTCTTGCCGCTGGTACGGCTCGGCCGGTTCGACGAGGCCCGCTCGGCCCATCTGCGGGGCTACCGACTGGCCCGGGGCAACGAAAGCCTGCTGCCCTCCATCGGACGGCACATCGAGTTCTGCGCGCTCACCGGCAACGAGTCGCGCGGCCTGGAGATCCTGGCCGATCACGCGGCACACGTGGCCCCGCTCGCCAACCTCTCCGACCAGCTGGCCTTCCACGGCGGCGTCCTCGTCCTGCTGCGGCGACTGAAGGAACTGGGGCACGGGCAGAGCCCGGCCGTCCCCTACGAGGGTGTCCCGCACAGCGTGTCCGAGCTGTACGAGGCGCTGCGCGCGGGCACGCTCGACATCGCCCGCCGCTTCGACGCGCGCAACCGCGCCACCCGGACCTCGGAGCGGTTCCTCGCCCGGATCGGGCAGGCCCCGCTGACCGGGATGCTGCCGCTGGGCGTACGCAGCTCCGCGCTCTCCGCGCTCTCCGCGATCCCGCAAGCGCCCGCCGTCCCCGGACCGGCCCGGGCACAGGCGTCCGCCTCGGTCCCGGCGCAGGCACCGACGCAGACCCCGGCGCAGGCACCGGACGGAGGTTTCGCCGAGCTGGTGGAGCGTGCCCGGGCGGCGCGGGACTCCGGGCATCCGGGGTCGGACGCCCTGTGGGCCGAGGTGGCGCTGCGCCCCGAGGCCGCGGCGGACCCGCTGGCCGCCGCCGACGTGGCCGACCACCGGGCCCTGGCG
>NZ_JAGGOW010000173.1 GCF_018614135.1 Streptomyces sp. ISL-66
GTGGCGCACGCGGCAACAAGACACTGCGGGACCGTGAGCACAAGTGCATCGCCTGCGGCCTCAAAGGGAAGCGAGACCTCGTCTCCGCCGCCCTCGCCGCGTTCGTCCGCCTCACCGACGTGGACGACCCCAAGACCGCGTACCTGGACACCACGATGTCCCGGCACGCACAGATCATTTTCAATGAAGCGCTAGAAGAAGCGCTGGCTGAGTCAACCACACCGTGCCAGAACACCCCCCGGGGCGCTGGTCGCGTGGCAGTCCCCCGGCAACGCGGGACCTCTGCTCACCGAACCGCCGGAACGCGAGACCGAGCAACCCCAGATGAGACACCGCAAGGTGACCACGCTGGAGCGCCCGGCCCCCGCACCGGCTGCAATCCACAACTCACCCCCTCTGGTGAATTGCGGATCAAGTCTTAGGGAAGGGCGTACGGGGGGCCTGTGCGTCGGTCGGGTGAATGCGGAACCCGAATGCCCGGTTCACCGGAGAACTCCCCGCGGCCCGGAAGCCAGGGAGGATCATGGTGCGGACGCCGGCCCGGGCCGAAGCCCGGAGGCCGGGCTTCCACACGAGGGGATTTTTCTCGATGGCATCAGATGCTTCCGCTTCCGCTTCTTCCGCCTCCAGGGGCCGCTGGTCGAGCCTGCACCGGCCGCCGCTGAACGCCGCCGCCCTCCAGCGGGCCCTCGTGGTCCCGGACGGGCTGTGGAGCTCGCTGGAGGTGGTCGGGTCCACCGGGTCGACCAACACCGACCTCGCCGCGCGGGCCGCGCGGCTGCCCGAGGGGGCGGTCCTCGTCGCCGAGGAGCAGAGCGCCGGCCGGGGGCGCCTCGACCGGAGCTGGGTCGCGCCGGCCCGCTCGGGGCTGTTCTTCTCGGTGCTGCTCAAGCCCGGCCCGCAGGTGCCGCAGGAGCGCTGGGGATGGCTGACCCTGCTGGCCGGGGTGGCCACCGCGACCGGCCTCTCCCGGGCCGCCGGCGTGGACACCGCCCTCAAGTGGCCCAACGACCTGCTGGTGACCGTGGACGGCGAGGAGCGCAAGACCGGCGGGATCCTCGCCGAGCGCGTCGCCGACGGGATCGTCCTCGGCATCGGGCTGAACGTGACGCTCACCGAAGACGAGCTGCCGGTGGACACCGCCGGATCGCTGCTGCTGGCCAAGGCCTCCGTCACCGACCGGGACCCGCTGCTCAAGGCCGTCCTGCGCTCCCTGGAGCAGTGGTACGGGAACTGGCGCGCGGCCGGCGGTGACCCGGCGGCCAGCGGCCTGCAGGAGACGTACGCGGCGGGCTGCGCCACCCTCGGCAAGCACGTGCGGGCGGAGCTGCCGGGCGGGCGCACCATCACCGGGACGGCCGAAGCGGTGGACACCGACGGGCGGCTCGTCGTGCGGACGGCGGACGACGAGCGGGAGGCCGTGGGGGCGGGGGACGTCGTCCATCTGCGGTCCGTGCGGTAGGCCGCCGGACGGGCCGCCCCGGGTGACGGAGCAGGGGAGTGAGCTACGGCACACCTGCCGTATGGTTTAGGCGATCCCGGTCCTCGCGGTGATCACCCGGTTCGGCAGTGCGCACGGAATGGACAGGAGGCGGCCCTTGACCGTCGACGACCCTCACTCCAGCGCGTCCGCCCCCCAGACCCCGGCGGGCGGTGCGGCCGGGTCCGGTGGGTCCGGCGTCCACGCCACCCCGATCGGACGCGGCCAGCACACGCCCCACCACGAGGTCGACCACACGGCCCAGCCGACGGCAGACCCGCTCGCCATCCGCCTGGAACAGCTGATCCTGGGCGCCGAGCGCCGGTACACCCCCTTCCAGGCGGCCCGCAGCGCCGGGGTCTCGATGGAGCTCGCCTCCCGCTTCTGGCGGGCCATGGGCTTCGCGGACATCGGGCAGGCCAAGGCCCTGACGGAGGCGGACGTACTGGCGCTGCGCCGGCTCGCCGGCCTGGTCGAGGCCGGGCTGCTGAGCGAGCCGATGGCGGTGCAGGTGGCCCGGTCCACCGGGCAGACCACGGCGCGGCTCGCGGAGTGGCAGATCGACTCCTTCCTGGAGGGGCTGACGGAGCCGCCGGAGCCGGGAATGACCCGTACGGAGGTCACGTACCCGCTGGTCGAGCTGCTGCTGCCCGAGCTGGAGGAGTTCCTCGTCTACGTGTGGCGCCGCCAGCTGGCGGCCGCGACCGGGCGGGTCGTGCAGGTGGCGGACGACGAGGAGATGGTCGACCGGCGGCTCGCGGTGGGCTTCGCGGACCTGGTGGGCTTCACGCGTCTGACGCGGCGCCTGGAGGAGGAGGAGCTCGGCGAGCTCGTCGAGGCCTTCGAGACGACGGCGGCGGACCTGGTCGCGGCGCACGGCGGCCGGCTGATCAAGACGCTGGGCGACGAGGTGCTGTACTGCGCCGACGACGCGGCCACGGCGGCGGAGATCGCGCTACGGCTGATCGAGACGATGGCCGCCGATCCGCAGATGCCGGAGCTGCGGGTGGGGATCGCCTTCGGGACCGTGACGACCCGGATGGGAGACGTCTTCGGGACCACGGTGAACCTGGCCTCGCGACTGACGTCGATAGCGCCGAAGGACGCGGTGCTGGTGGACGGCGCGATGGCCGAGGAACTCGGCCGCACGGGCGCGGCGCCGGTCTCCGAGAAGGAGGCCGAGGCCGAGGAGGGCGGCGGCACGTACCGCTTCGCGCTCCAGCCGATGTGGCAGCGCCCGGTGCGCGGCCTGGGCGTGGTGGAGCCCTGGTCGCTGACGCGCCGGAGCCCTAAGATCCCCGCGTAACGTTCGTTAACCGGGAGGATCGCCCTGTGTCTGAGTTCGTGGCTGTACGCCGACATGAGGACGGGGTCGCCGAGTTGGTCCTGGACCGGCCCAAGGCGATGAACGCGGTGTCCACGGACATGGCGCGGGCGATCGGTTCGGCGTGCGCCTCGCTCGCGGCGGACGCCTCGGTGCGGGTCGTCGTGCTCTCCTCGACCGCCGAGCGGGCGTTCTGCGTGGGCGCGGACCTCAAGGAGCGGAACTCTCTGTCGGACGCCGAGCTGGTGCGCCAGCGGCCGACCACGCGGGGCGCGTACGGGGGCGTGCTGGAGCTCCCGATGCCCACGGTCGCGGCGGTGCACGGGTTCGCGCTGGGCGGCGGCTTCGAGCTCGCGCTCGCCTGCGACGTCATCGTGGCCGACGAGACGGCCGTGGTGGGCCTGCCGGAGGTCTCGGTGGGCGTGATCCCCGGCGGCGGCGGTACGCAGCTGCTGCCGCGGCGGGTGGGCGCGGCCAGGGCCGCGGAGCTGATCTTCACCGCCCGCCGGGTGGAAGCCGCCGAGGCGCTCGCGCTGGGGCTGGTGGACTCGGTGGTCCCGGCGGGTTCGGACCGCGAGGAGGCCCTCGCCCTGGCCGGGCGGATGGCTGTCAACTCCCCGGTCGGACTGCGGGCGGCGAAGCGGGCGCTGCGGCTCGGGCACGGGATGGACCTGACGGCCGGGCTGGAGATCGAGGACGCGGCGTGGCGGACGGCGGCCTTCTCCGGGGACCGGGCGGAGGGCGTGGCGGCGTTCAACGAGAAGCGGAAGCCGCGGTGGCCGGGGGTCTGACCGGGCGGGTCTGACCGGGCGGGGCGGGGTGTGCGAGCGGGGCGGGGCATGAACCGTCCGGGGTGTGAGCGGTCCGGGGGCGTGCCCGCGGGCGCACGGCCGGGCCCCGGCCCGTGACCGGGCGTGATCTTGGGGGATGCCTCAGGTGGCTCCAAGTGTCACTAAATCGGACAAACCCCCTAACCTGGTGTGATGGGTGTTGACGGGCGGCTGCGAGCCGTTGTGGGCCTCGCGCAGGCCATGGCGGCCGCGTGCGCGCCGCACGAGAGTGTGCGGGCCGCGGCGCGGGGGGCGCGGCTGGCGATGGACGGCTCGTTCGCCGCGATCTCCGCCTGGGAGCGGGAGCGGGGGTGCCTGCGGGTGCTCGTGAACGATGGCGAGCGCCGGGCCGGGGAGGAGGAGTTCCCCAAGGACGAGTCGTACCCCGTCCACGACTTCCCGGAGATCACGGAGTTCCTGCACGAGCGCTGGGTGGGCGGGGGCGGGCCCCACGCCTGGGTGGAGAGCGCGGTCGGCGACCGGCCGGGGCGCCGGGGCGAGGCGCTGCGCCTGCGCGGGCGCGGGACGTGCGTGGTCGCGCCCATCGTGCTGAGCGGGCGGGCGTGGGGCGAGCTGTACGTGGCCCGGGACGAAGGGCTGCCGGACTTCGACGAGGACGACGCCGAATTCGCGACGGTGCTGGCGGCGGTGGTCGCGGCCGGGCTCGCGCAGAACGACCGGCTGGAGGAGGCCCGGCGGCTCGCCTTCACCGACCCGCTGACCGGGCTGGCCAACCGGCGGGCCGTCGACATGCGGCTCGACGAGGCGCTGGAGGAGCACCGGCGGAGCGGGGCGCGGACGGTGGTCAGCCTGGTCGTCTGTGACCTGAACGGCCTCAAGAAGGTCAACGACACGCAGGGGCACGCGATGGGCGACCGCCTGCTGGAACGTTTCGGCTCAGTCCTCAGCCTGTGCGGGGCGATGCTGCCGGGCGCGTTGGTCGCGCGGCTGGGCGGGGACGAGTTCTGCCTGGTCAGCGTGGGGCCTTCGGCGGACGAGGTGGTGCGGGTCACCGAGGAGGTGTGCCTGCGGGCCGCCGGACTGGAGCTGGGCGAGGGGGTCGCGTGCGGGGTCGCCTCCACCGGGGATCCGATCGGGCCGGTGAAATCCTCCCGGCGGTTGTTCCGGCTGGCGGACGCGGCCCAGTACAAGGCGAAGGCGGCGCGTTCGGCGAAGCCGGTGGTGGCGGGGCGGGACACGGCGGTGGTGCGGCTGGCCGACGCGGCGCAGCAGGAGGCGGCGGGGGAGCGCCGCCGTTTCCGCGGTCGTCAGTGAGCCTTCCCCGAGCGCCGGACGGGGGCGGATCCGGCGGTGCGCGGGGGAGGGGTGACATGAAGAGATTCAGTCCGTAGGGTGCTGAATATGGATATGCACACTGTCGTGGTGGGAACGTCCGGGACCACCGCCGAGGACGTGATCGCCGTCGCGCGCGGCAACGCCCGCGTCGAGCTCTCCGCCGAAGCCGTCGCCGCACTCGGCCGCGCCCGCGAGATCGTCGACGCGCTCGCCGCCAAGCCCGAGCCCGTCTACGGGGTGTCCACCGGGTTCGGGGCGCTCGCCTCCCGGCACATCAGCCCCGAACTGCGCGCGCAGCTCCAGCGCAACATCGTCCGCTCGCACGCCGCCGGCATGGGCCCGGCCGTCGAGCGCGAGGTCGTGCGCGCGCTGATGTTCCTGCGCCTGAAGACCGTCGCCTCCGGGCACACCGGTGTCCGGCCGTCCGTCGCGCAGACCATGGCCGACGTACTGAACGCCGGGATCACGCCCGTCGTCCACGAGTACGGCTCGCTCGGCTGCTCCGGGGACCTCGCCCCGCTGTCGCACTGCGCGCTCGCCCTCATGGGCGAAGGCGACGCCGAGGGCCCCGACGGGACCGTCCGGCCCGCGGGTGAACTGCTCGCCGAAGCCGGGATCACGCCCGTGGAGCTCCGCGAGAAGGAGGGCCTCGCCCTCCTCAACGGCACCGACGGCATGCTCGGCATGCTGGTCATGGCCCTCGCCGACCTCGGCAAGCTCTACACCGCCGCCGACATCACCGCCGCCCTGACGCTGGAGGCGCTGCTCGGCACGGAGAAGGTCCTCGCGCCCGAGCTGCACGCCATCCGCCCCCACCCGGGCCAGGGCGCCTCCGCCGCCAACATGGCCGCCGTCCTCGACGGGTCCGGACTCACCGGACACTTCCAGGAGGAGTCCGCCCCCCGCGTCCAGGACGCCTACTCCGTGCGCTGCGCCCCGCAGGTGGCCGGCGCGGGCCGCGACACCATGGCGCACGCCGCCCTCGTCGCCTCCCGCGAACTGGCCGCGGCCGTGGACAACCCGGTGGTCCTGCCCGACGGCCGCGTGGAGTCGAACGGCAACTTCCACGGCGCCCCTGTCGCGTACGTGCTCGACTTCCTGGCCATCGCCGCCGCCGACCTCGGCTCCATCGCCGAGCGGCGCACCGACCGGCTGCTCGACAAGAACCGCAGCCACGGCCTGCCGCCGTTCCTCGCGGACGACGCCGGCGTCGACTCCGGCCTGATGATCGCCCAGTACACGCAGGCCGCCCTGGTCAGCGAGATGAAGCGGCTCGCGGTCCCGGCCTCCGCCGACTCGATCCCCTCCTCCGCCATGCAGGAGGACCACGTCTCCATGGGGTGGTCGGCCGCGCGCAAGCTCCGTACCGCCGTCGACAACCTGACCCGGATCATCGCCATCGAGATGTACGCGGCCACCCGCGCCATCGAGCTGCGCCACGGGCTCACCCCGGCGCCGGCCAGCAGGGCCGCCATCGCGGCGGCTCGTGCGGCGGGCGTGCAGGGTCCCGGGCCGGATCGTTTCCTCGCGCCGGACCTGGCCGCCGCGGACGCGTTCATCCGTTCGGGTGGACTCGTGGACGCCGTGGAGGCCGTGACGGGCCCCCTCGCCTGACCCTCGGGGGATCCGCGTCACACCGGACGCGGGAGGTGCGGGCCGCGGTCCGGGGTTTCGACCCCGGGCCGCGGCTCCGTTCGTTTCCGCCGGGTCCTACACCGCGCGGGAGCGGCGCACCGAGAAGGTCACGAAGCCGGCCCCGAGGCCCAGGCAGAGCGTGCCGGCCAGCAGGTACGGGGTGGTGTCGATGCCGCCCGTGTCGGCGAGCAGCGGAGAGTCCTCGGCGGTCGGGACGGTCGCGGCGGCGGCCGCGGACCGCACCTCCACCTGCGCGATCGCGGCGGCGGGCGCGGCGTGGGTGCCGCTCGCGTGCCCGGGCGCCGTGGCATTGGCCGAGGGGACGAACCACAGGGCGGCGAGGAGGGTGGTCGCTCCGAGAGCGGTGAGTGCTGATCGTCGTGCGGACACGGAGCGATCCCCCTTGTGGCAGCAGCGAATTGGCCGTGTCCGGTGATGCTACGGAATGGGGCGGGTCGTGGGAAAGCCGGGGCTTCCACGGGCTTACTCTCCGTCGTATGAACCCTTCTGAGACATCACGATACGTACGGCTTCGGGTGGATTTGGTGCTCGAGGTGTCCGAGGTCGACGCGCTCACCGGAGCCGCCCTTGCACACATCAAGGCCGACGAGTTCATGCCGGACGAGGAGCGCGGCCACGCGGAGGCGGCGGTCCGGGAGGACGAATCGGAGGCTTTGGCCTACTTGGTGGACCCCACCGACCTGGTCGCGGAGATCCCCGGAGTCGAGCTCGCGCAGGCCTCCTGGAGCAGCGAACCCGTGGAATACGACCCCGAGTCAATGGAGTGGGACCTCGACGAGGAAGATGGAGACTTCGACGAAGAGACTGACAACGCCTGACCGTGCGATTGACCACATTCGAACGGAATGGGGAAGCGATCCGGGGCGTTAACGCGTTGTCAGGACGAGGCAGGGGGGTCACTCCCCCCTGCCCGGGGACTTCCTGCAACGATGGAGTGGCGTGTGAGGACGGACAGCAAGCGACGGAGAAGGTCCCTGGTGGCCATATCCGCCGTACTCGGCGGGGTGCTGGTGCTCGCGGGATGCAATGACGCGGGCGGCGGCGGGGCGGACGCACCGAAGGCCAACGGCGAGGCCTCGGCCAAGGCCGATGTCGACGCGGCGGCGGCGAAGGACACCTCGAAGGCCAAGATAGCCATCACGCCCAAGGACGGCGCGGCCAACATCGGCCTGAACGACGCGGCCAACGTGACCGTGACCGACGGCACGCTCACCCAGGTCGACCTGAAGACCTCCGAGGGCACCGCGGTGGCGGGCAAGATAGCCACCGACGGCAAGAGCTGGAAGCCGGACGCGGCGCTGAAGCGCTCGACCAAGTACGCGCTGTCGGCGACCGCGAAGGACGAGGCGGGCCGCGAGGCGCACGAGAACGCCTCCTTCACCACGGTCTCCCCGGAGAACAGCTTCGTCGGCTCGTTCATCCCGGACGAGGGCAAGACCGTCGGCGTGGGCATGCCGGTCTCGATCACCTTCAACAAGCCCATCAAGGACAAGAAGGCCGTCCAGGCGGGCATCACGGTCACCTCCAGCAGCGGCCAGGAGGTCGTGGGCCACTGGTTCAGCGCGCAGCGCCTGGACTTCCGCCCGGAGAAGTACTGGCAGGCGAACTCCACCGTCACGCTGAAGCTGGCGCTCGACGGCGTGCAGGGCGCCCCCGGCGTCCAGGGCGTGCAGAACAGGACCGCCACCTTCAAGATCGGCCGGAGCCAGGTCTCCACGGTCGACGCGAAGACGAAGAAGATGACGGTCACCCGGGACGGCGCGGTCATCAAGACCATCCCGATCTCGGCGGGCTCCCCGGAGAACCCGACGTACAACGGCCAGATGGTGATCTCCGAGAAGTTCAAGGAGACCCGGATGAACGGCGCCACCGTCGGCTTCACGGACGACGACGGCAAGGGCGAGTACGACATCAAGGACGTCCCGCACGCGATGCGGCTGTCGAACTCCGGCACCTTCGTCCACGGCAACTACTGGGGATCGGACTCGATCTTCGGCAGCGTCAACACCAGCCACGGCTGCGTCGGCCTGAACGACGCCAAGGGCGCGAACGACCCGAACCAGCCGGCCGCTTGGTTCTACGACAACTCCCTCATCGGGGACGTCGTCACGGTCGTCAACTCCCCGGACAAGACCATCAAGCCGGACAACGGCCTCAACGGCTGGAACATGAACTGGGCGGACTGGAAGGCGGGCGCGGCTCTCTGACGCACCACTGGTCGAGGTAGGAGACCCCCCGCGTGTCGAACGGCGGGGAGCCCCGGACGGGGGCTCCCCGCCGTTTCGCGTTCTCCCGAGCGTCCGGGCGGGGCCCGGACTAGGGTCGTGGACCATGCCGATCAGCCAGCCCGTCGGCACGGCCCTGTGGCAGCGGGTCGTGGAGGAACTGCTCGCCGACGGCCGGACCTCGGTCTCCGCTGAAGCGGACCTGGGCGGCCCGGGCGAAGCCTTCGCGCGGTCACTGGGCTTCGAGAACGTCCTGCCGATGGGCTGGTACGTACAGGACGTGCGCAGGATCCGGATGCTCGCGGAGGCGGCGGTCCGCCATCCGTACCTGCGCCGGATCGACACCTCGGTGGCGGACGAGAACACCCCGATGCTCGCGGTGAACGCGGCCCTCGGCTACCGCCGCGAGCGCGCGGCCGGGTACTTCCAGCTCCAGCTCAAGCTCTAGCCGAAGTCCGAGCCGAAGTCCAAGCCCGGATCCGAGCCCGGGCCGTCCCCGAAGGCATCGGCGGTGCCGTTCCGTACTGCCGGTACCGCCGGTACCGCCGGTGCGCCCGGTGTCACGGGCTCGTGCGGCTCCCGCGCCGCCTGCGGCCGCTTCGGCTGCGTCGACTCCGTCTCCGCCGACCAGGATGCCAGGAGGCGCAGGGCGTCGGCCGAGGGGGAGCCCGGGGCCGCGTGGTAGGTGACCAGGAACTGCGCCGGATCGTCCGGCAGGGCCAGGGTCTCGAAGGCGAGCACGAGCTCCCCGACCAGCGGGTGGCGCAGCCGCTTGTGACCGTGCGTCTTGTCGTCCGCCACCGTGTGCGCCGCCCACAGCCGACGGAACTCCTCGTTCTTCACCGACAGTTCGCCCACCAGCGCGGTCAGCCGTTCGTCGTCGGGGAACCGCCCGGCGTACAGCCGCAGATTGCTCACCACCTCGCACGCCCGGCACTCCCAGTCCGCGTACAGGTCCGCCGTCGCCGGGTCCAGGAAGACGAGCCGCACCAGATTGCGCTCCTGCGCCGGCAGCGTCCCGAAATCGCCGAAGACCGCCGCCGCCAGCCGGTTCCAGCCGATGACGTCCTGGCGCCGCCCGACCAGGTACGCCGGCACGCCCTCCATCGCGTCCAGCAGCGTCCGCAGCTGCGGCCGCACCTGCTGCGGACGGGGCGCCTGGCGGCGCTTGCGGGCGTTCGGGGCGGCGAGACGGCTCAGGTGCGCGCGCTCCGTACCGTCCAGGCGCAGCGCCCGCGCGATGGCGTCGAGCACCTCCGCCGACACGTTCTGCCCGTGCCCCTGCTCCATGCGCGTGTAGTAGGCGACCGACACCCCGGCCAGCTGCGCCAGCTCCTCGCGGCGCAGTCCCGGAACCCGGCGGTGGCGCCCGTAGTCGGGCAGCCCCACGTCCTCGGGGCGCAGCCGGGCGCGCCGGGAACGCAGGAATTCGCCGAGCTCGGCTCGCTGATCAGGCTGGTCCATTACCCCAGTATCTCCGGGCGGGAGCGGAAGCCGCAGGGCCGAGCCTGACCCCGCCAAGGGTAGGTCTGGCAGTCCTAGGAAGGGCAGGGGGATGGGTGCCGGGCGGGGGAGAGGGCACGCTGGTGCCACCGAACCAACCGAGGAGCCCCCACCGTGTCCGTCAACCAGGTCGCCGCCTACGCCGCTCCCGCCCCCAAGGCCCCGCTGGAGCGCACCACCGTCCCGCGCCGTCCCGTGGGCGCGCACGACGTCCTCATCGACATCAAGTTCTCCGGCATCTGCCACTCCGACATCCACCAGGCCACCGACGGCTGGGGCGAGGGCATCTTCCCGATGGTCCCGGGCCACGAGATCGCCGGTGTCGTCACCGAGGTCGGACCGGGCGTCACCCGGTTCGCCGTCGGGGACCGGGTCGGTGTGGGCTGCTTCGTCGACTCCTGCCGCGAGTGCGAGTACTGCCTGCGCGGCCAGGAGCAGTTCTGCCTCAAGGGCATGACCGGCACGTACAACGCCCGTGGCAAGGACGGCGAGCCCACCTACGGCGGCTACTCCACGCACATCGTCGTCGACGAGAACTACACCGTCCGGATACCCGACGGCCTCGGCCTCGACGTCGCCGCCCCGCTGCTGTGCGCCGGCATCACCCTCTACTCCCCGCTCAAGCACTGGGGGGCCGGTCCCGGCAAGAAGGTCGCCGTCGTCGGCCTCGGGGGCCTCGGCCACATGGGCGTCAAGATCGCGCATGCCCTGGGCGCGGAGGTGACCGTACTGTCGCAGACCCTGCGCAAGAAGGAGGACGGGCTGAGGCTCGGCGCCGACCACTTCTACGCCACGAGCGACGAGGTCACCTTCGACGAGCTGGCCGGCAGCTTCGACCTGATCCTCTCCACCGTCTCCGCCCCGATCGGCTTCGACGCCTACCTCCGCCTGCTGAAGGTGGACGGCGCGCTGGTGAACGTCGGCGCCCCGGAGGAGCCGGTCGCGCTGAACCTGTTCTCCCTCATCGGCGGCCGCAAGACCCTTGCGGGCTCGATGATCGGCGGAATCGCCGAGACGCAGGAGATGCTCGACTTCTGCGCGGAGCACGCGCTGGGCTCGGACGTCGAGGTGATCCGGGCGGAGGACGTCAACGAGGCCTACGAGCGCGTGCAGGCGGGCGACGTCCGCTACCGCTTCGTCATCGACGCCTCGACGATCTGACCCTGCCGGGCGAGCGGACCGCCGGCGGCCCGCGCGGACGTCGACATCCCCGGACGTCGGACGGCGGACGTCGGTACCGCCGACACCGGCCGTCGACACCGCCGGGCGACACAGGAGCCCCGGCCACCGCGACGAGCGGCGGCCGGGGCTCCGGCGTGCGGGAGATCGGCCCGGGCTCGGTCCCGGGCTCAGTCCTCGCCGCGCGCGACGCCGACAGGGCAGGAGACACCGGTGCCGCCGATGCCGCAGTAGCCGCCCGGGTTCTTGTCGAGGTACTGCTGGTGGTACGCCTCGGCCGGCCAGAAGGTGCGCTCGGCCGCGGGGAGGACGGCCGTGGTGATCTGGCCGTAGCCGGAGGAGGTCAGGACCCGCTGGTAGGCGTCGCGGGAGGCCTCGGCGGTGGCCTGGTCGGCGGCGGAGTGGGTATAGGCCGCCGAGCGGTACTGGGTGCCGACGTCGTTGCCCTGGCGGAAGCCCTGGGTGGGGTCGTGGGACTCCCAGAACAGCTGCAGCAGGGCCTCGTAGGAGACGAGCGACGGATCGAAGACCACCCGCACGACCTCGGTGTGGCCGGTGCCGCCGGAGCAGACCTCTTCGTAGGTCGGGTTCTCGGTGAAACCGCCCTGGTAGCCGACGAGCGTGGTCCACACCCCGGGGACCTGCCAGAACGTGCGCTCGGCCCCCCAGAAACAGCCGAGGCCGAAGTCCGCGACCTTCAGGTGGGCGGGGTAGGGGCCCGCGAGCGGGTTTCCGAGCACGGTGTGCACGGCGGGCAGAGCGAAGATCGGCTCGGCGCGGCCGGTCAGGGCTTCCTCGCGGGTGGGCAGCTCGGGCGTGCGGCGGTACGAGAACATGGATTCCCTCCTTGTGGTCTACCGATAACGGCGAACGGGCGGCCGGGATTCCCGGGCGAGGCAGGGTCCGGCCCGCCGTGACACCGTCCTCTGCCGTCGCTCAGGGTCCCGGTCGGCCGAGGTCGGCGTCAGGCTCGATCCGGCACCCGCCGCACGGTGAAGTCGCGGGTATGCGAGAAGCCCCATCGGAGTTGTGTTCCGATGGGGCTTCCGTGCTGCTATTTAACGCCGCGGAATGGACCGAACCGAGAAGGTGCGTCCACCCATTCGTTGTCCTCGTGCCAATCGCAGTGGGTTGCTAGTACGTAGCCGTCCCCGCCGTTGAGGATGAACAATTTGAACGGTTCGCTCGGGGTTGATGAGATGCCGAGACGCTCGCGTTCACTGGCGAAATCCCCCTCATCGATCACCAAGCCGCTGAACTCGGACGGAACGTTCATTCGTCGAACATTGGAGAAGAGTACGTCCACTCGTTTGTCCGAGTCGAATTCCGGCGTGCTTCGCAAAAGCAGCTGAGAATAGCCGAATGCATAGTTCCAGGTCCGAAATTCGCGGTCCCAGTCTGCCAGCCGCACTTAATGCCCCTCTCGATCGGTGACTCCGGCGACAGGCGCACCAGTGGTCGTGGCGTAAATCCGCGACATTTTCTTCCTGCTCACTTGCTCACTTGGCGGCTCTGAGTACGCCGAAGTCCGGCATGCTCAGCTGCGAGGATACATCCACCCCGCCATGCCAGAAGGTGATGGAGTCCCATGTTCTGTTACCGAGTCTCACAGAGTCGCCGACGATGTTCATCTCGCGCTGAGTGGTGATCCAGGCCTTGCCGACGCGGCCTTCCTTGTAGAAGTCCTCGAAGACCTCCTGCAGAGTTCCGGGCTTCCCGCTCTGCATCTTGAATCCGTCCAGGACGATGTGGATTCGACGAGAAGGCTGCTCGTGAGCGACGTTCCTCACCGACGCCAGAGCGTCCTCCTTCGAATCACCAAGGAAGTGCTCGTGCTTGTTGCTTTCGGCAAAGTTCTTCAGGTCGCCCTCTTTCCTCAAGCCGAGCGCGACATCACAGTTGTGAACGAGAACCGGCGTGAGGCCTGCGAGTACGTAGTACGTGTGGAAGTCGTCGACGGTGAGGTTGTGTGTGGTGACGGCGTAGGGATAGGTGCGCGTTGCCGTGACCGTGAGGGTGGTGCCGTCGGGCTGGCGGAGCTGTTCGCCGGTGGTGAGTTCGCCGGCGTCGATCCACTGGTGGCGGGTTTCGCTCCAGTAGGGGTGGTGGTAGGTGGAGGTGACCTTTGTCGGCGGGCCGCGGGGGCTTGCCTCGTCGGTGAGGGTGAGGTCGGTGAAGTCCTTGTCGTCGGGGGTGGTGATGGTGGTGGTGACGGTCTTGGGTCGGGTTTCGCCGGTCTGCGGGTCGGTGGCCATGACCACGTCGCCGTCCTTGACGTCCTCGATGGACTTCGCGGAGCCGTCGGCCATCAGGACCTGAACGCCGGTGGGGAAGCTGTTGCACTTCGCCGCCGCCTCAGCGGCCTCGCGCCCGCCGCCCTTCGCGGCGTCGACTTCGTCTGCTACCGATCTGGCCTCGGTTCCGGCGCTGTCGCTGGCGGATTCCTTGGCGGCTTTCTCGGACGCGGATTTGGCTGCCTTGGCCTCGGCGTCGCGGGCTTCCTTCAGTGCCTTCTTCGATGCACTGAAGGCTTCGGCGGCCTTTGAGGCTCCGCGTTCGGCTTCGTGGATGGCGTCGTAGGCCTTGTTGACTTCCTTGTAGATCTTGAAGGCCTTGATGCCGATCTTGACGGCCTTGAAGAGTTTGCCCCAGGGGACGAAGTTGAGGGCCGTGTTGATGCAGGCCATGACGTCGCCCTTGGTGAAGCAGTCGCGGGCGTCGTTGTATCCGATCAGGTCGCCGACCATGTCGACGACTTCGTCGATCAGCTTGTCGCGCTTCTTCTTGGTCTTGGTGACGTTGTTGTTCGCCTCGTTCAGGGCCGAGGGGTCCGGTTCGTCTGAATCCGTGCCACCGGTCTCCCAGAGATTTCCTGAGCTCTGGCTATCGTCGGGGCAGTTGCTCTCGCACCTCCACTCACGTATCAGGCCGCTGGGGTCGGAGGCGTTGATGGGACTGTTGTTGGAGTAGGCGTAGGCGTTCCACTGCTGTGGGTCGCCCGCGTCGATGAGGGGGTCGGGGCTGATGAAGCGGCCGGTGGTGGGGTCGTATTCGCGGGCGCCGAGGAGGGTGAAGCCGGTGGCCTTCTCCTTGGTGCCGCCGATGAAGCCCTTGTCTCCGGCCCAGGCGC
>NZ_JAGGOW010000174.1:0-4956 GCF_018614135.1 Streptomyces sp. ISL-66
CCGGATTAACCAACAGCATCCGGACGGCCGGACCGGGGCCTTGCGGGAGCGGTCAGGCGCGGTGGAGGCGGATCGTGAGGATCTGGAACGGGCGGAGGGTGAGGGCGACCGTGCCGTCCGGGGACGGGGCTGCCACGGCGGCGCCTTCCAGGGGGCGTTCCAGGAGGTCGCTCTCGACCGCCGCCGCCAGCGGGAAGCCCGCCGACAGCGTGGCGTTCGCGCGGCCGCCGCGGGATTCGTAGAGGCGGACGACGACGTCGCCGCCGCGGTCCTCGGCGAGTTTGACCGATTCCACGACCACCGCGTCGTTGTCCACGGCCACCAGCGGGGCCACCGGACCCGCGCCGCGGAGCACCCGCTCGGGCAGGTTCAGCGCGTGGCCCTCGCGGACCGCGTCGGCGATGGCCGCGCCCGGGGCGAGCGAGAAGCGCAGGGTGTGCGCGCCCTGGTCGGTCTCCGGGTCGGGGTAGCGCGGGGCCCGCAGCAGGGAGAGTCGGACCGTGGTCGTCTGCCCGCCGTCGGGCCGCATGTCGCGGGTCACGTCGTGCCCGTACGTGGAGTCGTTGAGGACGGCGACGCCCCAGCCCGGCTCTTCCACGTGGATCCAGCGGTGGGCGCAGATCTCGAACTTGGCCGCCTCCCAGGAGGTGTTGGTGTGGGTGGCCCGGTACACGTGCCCGAACTGCGTCTCCGAGGCGGACCGTTCGGCCTTGACGTCGAGCGGGAAGGCCGCCTTCAGGAACTTCTCCGTCTCGTGCCAGTCCACTTCCGCGCCGATGTCCACCGTCTTGGCGCCGGCCCGCAGCGTGACCGACTGGACGACCGAGGAGGAGCCGAACGAGCGGGTCACCCGTACGGTGGCCGACGAGGCCCCGCTCCGCGTGACCTCCAGCGCGTCCAGGTCCACCAGGTCGGTGACCTTGTTGCGGTAGAACGCGTCGATGTCCCAGGCGTCCCACATGTTCGGGAAGTCGGGGTGGATCTGGAGCAGGTTGGCGACAGCCCCCGGCGCGATCGACTCCCGGCCGGCCTCCAGGTCGTACGCGGACACGATCAGGCCGCGGCCGTCGATCTCCACGCACAGGAGCCCGTTGGCGAGGACCCGTCCGCCGCCGCGCCGTTCCTCCACCGTGACGGGCTGCCCGGCGGTCACCGGCCGGGCCGCCCCGCCGGCCGGGACTCCGCGCCGGGCGTGCGGGGCGCAGTTGAAGACGAGCTCCTCCTCGCCCCGGCCCGCCAGCGCGCTCTGCGCCGCGAGGGTGATCCCGAGCAGCTCCTCCCGCACCTTCCCGTAGGTCTCGCGCGCCTCGCGGTGCACCCAGGCGATGGAGGATCCGGGGAGGATGTCGTGGAACTGGTGGAGCAGCACCGTCTTCCAGATCCGCTCCAGGTCCTCGTACGGGTACGCGAACGCGGGGACCCGCACCGCGGCCGTGGAGGCCCACAGTTCCGCCTCGCGCAGCAGTGATTCGCTGCGCCGGTTGCCCTGCTTGGTCTTGGCCTGGGAGGTGTAGGTGCCGCGGTGCAGCTCCAGGTAGAGCTCCCCGGCCCACACCGGTGCGTCGCCGTACTCGGCGTGCGCCTTCTCGAAGAACGCGTCGGGGCGCTCGATCTCCACGCGCGGCGAGCCTTCGAGGTCCCGCTGCCGCCTGGCCCGGGCCAGTTGCTCGCGCGTCGGGCCACCACCGCCGTCGCCCCACCCGAAGGGTGCCAGCGAGCGCGAACCCCGGCCCTTCTCCTGGTAGTTGCGGGCCGCGTGCGCCAGCTGGGCGCCTCCCAGATCGGAGTTGTAGGTGTCGACGGGCGGGAAGTGCGTGAAGACGCGGCTACCGTCGATGCCCTCCCACCAAAACGTGTGGTGGGGGAACTTGTTGACCTGCGACCAGCAGATCTTCTGGGTCAGGAACCACGTGGAGCCGGACAGTTTGACGAGCTGCGGCATCGCCGCGGTGTAGCCGAAGGAGTCGGGCAGCCAGACGTTCTTGGTCTCGATGCCGAACTCGTCGAGGAAGAACTTCTTGCCGTACAGGAACTGGCGGGCCATGGCCTCGCCGCCGACCATGTTGGTGTCGGACTCCACCCACATGCCGCCGACCGGCACGAACTGCCCGTCCGCGATCTTCTTCTTGACCCGCTCGAAGAGCTCGGGCCGGTAGGTCTTGATCCAGTCGAGCTGCTGCGCCTGCGACATCGCGAAGACGAACTCGGGGTGTTCGTCCATCAGGCCCAGCATGTTGGACGCCGTACGCGCGACCTTGCGCACGGTCTCGCGCAGCGGCCACAGCCACGCGGAGTCGATGTGGGCGTGGCCGATCGCGCTGATCCGGTGCGCGGAGGCGTTGGCGGGGGCGGCGAGCGCCCCGGCGAGCTCGGCGCGGGCCGCGGCCGCCGTGCCGGGCACGTCGCACAGGTCCACCGCGTCGAGGGCGGAGTCGACGGCGCGCAGGATCTCGTAGCGCCGGGCGTCGCCCTCGTCGAGCTGCGTCATGAGCTCGTAGAGGACTTCGAGGTCCTGGACGAGCTCCCAGACCTCGGTCTCGAAGACGGCGAGGTCCATCCGGGCGAGCCGGTAGAGGGGCTGGTCGCCACTGGTCTGCCGGTCGCCCTCGTACGTGGCCGAGTGGTCGACCAGGACCGGGTTCGAGGCGGCCTCGACGTACCACTCGATCCGCTCGCCGCCTGCCGCGGCGTCGGCGACGCGCACCCAGTCGTTGTACGGGTTGAGCGCCTTGACCTCGGTGCCGTCGGCCCGGTGGACGAGGCCCTCGCACTGGAAGCCGGGCATCATGCGGTCGAAGCCGAGGTCGAGGACGGCCTCCACCGTACGGCCGGCCCAGTCGGCGGGGACCGCGCCGGTGAGCCTGAACCAGGTGGTGCCCCAGGCCGGACCCCAGGGGTCGCCGATGGCGCAGGGTTCGTACGGCGCCGCCAGACCTTCGGCGACGGGGACGGGCTCGCCGGGGGCCTCCCATCGCTCGACGGCCAGCGGGACCGAGCGCGAGTGGACGGCGGGCTTGATGCGCTCCTTGAGGACGCGGCGGAGGCGGTGTTCGGTGATGCTGCGGTCGTCGTGCATGACGGCTGCTCCAGGTGGGATGCGAGCGAATCGTGCGGTGGGCGCGGCCGGATCAGGGCCGGGTCAGGGGCTGGATCAGAGGCCGGGGCAGAGGCCGGGTCAGAGGTCGGATCAGGAGCCGGGTCAGGTCTTGACGGCTCCCTCGCCGACGCCCTTGAAGAAGAAGCGCTGGAGGGCGAAGAAGAGGAGCATCATCGGGATCAGCGCGGCCATCGCGCCCGCGGCGATGATCCGCTGGTCGCTGACGGTCGTGGCGCCGGCCAGGGTCTTCAGGCCGAGCTGGAGGGTGTAGTGATCGCTGTTGGTCAGCACCAGCAGGGGCCAGAGGAAGTCGTCCCAGGCGCCCATGAAGCTGGTGATGCAGACGACGGCCAGGGCTCCCTTGGCGGCGGGCAGGAAGACCCGGGTGAAGCGGGTCCACTCGCCCGCGCCGTCGATGACCGCCGCCTCCTCGACCTCCCGGGGTACGGCGAGGAAGGCCGACCGCATGATCATGATGTTGAGGACGGAGACCGCGCCGGGCAGCCAGACGCCGATGAGGGTGTCGACCAGGCCCAGCTCGCGGACCGTGAGGAACATCGAGATCATCACGGACTCGAAGGGGAACATCAGCGTCGCCACCAGCACGGTGAAGACGGCCTTGCGGCCCTTCCAGGCGGCGCGGGAGAGGGCGTAGCCGCCCATGGCCGCGAACAGCACGTTCGAGGCGATGGCGAGGGCCGCCACCGTCAGGGTGTTGCCGACGTACTGGAACAGCGGGAACGATTCGGCGACCCGGACGTAGTTGCCGAGAGTGGGCTGCGAGGGCAGCACCCCGTCGTACACGTTCTCGGTGCGGCCGCGGATCGAGGTCAGGAACTGCCAGACGATCGGCCCGAGGGTGATCACGAGCATCATGAGGAGCGTGGCGTACCGGCCGGCGAGGCCGATCCAGTACCGCCGGGCGTCGGCTCCGACGCGCTTGCCCGCCTTGCTCCCTACGCTCGCCTTGTTCCCCGGGGAATTGAGGGTGCTCACCTTTCGTCTCCCTTCGACAGCCGGCGGCCCAGCAGGCTGAAGACCAGGGTCAGGAGGAACAACAGGATGGAGATGGCGGCCGCGTAGCCGNNCCGGGCGCCGCCGCCGGGCCCGCCGCTCTCGCCGCCCAGGATGTAGATCTCGGTGAAGACGCGCAGAGCGGAGATGGCGGAGAGGGTGCCGACGAGCAGCATCATCGGCTTCACCTGGGGGACGGTGATGCTGAAGAAGCGGCGGACGGGGCCGGCCCCGTCGAGCGCGGCGGCCTCGTACAGCGTGGTGGAGACGTTCCCGAGGGCCGCCAGGTAGAAGACCATGTAGTAGCCGAGGCCCTTCCACACGGTCACGATCATCGCGGAGACCAGCAGCATGCCGCTGTCGGTCAGGAACGGGATCGGCTCGGAGATGATGCTGAGCTTCCGGAACAGCGTGTTGACCAGGCCGTCGCTGCGCAGCACCCACTGCCAGATGAGGCCGACGACCACGGCCGAGGCGATCACGGGGGTGTAGAACGCCGACCGGAAGAAGCCGATGCCGGGGACCTTCGTCTGCACGAGGACCGCCAGGGCCAGCGGCAGGAACACCAGGCACGGGACGACGACCACGAGGTACAGCACGCTGTTGCCGGTGGCGGTCCAGAAATCGGGATCGGCGAACGCGCGGGTGTAGTTGTCGAAGCCGACGAACCCGCCGCCGCGCAGGATCTGCGCGTCGGTGAAGGAGAGGATCACGGTGTTGACGAACGGCCAGAGGCTGAACATCGTCACCATCACCAGGCCCGGCGCGAGGAAGAGGTACGGGGTCCACCACTTGCGGTGGCGCAGTCCCGTCTCGGCCTCCATGGCCGCCCTGGCCGCCCTGGC
>NZ_JAGGOW010000174.1:4988-10254 GCF_018614135.1 Streptomyces sp. ISL-66
GATGGCCTTCTGCATCTCGCGCACGACCGCGTCGCCGACCTGGTTGGTCCACTGGACGGGGGTGTTGGCGTCGAGCGCCGCCGTCTTCAACTGCTCGGCGCCGATGGCGCGCGCCAGCGTCTCCGCGTCCTTGCCGTCGCCCTTGTCCGCGAAGTACGGGTCGGCCAGGCCGGTGGCGTTCGACGGGTAGATGGTCGCCTTCTTCGAAAACGCCACCTGGTTGGGGCCGTTGGTGATCCACTTGGCGAACTCGGTCGCCGCGTCCATGTGCTTGGTGTCCTTCTTGATGCCGAGCGACTGGGCGTAGATGCCGATGTGGCCGAGCTTCCCGGTGACGGCGTTCGCGACCTGCGTGCCGGCGTAGACCTGCGGGGCGTTCTGCTTGATGTCCTTCACGAAGCCCGGGGAGCCGGGGCCGAAGACGAGCTTCCCGCCGCCGTAGAGCTGGTTGATGTCGTCCGACTTGAGCAGGGACTCATTGGGCATGGCGCCCTTGTCGTACAGGTCCTTCATCCGCTCGACCCACGCGACGGCCTCGGCGGACTCGAAGGTGAACCGGTCCCGCCGCTCGTTCAGGATCGGTATGCCCATCTTCTGCCAGTCTCCGGGCAGCCGGCCCTTGGGGTCGGCCATGAACGCGGAGTACCGGCCGCCGGACTTCGCGGCGATCTGCTCGGCGTAGTCGAAGAACTGCTCGATGGTGGTCGGCGGTTTGGCCGGGTCGAGACCGGCCTTCTCGAAGAGGTCCTTGTTGTACGTGAGGATCTCCGGGGTCACGTACCAGGGGTACGCGAACACGCCGTCGCCCTTGCCGGGCAGCTTGAACTGCTCCCAGGCGCCGGGGACGTAGTCCTTGGCCACCTCCGGGTCGAGCTTGGCCACGTCGGCGAGCATGCCGCGGTCGCCCAGGAGTTGGAAGGAGTCGGTGGAGAGGTTGACCACGTCGGGCAGGGCCCCGGCCTGGGCGTCGGCGACGAGCTTCTCGTTGTAGCCGTCGCCCGGCACGTCCTCCCACTTGACCTCGACGTCCGGGTACCGCTCCTCGAAGGAGTCGATGACGCCCTGTACGTACGCGGTGAAGACGGGCTTCAATTGGAGGGTGCGGAAGGTGATCCGACCGGCCACCTTCCCCGTTCTCCCGCCCTCCGCCACGTCTCCCGCGCCACCGCTCAGGCCGCACGCGGAGGTCACGAGGAACGTTCCGGCCACGAGTGTGGTGATGGCTGAACGGGTCGCGTTCGTACGGGTCATCGTCGCCGCCTTCGGGGAGAGTCCCGGCCTCGTCGCCGGAGCGCTGGGCCCAAACTGGCCCGAAATCAAGCCGCCGTCAATACGACCAAAGTCCCGGCCGTAGAGAAGCCCTACGCCCCCATTGCGACGGGAGGGCCCCGGCAGTCCGAAAGTCACTCCATCAACTGGCATTGACCTGCACTGATGCGCTTTAGTCCACAGCAGGTTTGGCGCGATATCGATTCAATAACGAGCCTCACTCCCCCGTCAACAGCCGCCTCCTTATCGGCCGTTCCCCCCGCTGGCACTAATGCGCTTTACCAGACACGTCCGCAATCGTCTCCGCCGCTCGCTCGCACGTCGCCAAGTCTTCGGTCCGCGCAACGATCGCCGTTCGAGGTCGGACCCGGCGGGTCTGGCATGCGGGATGAGCACGACCCGCGCACCGCGTCCGGATCACGCGCCCCGGTCCGTGCCCAGGTCCGCCGGGTCGGTGTTCGCGCCGCACAGGACCACCGCGACCCGCTCACCCAGCGGGCGCGCCGCGACGCGCACCGCCGCCAGCGCGGTGGCGGCGCCCGCTTCGACGACGATGCGGTGCTCCTCCCACAGCGCGCGCCGGGCCGCGGTGATCGCCGCGTCCGGGACCAGGACCGACTCCGCGTTCTCCTGCCGCAGGGCGGCCAGCGCGTCCGCCGAGACCCGGCTCGCGCCGAGCGAGTCGGCTGCCACCGAGTCCACGGGTACGTCCACGGGCCGGCCCGCTTCGAGGGCCGCGTTCAGGGCCCGGCAGTTCTCCGGCTCGACCGCGACGACCCGTACGCCGTGCTCCCGCGCGGCGGTGGCGATGCCCGCGAACAGTCCGCCGCCGCCGACCGCGACGACGACCGTGTCGAGGCCGGGCACGGCGTCGCGGATCTCCTCGAGCAGGGTTCCGGCGCCCGCGGCGATGAGCGGGTGGTCGTACGCGTGGCTGCTCAGCGCCCCGCTCCGGGCGGCGAACTCCCGGCAGGCGGCGAGCGCTTCGTCGTACCGGTCGCCGCCGAGCCGCACGTCGGCGCCGTACCCCCGCAGCCGCTCCACCTTCACGCGCGGCGCGGTGGCCGGCAGGAACACGGTGGCGGGCACCGATTCGGCACGGGCCGCCCAGGCGCAGGCGAGGCCGGCGTTGCCGCCGGAGGCGATGGTGATCCCGGCGGCGGGCAGGGTGCCCGCATCGCGGTGGGCGGCCAGGAAGTTGCGGGCGCCGCGGGCCTTGAAGGAGCCGGTGTGCTGGAGGAACTCCAGCGCGTACGAGATCCCTTCGCCCGCCGGTATCACGGAGACGGGCCGCACCGCCCCGGCGATCCGGCCCGCGGCGGCGCGCACGGCGGCGTAGTCGAGCTGCTTTTCCATGAACTCACTCCCTTGTCGGTGGAACCGGGACCGCCTCGGCGTCAGGCCGCGGCGGGCCGGGCCGCCTCGATCAGCTGGCGCAGGGCGCCGTAGTACACCTCGTGGTCGGTCAGGGCGGGCAGTACGTCGGCCAGCCCGCCGGAGAGGACGGGGAATTCGGCGGGGTCCAGCGCGGCCAGCGCCCCGCGCGAGGCGGCGGTGGCGCCGGCCGGATCCCGGTGGTCGACGAACGCGGCGCTGCCGAGCGTCAGCAGGTACATCCGGCGGTAGACGGTCATGGCCTCGCCCGGGGTCATCCCCGCGGCGACGCTGTCGGCGAGCGCGGGCTCGACGAGCCGGGCCAGCAGCTGGCGCCCGAGCCAGGGCCGGCCGCCGCGCAGGATCAGCAGCCCGGGGTGGGCCGCGAGCAGCCGGTAGAGGGCGGTGAACCGTTGCTCGGTGGCCTCGGCCCAGCCGGTTGCGGCGGGGATCGCGGGCAGCTGGGCGGCGAGGTGCTCGGTGCACAGGTCGAGCAGGCCCGCGAGGTCGGCGCAGCGGCGCTGGACGGTGGCGTGCGAGACGTCGAGCCGGTCGGCGAGCGCGCGGAAGCTGAGCGCGGCGGGCCCCTGCTCGTCGAGGATCCGCAGGGCGGCGGCGGCGATCGCCTCGGGGGTGGCGCGGTCGAGGGCGGCTGATCTTCTCGGCATGAGATACATCGTATCAGCCGCCGTATCATCCGTCGTCACAACCACTGTCACAGCCACTGCCACAGGCGGTGGATCGTACGGCGTACCGGATGACTGCCGCAGGTCGTCCGGCACCACGCATCAACCCCTTCGCGTGACATCGACTGCACCCATATTGCTGGTCATCGAGCCATAACCCTCGACTTATGTTGACAGCGGGTAGTCACACCGCTGCACTGGGCGCTCGACAGCCCCCACGTCAAGGAGACTCCGTGCCGCCTCGCCTGCGTGCGTCGCTCCCCTGTCTGACCGCGGCCGCCGTGCTCGCCCTCACGCTCGCCCCCGCCCCGGTGGCGGCCGAGCCCCAGGCGACCTCGGACACCCCGCTCGCGCTCACTCCGCCCATGGGGTGGAACAACTGGGCGCACTACATGTGCGACATCGACGAGGCCAAGGTCGTGGCGAACGCGGACGCGCTCGTCTCCACCGGCCTCGCGGCCAAGGGCTACGACACGGTCACCGTCGACGACTGCTGGATGACCAAGAGCCGTGACGCGGAGGGGAATCTCGTCGTCGACACGGAGAAGTTCCCGCACGGCATGGCCTGGCTCGGCGAGTACCTGCACGCGCGGAAGCTGAAGTTCGGCATCTACCAGGACGCCGGCCACCTCACCTGCGAGCGCTACCCGGGCAGCGGTTCCCCCGAAGGCGGCGGGCCGGACCACTACGCGCGCGACGCCCGGCAGTTCGCCTCCTGGGCGGTCGACTACGTCAAGATGGACGGCTGCAACCTGTGGGTGCCCGAGGGCTCCACCAAGGAGCAGGCCTACCGCGACGCCTACAACTCCGTCGCCAGGGCACTGCGCGGCAGCGGCCGGGACATGGTGCTCTCCGCCTCCGCGCCGGCCTACTTCCAGCAGGGCGAATGGGGCGGCCCCGACTGGCACAAGGTGCTCGGCTGGGTCGGCGAGACCGGCCAGTTGTGGCGCGAGGGCCGCGACATCAAGGTGTACAAGCCGGCCGCGCCGGACACCTCGCGGTGGAGCTCGGTCATGGGCAACTACGGGTACAACCGCTGGCTGGGCCGGTACGCCGGCCCCGGCAACTGGAACGACCCCGACTTCCTGATCGCGGGCGCCCCCGGGCTCACCGAGGCGGAGAGCCGGAGCCAGGTCGGGCTGTGGGCCATGATGGCCGCCCCGTTCATCCTGTCCTCGCAGGTCTCCGAGCTCAGCGCGGCCGGGCTCGCCGCCCTCGGCAACACCGCTCTCATCGCGCTGGACCAGGACCCGATGGGCCGTCAGGGCGCGGTGGTCTCCTCCAACGCCACCTTCGACATCCTGGTGCGGCCGCTCGCGAACGGCGACCGCGCCGTGGCCGTCCTCAACCGGTCCGGCAACCCCCGCGAGGTCCGGGTACCGCTCGCCGAGATCGGGCTGCCCTCCTGCACGGTCGACGCGAAGGACCTGTGGAACGGGCAGGCGCGCGAGGTCTCGGACGCGCTGACCGGGACGGTGGCCGCCCACGACACGGCCGTCTGGCGGCTCACCCCGCGCGGCGGCTGCGCCGGGGCCGTGCCCACCGGGCAGATCACCGGTCAGGGGCCCCGCCAGGGCGCCGCCTGCGCCGACGGAGCGAACACCACCGGGGTCGGTGCCGTGGTGATGGGCACCTGCACGGGCGCGCCCGACCAGCGCTGGACGCTGCGCGGGGACGGCAGCCTGCGGATGGCCGGTGACTGCCTGTCGGTGGGCGCCGGCGGCCTCGTGGAGCTGGCCGACTGCTCGTCCGACCACCGCCGCCGCGCGCCGGGGCAGAGCTGGACGTACCGCAGCGACGGCACTCTGGTCGAGGACGCGAGCGGGCTCTGCCTCACGACCCCCGCCTCCGCGGCCGCCCCCGCCGAACCGGGCGTCCCGGCCGAGCGGCTGGAACTGGCCGCCTGCGGCGAACACCGGGTCGACCAGGCCTGGTCG
>NZ_JAGGOW010000175.1 GCF_018614135.1 Streptomyces sp. ISL-66
GCGCCGGGCAGGGTCACCCGGCCCGGCGGCACGGCCCGCGCGGAGGGCGCCGCCGAGGGCCGGGGCTCCGACCCGGCCGGAACGCACAGGTCGACCCGGGCACCGCGGCCGCGGCCGTCTCCGGCGACCTCCACGTGACCGTGCAGCGGACAGAGCGCCGCCACCAGGCCGGCCCCGGCGAAGTACTGCCAAGCGGTCACCGCGCGTTCTCCCGATTCCGCAGCAGGGATGAGGGTTACGCCTGAAGAAACGATCAACGCCCGGCTTCGATACGCCTCCCCCCGGATCCGCTACGCCCGGGTCTGCCTGCGGCGCTCGGGCGCGCGCTCCCCGACGGCCCCGGCGCCCGCGAGGAGGCGCAGGGCGGCCTCCGAGGGCGACCCCGCCTCCGCCGTATAGGTGATCAGCGTCTGGTCCGGGTCATCCGGGAGTGCGAGGCTCTCGTACGCGAGGGAGAACTCGCCGACCAGCGGATGGCGCAGGTGGTAGCCGCCGTGGGTCTTCTCCCCCACTTCCCGCTCCTCCCACAGCCGGGTGAACTCCGGGCTGTTCTCGGCCAGTTCGTCGATGAGCGCGGCGAACCGCGGGTCGCCCGGATGGCGTCCGAGGTCGAAGCGGAGGTAGGCGACCAGATCCCGCGCCTTGCGCTCCCAGTTGACGAACCGCCCACGCACCTCGGGGTGGAGAAAGACCAGCCAGGCCTTGTTGCGCCGCTCCGGCGCCAGCGCCGCGAAATCGGTGATCAGCGTGGCGAAGAGGGGGTTCCAGGCGAGGATGTCGGTGCGCCGCCCCAGGATGAACGCAGGAGTACCGGGCATCGACTCCAGCAGTCTGCGCAGCCCCGGCCGGACCTCCTGCGCGGATCCCGGCACCGGGGCCGCCGGACCCCGTGCCGCGTTGCGCACCAGCCGGGTCAGGTGGGCGGCCTCGGCCGCGTCCAGCCGCAGGGCGGTGACCACGGCGCCGAGGACCGCGTCCGAGACGTTCTCGGCGCGGCCCTGTTCGAAGCGCGTGTAGTAGTCCACGCTGACCCCGGCGAGCTGGGCCAGCTCCTCGCGGCGCAGCCCCGGCACCCGGCGGCGGCCGCCGAAGGAGCGCAGGCCCGCGTCTTGCGGGCGGATCCGCGCGCGGCGGGACCGCAGGAAGTCGCCGAGTTCCGCCTTGGGCCCTGTCTGGTTCATGCTGTCGATCCTAGAGCGGGGTGAACCCCTCCCGGAGCCGTCCGCGTACCGTGCCGCCGCCCGCTCGTCCGGCCCGTGAAGGCGGACACGCCGCGGGGGCGCGACCCCAAACGGTCGCGCCCCCGCGTCGGTTCGCCGTCCGGGAAGGCTCAGGCCTCCGGGGTGCCGCCGAAGCGCTCGCGGTACGAGTCCAGGTCCTCTTCGGTGATCTTCGCGAAGAGGACCGGCGGCACGGTGAAGGGCGTCCCCGCCGGCACCGCGTCGAGGGAGGCGGCCTGCTCCGGGTTGACCCAGGTCGCCGTGTCGTCGGTGAGGTCGAAGGCGGAGCGCATGGCGCGCGCCGAGGCCGGGATGAAGGGCTCGGAGACCACCGAGTAGAGGTGGATGAGGTTCATCGCCGTGCGCAGGGTGAGCGCCGCGCCCTCGGGGTCGGTCTTGATCTCCAGCCAGGGGGCCTTCTCCTCCAGGTAGGAGTTTCCGGCCGACCACAGGGCGCGCAGGGCGGCGGCCGCCTTGCGGTACTGGAGGGCGTCCATGTGGCCCTCGTACTCGGCCAGCAGTTCGGCGATCTGCGTGCCCAGCTTGGCCTCGGCCTCGCCGGCCGCGTTGCCGGCCGGGACGTCGTCGCCGAAGCGCTTGCGCGAGAAGGAGAGCACGCGGTTGACGAAGTTGCCGAGGGTGTCGGCGAGGTCCTTGTTCACCGTGGAGGTGAAGTGCTCCCACGTGAAGGAGGAGTCGTCGGACTCGGGCGCGTTGGCGATGAGGAAGTAGCGCCAGTAGTCGGCCGGCAGGATCTCGAGGGCCTGGTCGGTGAAGACTCCGCGCTTCTGCGAGGTGGAGAACTTGCCGCCGTAGTACGTCAGCCAGTTGAAGGCCTTGACGTAGTCGACCATCTTCCAGGGCTCGCGGACGCCCAGTTCGGTGGCGGGGAACATCACCGTGTGGAACGGGACGTTGTCCTTGGCCATGAACTCGGTGTAGCGGACGTCGTCGGCCTCGTACCACCACGACTTCCAGTCGCGGTCGGCCGGGTCGGCGTCCGACCATTCCTTGGTGGCGGCGATGTACTCGATCGGGGCGTCGAACCAGACGTAGAAGACCTTGCCGTCGGCGGCCAGCTCCGGCCACGTGTCGGCCGGGACCGGCACGCCCCAGTCGAGGTCGCGCGTGATGGCGCGGTCGTGCAGGCCCTCGGTCAGCCACTTGCGGGCGATGGAGGACGCCAACTGCGGCCACTCCTCCTCGTGTTCCGCGACCCAGGCCTCGACCTCGACCTGCAGCTTGGACTGGAGGAGGAAGAGGTGCTTGGTCTCGCGGACCTCCAGCTCGGTGGAGCCGGAGATGGCCGAGCGGGGCTCGATCAGGTCCGTGGGGTCCAGGACGCGGGTGCAGTTCTCGCACTGGTCGCCGCGGGCCTTGTCGTAGCCGCAGTGCGGGCAGGTGCCCTCGACGTAGCGGTCCGGCAGGAAGCGGCCGTCGACCGGCGAGTAGACCTGCCGGATCGCGCGCTCCTCGATGAAGCCGTTCTCCTGGAGGCGCCGCGCGAAGTGCTGGGTGATCTCGGCGTTCTGCGCGGAGGAGCTGCGGCCGAAGTAGTCGAAGGACAGCTCGAAGCCGTCGTAGACCGCCTTCTGGGCGTCGTGCGCCTGCGCGCAGAACTCGGAGACCGAGATGCCGGCCGCCTTGGCGGCGAGCTCGGCGGGGGTGCCGTGCTCGTCGGTGGCGCAGATGTAGAGGACGTCGTGGCCGCGCTGGCGGAGGTACCGGGAGTACACATCCGCCGGAAGCATCGACCCGACCATGTTGCCCAGGTGCTTGATCCCGTTGATGTAGGGAAGCGCGCTGGTGATCAGGTGTCGAGCCATCCTCGGATGCTCCATTTCATATATGCCGGTACAACGTGACGTGCGGTTCATCGTATCGAACCGCCGAAACGCCACGTGCCCGTATTTTCTGCGGGGTGGACGTTGGTGGCCGTAACGCAAAAGCGAGGGTGGTGACCTCTGCGTCACGGCCCTCGCGCTGCGGCCATGGTACAGCGGGGGACGCGAGTGCCGGACCGGCGTCCGGTCCCCGGGCGGCCGCCGTGATGCCGGCGACCTCACGGCTGTCCGCCGACTCGGTGGTGCGGGCCGGCGCGACCGCCGGGCACACGAGTGATCTTGGGACGGTCACACGCCGCGCGCCCGCGCGGGAGGCGCGGAACCGGCGCACGGGAGCGCGGCATATGCGTGTGCGCTGGTTGAGCGTCCGCGTGGTCGACTTCGATCATCGATCGGTCATCACCGGACGTAATGCCTCCATCTTCCCTCTCTGCGCCCTCCGGATGCGCCCGCGCTGATTTCCTTGGGCCCGCACACGGGATGGGGTGGAGCGGTGAGCGATGGCAGCGGTCCGGAGGAGTCCGTTGGCGGGGCCGTGGGTCTGCCCAGCCGGCGACGGCGGCCGACACCCATGAGCCAATGGGATCCGCCGGCGCGCCTGTCGTACTGGGCCTTCCACTCCGACCGTCGCCCGGCCTACATGCGCTTCGCGTACCTGCAGCTCGGATCCGACGCGGCGGCCGAGGAGGCGGTCGATTCCGCCTTCGACTCGATCATGGGCGAATGGCTCCGGATGCTGCACATGGACCGCCTCGACGCCTACGCGTGGACCGTGCTCAAGCAGCGGATCGCCGGCCGCCAGTACCGCCACAGCCCCTGGCCGGAACCGATGGACATCAGTGCCTTCGAGGCCGCGCTCAAGGGGGCCCACGCGGAAGCCGACCAGTACGAGGTGCTCACCGACGCCATCCGCTTCTACTCCGCCGTGTCCCGCCTCGCCGAACGGCAGCGCGACACCGTGCTGCTGCGGTACGGCCTCGAGTGCACCCCCGGCGAGGCCGCCGCCATCATGGGCGTCGACGAAGCCACGGTCCGCTCCCAGCTGGGCCAGGCGCAGCGACGGCTCGCCCTGCTGCTCGACACGTCCGCCGAGTCATGAGCCGCGACGCCCGCCGCGGCATCCGGTACGAGGACGGCGGACCGCCGCGCTCCCTGGCGGAGTTCCTGACGCGGGCGAGCGTGCGCGACCGCTACCCGCACTACGACCTGGGCGCGGCGGAGACCCGGCTGCTGCGCGGCGACGGCGGCCACGGCGACGACCCCGACACGCCCGCGCGGCAGGTCCCCAGGAGGCGCGGAACCGCCGGCCGGCGCCGGGCGTTTGGCTGGTGCGACCCCGCGCGGGACCTGCCGCTGGACGCGGAGCGGGCCAGGCTCGACCTCAAAGCCGCCTGTCTGGCCTCGGTGTGCGCGCCCGGGGCCGGGGAGCGGCTCGACACGTTCGAGGCCGAAGGCCACACGGACCTGCCCGGGGCCGTCGTCTTCGGCTGCCTGCTGCATCTGGCCGGGCTGCGCGAGGGGGCCCGCTTCTGGTGGCAGTTCGCCGCCGGCTCCGGACACTCCCGCACCGCGCACGCCGCGTACTGCCTCTTCCTCGACCACTCCCGTCGCGGCGAACACCACGACGCCCGGGTCTGGGCGCGGGAACTGGACCGGCGCCGCTTCCGGCCGGGCGGTCCCCGGGACCTGCGGGAGGTGTGGCTGTGCGCGCAGGCGGCCGTCCTGCGCTACGTCGACCAGCTCGACGATCCCGACCTGGGCCCGGTGCCGCTGCCCAGACCCGGGGTGTCCGTGGTGCTGGCCGCCTTCCGGCCGCCTTCGCCCGCTCCGGTACGGCCGCCCGCACCGGGCACGGGCCCGCTGCGCCACCCCGCGCTGACGGCGGCGGCCCGCGGGACCGTGGTACAGCCCGGCGGGGGCGAGGTCCTGGCGCAGGCGCGCCACGCCCTGGCCGTCGTACGGGTCCTCGAGCGGCGGCCGCTCGGGGTACGGGCCGGCCGGCTCGGGCGGGAGGCCGGGCTGACCGAGGCGGAGCTCCCGCCCCTGCTGACGATGCTGTGCGAGGAGGGGTACGCGTACCGGCCCGGCGTCGGCGTGTACGCCCCCGGGCCGGCCCTCGACCGGGGCCTCGCGGGGCAGCTCCAGCACACGCTCGCGCTGGCCCGGGACAGCGCGGGCGCGGCCGTGTACCTGAGCCGGTACGCGGAGGGGGAGGTCCGCATCACCCAGATGGCGGACGGGCCCGGCACCCCGCCCGTGCGGGAGTGGGTCGACTTCCGGGACGCCGCGCACGCCAGCGCGGTGGGCAAATGCCTGCTCAGCCAGCTCGACCACGACGGCCGCGCCGATCACGTGGCCCGCCACCGGCCCGCCCGGCTCACCGACCGGACCATCACCGACAGCCGGGCCCTGTTCACGGCGCTCGACGCGGTGGCCCCGGGCGCGCCCGTCTTCGACCTGCGCGAATACGCTCCGGGAGTGGTCTGTGCGGCGGTGCCCCTCACGCTCGGCGAGGCGGCGGGCAGCCTCGCCCTGTCGCTGCCCGGCACGCACGCGCACCGGCTGCGGCAGGCCACCGAGGCGCTGCGGCGCAAGGCGGTACCGGTGCTGCTGGCGCTTTTGCTGGCGGGGGCGATCCCGCCGGACGCGGCGGGGACGCATGACACGGCGGAGGCGCAGGAGACCTCTGGGGCCTACGGGGGCCCTGACGCTCCGGAGGCTCCGGGTGCCCCCGCCGCCGTCCCCGGCCCGGCTCTGGCGCCGGTCACCCCGGAGACGCTGCGCCACTTGCGCAGACTCTTCCGGACGCCGCTGCCCCGGTCCGCCGAGGAGCCGGACGGTCCGCACCTGGTCAGCGACAGCGCCTCGGAGGCGGCGTACCTCTTCGACGCGCCGCCGGACGGCGGGGTCCCGGGTCTGGCGCTCCCCCGCACCTTCGCCCCGCTGCTCCCCGGGAGCCTGCGGGCGGCCGACGGCCTGGTGGTGCTGCGCACCTGACGGCGTCAGGGGGTGACGGTGCCGGGCGCGCCGGGGACGAAGGTGGCCACTGCGGTGTCGAAGTGACGCTTCGCCTCGGCGAGTTTGCCGACGGGCGCGGAGACCCAGATGTCGTACATCCGCCCGTTCTCGTCCCAGCAGAGGTCGTAGGTGTGCCGGGCCCCCTCGGCCGGAGTGAAACCGTTCCAGGTGAACTCCCAGAGCGCTGCGGGGTGTTCATGACGGCTCGTCGAGACGACCGTGCCGACGCGGTAACCGGGGTTGGTGTCCGGGCCCTTCGCGTGGGCCTGCCGCATCACGCCCAGCGGACCGCCGGGCACGGGCATCTTGACGCGGATCCCGATGCGGAAGGCGCCGTCCGGGGAGACGTAGAAGACGCGCTGGTCGTCGGTGGCCCGCTGGTATCCCTCGGGTACGGCGATGCCGAAGCCCTGCGGGTCGGCGACGGTCCGGTACCCGGCCGGCAGCGCGCCCGGAGTCGTGACGGCTGTGACGGGCGTGACGGGTGCGCTCGGTGCGCCCGGTGCGCCCGGAGACGCGCCCGCCGGACCCGCGGACGGGGCCGCGGACGCGGTCGTGCCGGAGGCACCGGACGGGCCGGACGGGACGGACGTGCGGGGAGCGCCGGCCGCGGCCCCCGGAGCCGGTCCCCGCGCCGAGTCCTCGTCGCCGAGCAGCGAGGCACCGGCCACCGCCCCGGACGCCACCAGGACGAGCGCGGCCGCGATCAGCCCGGCATGCAGGCCCGGCCGGTTGGCGACGAGCTGCCTGGCCGTCGGGCGCGGGGGCTGGGCCGGCGCCGTCAACCCCTCTGAACCCGGAACCGGTTCGGGACCGGAGGCGTACCCGGCCACGGGCCCGGCCACGGATGCGCCGCCGGATACGGGAATCCGATCGGCGGGCGCGAGGCTGCCACCGGTCAGGTACGCCGACAGCAGACGCTCGGCCTCGGGAGCCGTCATCCTGCGCTCCGGGTCGCGCTCCAGCAGCCCCCGGATCACCGGGAGCAGCGGCCCGGCCTGGGCGGGCGGGCGGATCTCGCCGGAGACGACGGCGTGCAGGATCCCGCCCAGCGAATCGCGGCGGAAGGGCGATTCCCCGGTCAGCGCGGCGCACATCAGTGTGCCGAGCGACCACAGGTCGCTGGCCGGACCGGCCTCGGCGCCCTGCATCCGCTCGGGGGCGGTGTATTCGGGCGAGCCGACGAACGCGCCCGTCTCGCTGATGGTGGTGGCCCCGCTGAGGCGGGCGATGCCGAAGTCGGTGAGCACGACCCGGCCGGTCGCGGCCTCCATGAGGACGTTGGCCGGCTTGACGTCCCGGTGGAGCACGCCCCGACCGTGCGCCGCGGTCAGGGCGCCGAGCAGGGCGAGGCCGGTCCTGGCCGTCTCGACCGGGGTGAGGGTCTTGCCGGCGCCGATCAGGTCCGCGAGGGAGCCCCCGTCGACCAGTTCCATGATGATGCAGGGGCGCCCGTCGTGTTCGATGACGTCGTGGACCACGACGACGTGGGGATGCCGGACGTGCGCCACCGCGCGCGCCTCGCGCAGGGCCCCGGCGGCCACACCCCCGGCCTGGTCGCCCTCCCCCATGTGGAGTTCCTTCACGGCGACCGGCCGTCCGAGGAGCTCGTCCGTGGCCCGCCAGACGGTCCCCATCCCGCCGCGGCCCAGCCGTTCTTCCAGGCGGTAGCGCCCGGCCATCACGACGCTGCCGCGCGACTCGTCCTGAGACACCCGCGTTCCCCCCTCACCCGGTACCAAGCCCATGATGCCGCAGCCCGGCGCGGCCTATGATCGTGGCGGCACCGGTCACAGCTCCACGGGGGGCGCGCGTGGAACCCACAGCCATCGGACTGCGGCTGGCATCGGCGGTCATCGGCCCGCTCGTCAAGAGGTTCTTCGTCGCCGACGCCCCCGGCGCCGGCCTGGTCGACAAGCCGGTCCGGCTGTCCGGCTACGTCTCCTTCAAGGGCGAGAAGCGCACCCTCACCGAGTCCGACCTCCGCGATCTGGCCGCCGCGCTCGTCCGGCAGGGCCTGCGCACGGGCGAACGCCCCGTACCCGAGGACGAACACGAGGCCGTCACCGATGCCGTCGCCACGACGCTGCACGCCCTGGGCGACCTCACGATCACCGATCTCGACGCCGTTCGGCTCGGCGCGGCGGCGTTCGCGCGCGAACTGCGCCGCGCCGGCGGCCATCCCGAACGTCATCTCTCGGCCGACGCCGCCCACTTCTACGACGCCCTGCTCGACTCCGCCGCCCACCACATCCTGGAGTTCTTCACCCAGCGCAGGACGTTCCTCGCGCACGCGCTCGTCCGCCAGGCCCGGGACCTGGACGGACTGACGGCGAAGAGCGACGAGCTGCTCCGCCGCATTCCGATTCCCGACGCCCAGGACCTCGCGTTCGAGGCGGCGTACCTGCCCTACGTCGCGAAGAAGCACGGCAAGCTCACCATCTACGGGATCGACCTCAGTCATTCGCCGACGCGGTGGCCCCTGGACGTGGCGTACCTGAGCCTGGAGGCGGCGCCGCTGGAACGCGCGCGAGCGGAGGCGGCGCCGAAGGCGGGCGGGACCGCGGAGGACCGGTACGACCTTCGGAACGCGCTGCAACTGCCCGAACTCCAGCCCGCGGACCAGGCGCTGGCCCACACCCCGCGCGTACTCTTGCGGGGCGAGGCGGGATCGGGCAAGACCACGCTCGTCCAGTGGCTGGCCGTGACCGCCGCGCAGCAGGACCGGGCGGACCGGCCGGCGTACCTGCGCGACCGCGTGCCCTTCGTGCTCCCGCTGCGCACGCTCACCCGCCGCGGCGAACGGCTTCCCGCCCCGAAGGACTTCCTCGCCGCGATCGGCTGCCCCCTCGCGGGCTCCCAGCCGGCCGGCTGGGAGCACCGGGTCCTCGCCGCCGGGCGGGGGCTGGTCCTGGTGGACGGCATCGACGAGATCCCGGAGCCCGAGCGGGACCGGACCCGGCGCTGGCTGCGGGATCTGCTCGACACCTACGAGGGCGGCAACCGCTGGCTGGTCACCTCGCGCCCGTCGGCCGTGGGCCGGGACTGGCTCGCCGAGGACGGGTTCGGCGAGTTGGCGCTGTCCTCCATGGGGCCCTCGGACATCGCCACCTTCATCGAGCGCTGGCACACCGCTGCCCGCGCCGAGGCCGGCCACACGGCGGACGACATGGCCGAACTCGACGCGTACGAAGAGCAGTTGCGCATCGCCGTCCGCACCAAGAGCGATCTGGGCCGACTGGCCACCAACCCGCTGATGTGCGGCCTGATCTGCGCGCTCCACCGCGACCGGCGGGGATATCTGCCGTACGGGCGCAAGGACTTGTACGAGGCCGCCCTCTCGATGCTGATCAGCCGCCGCGACCGGGAGCGCGACATGGCGGTTCCGGAGCTCAGGGAGGAGCCGCAGCTCGACCTGCTCCAGCGGCTCGCGTACTGGCTGATCAAGAACGGCCGTACGGAGATGGACCGTTCGCAGGCCGAGGACATCATCGGGCGGGCCCTGCCCGCGGTCCCTGAAGCGGCCCGCCTGGGCGATGCGCCGACGGTCTTCGAGCACTTCCTCCAGCGCAGCGGCCTGCTCCGCGAGCCGGGCCCGGGAACCGTGGACTTCGTCCACCGCACCTTCCAGGACTTCCTGGGCGCGCGGGCCGCCGTGGAGGAGGGCGACTTCGGGCTGCTCACCGCCCATGCCGCCAACGACCAGTGGGAGGACGTCATCCGCATGGCCGTGGCGCTGGCCCGCCCCGGCGAGCGCGTGGGGCTGTTCCAGGAGCTGCTGGCCCTCGGCGACGCAGCCGACGACCGGCTCGTCCGGTCCCGTATCTACTTGCTCGCGTCCGCCTGCCTGGAACACGCGACGACGCTGGATCCGTCCGTCCGGGAAGCGGTGGAGCAGCGGACCGGCACGCTGATCCCGCCGCGTTCCGACGTGGAAGCCCGGGCGTTGGGGGAAGTGGGGCCGCTGATCCTGGACCTGCTGCCGGGACCCGAGGGTCTGCGGGACATCGACGCGTACTTGACCGTCATCGCGGCCACGTGGATCGCGAGCGATGCCGCCCTGCCCCTCCTGGCCGGCTACGCCGACCATCTGTATCTTCGGGTGCGCAGCCAGCTGGTGTGGGCCTGGGCCCGCTACGACACCGCCCGGTACGCGGAGGAGGTCATCGCGCGGCTGGACCCGGCCGGGCTCGAGTACACGGTCACGTCCGACGAACAGCTCCGGCACCTGGAGCGTCTGGGAGTGGCCCCGGCCTCCCTGGACGTCAGGACCTCCGTTTCCGTGACCGCGCTGCGCTCGTACCTCTCCCGGCACAAGCTGACGGAACTCCTCATGAGTCATCACCCGGCGAAGGATCTGGGTTTCCTGGCCGGGCAGACGGAGCTCACGGCGTGCACGATCGTCGACTGTGACGAACTCGTCGACCTGTCCGCTCTCGACGGCCTCCGGATCCGCCGCCTGACCTTCGGCACGTCGGCCGTCGTGGACCTGCGCCCGTTGGGACGCCTGCCGGACCTCGAGCACCTCGCGATCCACAGCCATGTCGATCTGAGCTGGTCCCCGGAAGCCCTTCACCCGCACGCGCCGCTCCGGCGCCTCTCCGTGAGCAGCACGGTCGTTGCCCAGCGGGGGCTCAAGGGGATCGGCCGGCTCACCGGGCTCGTGTCCGTTGACGTCTCGATCGCCACGGTGTCCGCCGAGGACTGGAGGGAACTCTCCGCCCTGCCCGCTCTCGGCACCCTCCTCCTGGGCACGGCGTCCTTCACGACCCTTCCGGCCGCCACGGTCCTGGCGGAGGTCACCGTGCTCCACCTCGACGGCGGGGGCGGCGAAGGCGTCGCGCAGCAGGTGATCGACCGGTTGCCGCAGGCCTTCCCCAAGCTGCGGTTCCTCGCGTTCTCGGGAGGCCTGCCCGGAGAGGAGATCGACGTCTCGACCTTGGCGGGGATGTCCCGTCTGAGCGAGCTCCACATCGGCATGCCGCGTGCCCGGATCCACGGTCTCGACGCGCTGCCCACCTCCGTGAGGGTGGTCGGCGAGGAAGACTGACCGCGAGGCCGACGGCTGACTGGAGAGCGCGGCTGCGTGGCGCTTGCGGTGGCGATTCCGGCTGACTGGAGATTCAGTCAATCCGGCTGCCCGCGCACCGGCCGGGCTCCGGGTCGCCCGGGTAGGGTGTCGAACCGTGGCTGATCGACGTACAGCAATCATGGAAGGGGCCGCGCGGGTCATCGTCCGGCGCGGCGTCCGGGGCCTGCGCGTGGAGGAGCTCGCCGCGGAGGCGGGGGTCTCTACGGCGTTGATCTACTACCACTTCAAGGACCGCGCGGGAATCCTGCGCGCGACCCTGGAGTTCATCAACGACCGCGCGGGCCGGTACACCACGGAGCGGGATCCCGCCGATCCGCCGCTCGACGCCCGCGGCGAGCTGGAGCAGACGCTGCTCCTGGAGTTCCAGGACAGCCCCGGAACGCGGGAGAACAGCACGGCCTGGGGGGAACTGCGGGCCAGCGCGGTGTTCGACCCCGACCTGCGCGAAGACCTCGCGCGGGCGACGCTCGTATGGGTCCAGGAAGTGGGTGAGCTGCTCGGCCGCGTCCGGCCCATGGCCGCGGCGGCGGCGCTCGCCGGCACCGCCGAGCGGCTGACGGCCCTCGTGGAGGGCCTGAGCTCGCGCTGGCTCAGCGGCAGCCTGCCCCTGGCGCACGCCCGCGAGCTGATGCTGTCCTCCATCGACGCCGAGCTGGACCGTCTCGCCCGCCCCTGACCGGGACGGGCCCCGCCCGGGCACCCGCCCGAGGCCGCGCCACAGCCCGGAAAAGCAAAAAACCCCACATGAAGTGGGGTCTCAGCTGGTGTCCGAGGGGGGACTTGAACCCCCACGCCCGATAAAGGGCACTAGCACCTCAAGCTAGCGCGTCTGCCATTCCGCCACCCGGACTAGGTGGTCGGCCCCGGTTTCCCGCGGCGACATGGACAACAATAGCAAAGGTTCGGCGGGGTTCCGACCAGGTATTTCGGCCGGGGCTAGTCCGACGCGCCGCGCTGACCTGCGGGCATGTCCAGGGGCCGGGTTCGCGGGCCGGGCGGGACGTCACGTCCCGGAGAGGCCCGGCCGGGGCCGGTCTTCGGCGGAGCGCACCGGCTCCGCCGAAGAGGGCGCCGGGGCTACGGGCAGCGGATGACCTGGCCGGCGTAGGAGAGGTTGCCGCCGAAGCCGAAGAGGAGGACGGGCGCCCCGGAGGGGATCTCGCCGCGCTCGACCAGCTTGGACAGGGCCGTCGGAATGGACGCGGCCGAGGTGTTGCCGGAGTCGACGACGTCGCGGGCGACGACGGCGTTGACGGCGCCGATCTTGGACGCGAGCGGCTCGATGATCCGCAGGTTCGCCTGGTGGAGGACGACCGCGGCGAGTTCCTCGGGGGTGACCCCGGCCTTCTCGCAGACCTTGCGGGCGAGCGGCGGGAGCTGGCTGGTGGTCCAGCGGTACACGGCCTGGCCCTCCTGCGCGAAGATCGGCGGCGACCCCTCGATGCGGACCGCGTGGCCCATCTCGGGCACCGAGCCCCACAGGACCGGGCCGATGCCGGGCTCGTCGCAGGCCTCGACGACGGCCGCGCCGGCGCCGTCACCGGTGAGGACGCAGGTCGTGCGGTCGGTCCAGTCGGTGATCGCGGTCATCTTGTCGGCACCGATGACGAGCGCACGGGTGGCGGCGCCGGCCCGGATCGCGTGGTCGGCGGTGGCCAGGGCGTGCGTGAAGCCCGAGCAGACGACGTTGAGGTCCATCACCGCGGGGTGGCCGCCCATGCCCAGCTTGGCCGCGACGCGGGCCGCCATGTTCGGGGACCGGTCGATCGCGGTCGAGGTCGCCACGAGGACGAGGTCGATGTCGTCCGGGGTCAGGCCGGCGCTCGCGAGGGCCTTGCCGGCGGCCTGGTAGGCCAGCTCGTCGACCGGCTCCTCGGGGCCCGCGATGTGACGGGTCCTGATCCCGACGCGGGACCGGATCCACGCGTCGTTGGTGTCGACCATCGCCTCGAGGTCCTCGTTGGTGAGCACTCTCGCGGGCTGGTAGTGCCCTAGCGCCACCACGCGTGAACCGGTCATGGGCGGGGTCCCCCCTTGTAAGGCAGTCAGGATGTTCCAGCTTGGCCTGCTACCGATGGGTACGGGTGCGCGTGACCCGACAGGATTCAGTGCCCTGAATTTGGAGCTTCCCGAGGATCCTCCAGCCGGGGACGGTGCCCGAAGCGGATCCGCGAGAATGGGTTCATCAGGCGCATGACGAGGACAGAACGGGTGGGCTGATCACATGGGACGGGTCACCGAACGCCGTCGCGTCGTCCGGATCCGCAATGGCGTGGCGGGCACCCGGGCGGACACGCTGGTGGCCGAAGAACCGTTGGAGATAAGGCTCAACGGCAAACCGCTGGCCGTCACGATGCGCACCCCGGGGGACGATTTCGCGCTCGCCGTGGGCTTCCTGGCCAGCGAGGGCGTACTCGGCTCCGCATCGGACGTCCGGGCCGTGACCTACTGCGAGGGTGCCGCCGAGGACGGAACGAACACCTACAACGTGGTGAACGTACAGCTGGCCGCCGGAGTTCCGGTGCCGGACATCAAGCTGGAGCGGAACGTCTACACCACCTCCTCCTGCGGTCTGTGCGGGAAGTCCAGCCTGGAGGCCGTGCGCACGGCGACCCGCTTCCCGGGGCTCGCGGACGATCCCGTACGGGTGAGCGCGCGGATCCTCGGGGAGCTGCCGGACCGGCTGCGCGCGGAGCAGAAGGTCTTCGACCGGACGGGCGGGCTGCACGGCGCCGGGCTGTTCTCGGCGCGGGGCGAGCTGATCGACGTACGGGAGGACGTCGGCCGGCACAACGCGGTGGACAAGATCGTCGGCCGGGCGCTGCAAGCCGGTCTGCTGCCGTTGGCGGGCTCGGTGCTGCTGGTGTCGAGCCGGGCGTCCTTCGAGCTGGCGCAGAAAGCGGTGATGGCGGGGATCCCGGTGCTGGCGGCGGTCTCGGCGCCGTCCTCGCTCGCGGTGGACCTGGCGGTGGAGGCGGGGCTGACGCTGGTCGGGTTCCTGCGGGGCGGGGACATGAACATCTACGCGGGCGAGGAACGGATCGACCTGTCCGCGTAAGGCCGTCGAGGGCCGTGTCAGCGCCCGCGGCGGCCGCGGCGGGAGGCCGGCGCGGCCGGCTTGGGGGCCGGGGGGTCGATGCGGTGGAGGTCGAGGGCCGGCGGGACCGGGGTGACGCCGGGGCCGCCGGACTCGGCCCAGGCGATGACCTCGTCGGTGGCGGTGTCGTCCAGGGCCCAGCCGAACCAGGCCGCGCGGGCGCCCCGGCTCCGGGCTTCGGTGGTGGGCTGCACGACGATGACATTGGCCTGCGCGCACGGGCCGAGGCAATCGGTCGTACGGACGGCCAGGCGCCCGCCGGAGGCCGCGGCCGCCTCGCGCAGCCGGGCCAGCTGGCCCTCGTGGTCGGTGCCGGGGTTCTTGCGGGGATCACCGCAGCAGCAGCCTCGGCAGACCACCAGGGTGCAGGGGCGCGGGGCGTTGGCGGAGAGCGGGCGTATCCAGGTCACCGACGCACGTTACCGGGCCCGCGGGGCGGGGTGTTGGGGGGCGCGGGAGACCTCCGCCACATGTTCGCCGGGGAGTTCGACGGGTCCGGCGCCTTCGACGGGTCCCGTCGCTTCGGCGTCCCGTGCGCGTCGGCGGGCCAGGACCGCGCAGACCATCAGCTGCATCTGGTGGAAGAGCATCAGCGGCAGCACGGCGAGGCTCGCCTGCGGACCGAACAGCACGCTGGCCATGGGGAGTCCGGCGGCGAGGCTCTTCTTCGACCCCGCGAACTGGATGGCGATGCGGTCCTCGCGGGTGAATCCGAGGCGCTTCGCCCCGTACCAGGTGGTCAGGAGCATGACAGCGAGTACGGCCGCCTCCACCACCATCAGCGCGCCGAGCCGCGGGACGCTGACCTGGCGCCAGATCCCCGCGACCATGCCCGCGCTGAAGGCGGCGTAGACGACGAGCAGGATCGAGCCGCGGTCGACGTAGCCGAGGACCGATCTGTGGCGGGCGAGGAAGCCGCCCGCCCAGGGGCGCAGGGCCTGTCCGAGGACGAAGGGCAGCAGGAGCTGGAGGACGATCTTCAGCAGCGAGTCGGGGGAGAAGCCGCCGGCACTGTTGCCGAGCAGGCCGGCGGCGAGGAGCGGGGTGAGGAAGATGCCGATGAGGCTGGAGAAGGAGCCGGCGCAGATCGCGGCGGGGACGTTGCCGCGGGCGATCGAGGTGAAGGCGATGGAGGACTGGATGGTGGAGGGCACCAGGCACAGGAAGAGCAGGCCGCTGTAGAGCGGGGGCGTGAGGAGGGTGGGGACCAGGGCGCGGGCGGCGAGGCCGAGGAGGGGGAAGAGCACGAAGGTGCAGGCGAGCACGGTGATGTGCAGCCGCCAGTGGCGCATGCCGTCGAGGGCCTCGCGGGTGGAGAGGCGGGCCCCGTAGAGGAAGAAGAGCAGGGCCACGGCTCCGGTGGAGGCGGCATCGGCCGCGGTGGCCGCCGCGCCGGCGGCGGGGAGCAGGGCGGCCAGGCCGACGGTGGCGAGCAGGCCCGTGACGAACGGGTCTACGGGGAGCCGGGCGGGGAGGGTCGGGCGGCGGCGCATGGTGGTGCTCACGTTGCTCACTCGCTGGGAGGGGATGGGAACGGGGTGGGCCCGGGTGGAGTGGGACCGAGGATGGGATGCGGGGCAGGCGGTGCCCCTCCATCGTCGGGGGCGGGCCGGTGATCGGGAAACCCGTACACCGTATTGACTGTCATCAGGAAACACGATGACAGCCGCTACCGTGGCCTTGTGTACGACCCCGTCCAGCTGCGCACCTTCCTCACCGTGGCCCAGACCCTGAGCTTCACCCAGGCCGCGGCCCGGCTCGGTGTCGGGCAGTCCACGGTCAGCCAGCACGTGCGGCGCCTGGAGCAGGCCACGGGCCGGCCCCTCTTCCTCCGCGACACCCACAGCGTGGAGCTCACCGAGGACGGCGAAGCGCTGCTCGGCTTCGCCCGCTCGATCCTCGAGGCGCACGAGCGCGCGGCGGCCTTCTTCACGGGGACCCGGATCCGGGGCCGACTGCGCTTCGGCGCCTCGGAGGACTTCGTGCTGACCCGGCTCCCGGAGATCCTGGAGGCCTTCCGGCACGAGCACCCCGAGGTGGAGCTGGAGCTCTCGGTGGAGCTGTCGGGGACCCTGCACGAGCGGCTGGACGCGGGGCGGCTGGATCTCGTCCTCGCCAAGCGGCGCGGCGAGGGGGACGAGCGGGGTCGTCTGGTGTGGCGGGACCGGATGGTGTGGATCGGGGCGGAGGGTCTGCGGGTGGACCCGGACCGGCCGGTCCCGCTGATCGTCTTCCCGCCGCCGGGGATCACCCGGGCGCGGGCGCTGGACGTGCTGCAGGCGGACGGACGGCCGTGGCGGATCGCCTGTACGAGCGGCAGCCTGAGCGGACTGATCGCGGCGGCGCGGGCGGGCCTGGGGGTGATGGCCCACACGCGGGGGCTGATCCCGCCGGGACTGGTCCGGGTGGGCGGGCTGCCGGAGCTCGGCCCGGTGGAGTTCGCGCTCCTGCGGGGCCCCCGGGTGTCGGCGGCCGCCGAAGCCCTGGCGGGCGCGATCCTCTCGGGCGCGGACCGGCTGACCCGGGCCGCGTAGCGGGGCCGTCCGCGGGCCGGCCGCGGGAGGGTGTGCGAACCGCTGGGGAGGTCTTGTGGAGGTATCCGGCTGTTGATCAACGGCGGGGAGGGGTGGGGTAGCGTCGCCGCGCTGCGCGGAGAGGAGCGGGGACATGCGCGAGATCACCGTCCCACCGGTCGTCACGGGCTCGCCCGTCGGCGGTCTGGCCGATGTCGTTTTCCTGCACGCCCGCGAGGACCCCGGCCGGGTTGTGCTCGGCCGCAAGCGCGACGGGGTCTGGTACGACGTGACCTCCGCCGAACTGGCCGCCGAAGTCCTGGAATTGGCCAAGGGCCTGCTGGCGAACGGCATCGGCTTCGGGGACCGGGTCGCCATCATGTCCCGTACCCGCTACGAGTGGACCCTCTTCGACTTCGCCCTGTGGGCGATCGGCGCCCAGCCCGTCCCCGTCTATCCCACATCCTCCGTCGAGCAGGTCCACTGGATCCTGTACGACTCCGAGTGCACGGCCTGCGTCGTCGAGGACGAGGACCAGGCCATGACCGTCGGGTCGGTCATCGAGCGACTGCCGCGCCTGCGTCTGCTCTGGCAGCTGGATTCGGGAGCGGTGGACGGGCTCGTCGAGGACGGCCTCCAGGTCGCCGAGGACGTCGTGCACCGTCACCGTCGCGCCGTGACCCCCGACGCGACGGCCACCGTCATCTACACCTCCGGCACCACCGGCCGACCCAAGGGGTGCGTGCTGACCCACGCCAATTTCATGTTCGAGGCCGACACGATGGCGACCCGCTGGGAGTCCGTCTTCCAGGCCGGCCCCGGCGAACAGCCCTCCACGCTGCTGTTCCTGCCGCTCGCGCACGTCTTCGGGCGGATGGTGGAGGTGGCGGCCGTCCGTTCCCGCGTGAAGCTCGGCCACCAGCCGGTGCTGGCGGCGGCCGAGCTGCTGCCGGACCTCGCCGCGTACCGGCCGACGTTCGTGCTCGGAGTCCCGTACGTCTTCGAGAAGGTCTACGCCGCCGCTCGCCGCAAGGCCGAGTCGCAGGGCCGCACCGGGCCCTTCGACCGGGCCGTGGACGTGGCCGTACGGTACGCGCAGGCGCGCGAGCAGAAGGCGTTCGGCATCGGGGCCGGGCCCTCGGCCAAGCTGCGCATGGAGCACCAGCTCTTCGAGAAGCTGGTCTACGGGAAGGTCCGCGACGCCATGGGCGGCCGGGTGCGGCACGCCATGTCCGGGGGCTCCGCGATGGCGCGCCGGCTCGGGCTGTTCTTCGACGGCGCCGGGATCACGGTGTTCGAGGGGTACGGGCTGACGGAGTCGTGCGCGGCGGCCACCGCCAATCCGCCCGGGGCCACGAAGTACGGCACCGTCGGCCTGCCGATCCCGGGCAGTACGGTCCACATCGCCGAGGACGGGGAGATCTGGCTGCACGGCGGCAACGTCTTCGCCGGTTACCTGAACGACCAGCGCGCCACGGACGCGGTGCTGCACGACGGCTGGCTGGCGACCGGGGACCTGGGGAGGCTGGACGAGGACGGGTACCTGACGATCACCGGGCGCAAGAAGGAGATCCTGGTGACCTCCAACGGCAAGAGCGTCGCGCCGACCGCCCTGGAGGAGCGGGTCCGTTCGCATCCGCTCGTCTCGCAGTGCGTGCTGGTGGGCAACGACCGGCCGTACATCGCCGCCCTGCTCACCCTGGACGCGGAGGGGGTGGCTCACTGGCTGGCGATGCGCGGGCGGCCGCAGCTGCCGGCGGCCGAGCTGGTGCTCGACCCCGATCTGACGGCGGAGGTCCGCCGGGCGGTGGTCGCCGCGAACACCCTGGTGTCGCAGCCCGAGTCGATCCGCACGTTCCGCGTTCTGGCCGAGCAGTTCACGGAGGAGCGGGGTCTGTTGACGCCTTCGCTGAAGCTGAAGCGCCGGGCGATCGAGGAGGCCTACGCGAGGGAGGTAGCGGCCCTCTACCAGTCCTGACTCACGTGCTCCACGATCCGTCCGGTGACCCGAACCGTTACCTGACGGTTCGTCACTTTGCTGGCCGTTGATATTGACGATGCGTCAGGTCGCGCACAGAATGCGGGGATTCCGACCGGAGGGGATCCACACATGCTGCGACCGATCCGCATCCTGGCCGCCGCGGCGGCGACGCTCGCGCTCGTCTCCGCCTGCAACTCCGCCTCCAACGGCTCCTCCCGGGACAAGCCGGGAGCCGCCGGCAACTCCCGCGGGGTGAGCGGCGACTCGATCAAGGTCGGCGGCATCGTGTCGATGACCAGTGCCAGCGGATACAGCAAGAAGGACACCGATCTCGGGGCGAAGGCCCGTTACGCGAGAGCCAACGCCGAGGGCGGGGTCAACGGCCGCAAGATCGACTACATCGGCGCCGAGGACGACGGTCAGGACCCCGCCAAGAACCTGGCGGCGGCCCGCAAGCTCGTGCAGCAGGACGAGGTGTTCGCGGTCTCCCCCATGAGCTCGGTCACCTTCTCCGGCTCCGACTTCCTGGAACAGGAGAAGGTCCCCACCTTCGGCTGGGGCACGCTTCCCTCGTTCTGCGGCCCCAAGTACATCTACGGGTTCAACGGCTGCCTCGCCCCCACCCCCGGCGGAACCATCAACCAGACCTGGCCCGAGGGCATCGGCAAGGTGCTCGGCGGGGCCCGGGGCAAGTCCGTCGCGATCATCGCCAATGACAGCGACGCGGGGAAGTTCGGCGTGCGCACCTTCCAGCAGGGCTTCACCAGCGCCGGGTTCGAGGTCGCCTACGCCAAGGCCTCGGTGCCCGGCACCGCCGTACCGAGCGACTGGTCCGCGTACGTCAAGGAGATCCTCGAGAGCAACGACGGCAAGGCCCCTGACGCCGTCGTCTCGGTCATGCAAACCCCCAACAACATCGGACTGTTCACCTCGCTCAAGCGCAGCGGGTACAAGGGGCTGCTCTCCGACCCGACCGACTACGACCCGGGTCTGCTGGCCAAGGACGCCACCAAGCAGGCCCTCGACGGCGTGCACGTCCTGTTGCAGTTCGAGCCGTTCGAGTCGACGAACCCGAAGATGGCCCAGTTCAAGGCCGACATCAAAACCGCCGCGGGCGGGCAGGACGTGCCGCTCAGCATCCATATGATGACCGGCTACATGTCCGCGGACCTGTTCCTGTCCATCGCGCAGAAGGCCGGCAAGGACCTGACCGTCGAGTCCTTCCAGGCCGCCGCGCAGGGCTTCACCGACACCGCCACCCTCGTGGGCGACCGGTCCGAGCCCAAGGGCCAGAAGGACAGCTTCGGCTGCGGGGCGCTCGTCCAGCTGAAGAACGGCGCGTACGAGGTCTCCGTACCGTTCGAGTGCCACGAGCCCATCCCCTTCAAGTAGGGGACCGGGAATCCGCATGGGAGATCTGCTCGCCCTCGTACTGAGCGGTCTGGTGTCCGGCGCCCTGTACGCACTGCTCGCCACCGGGCTGGTGCTGTCGTACTCGGCGTCCGGGCTGTTCAACTTCGCGCACGGAGCCACCGCCTACCTGTGCGCGCTCACCTTCTACGAACTGCACTCCGGGCTGGGCTGGCCGGCCGTCCCGACGGCGCTGCTGGTGGTGTGCGTACTGGCGCCCGGGCTCGGCTGGGCGCTGGACCGGCTGATGTTCCGGCGGCTCGCGCAGGTCGGCGAGACCGCGCAGATCGTGGCCACCATCGGCCTGTTGGTGGCCCTGCCCGCCGCCGGACTGTGGGCGGTGGAACTGCTCGTGGACGCGGGAGCTCCGCTGGCGCCGGCGGAGAACCAGTTCGGACTGCCGGGGGTGGGGCCGAGCCCGGCCACGTCCTGGCAGCTCACCGCCGACGTGGGCATCGACTCCGACCAGCTGATCACCTGGGTGGCGACGGCCGTCGTGGCCGTCGCCCTCTGGGTGCTGATGCGGCACACCCGGCTGGGCCTGCGGCTGCGGGCCGTCGTCGATAACCGCTCGCTCACCGAACTGCGCGGGATCGACGCCGACCGGCTGTCGTCGGTGGCCTGGATGATCGCGTCGGGACTGGCCGGGCTGGCGGGCGTACTGGCGACCCCGCTCCTCGGACTGTCGGCGCACGACTTCACGCTGTTCCTGTTCGTGTCGGCCACCGCGGCGGTGATCGGACGGTTCGCCTCCGTACCGCTCGCCTTCGCCGGCGGACTGGGGCTCGGCGTCCTGCAGAACCTGGTCGTCGGCTACGCCTCCTTCGCCGATTCCATCACCGGGTTCAGGACGGCCGTGCCGTTCCTCATCCTGTTCGGCGGACTGCTGGTGCTCACCCGCCGGGCTCGGACCGCCGGGACCGAGGCCGTGGACGTCGCCTCCGTGGACCACCTGGCCGGCGCCCCGTGGGGGCGGAGGTGGGGGGTGTGGGCCTGCCTGGGCGTGGCCCTCGGCGTCGCCTTCTACACCGTGACCACGCCGTTCTGGAGCGGGCTCCTCGCCCAGGGGCTGGCACTGGCCCTGGTGTTCATGTCCTTCACCGTGGTCACCGGGCTCGGTGCGATGGTCTCACTGGCCCAGGGGACGTTCGTGACCGGCGCGGCGCTGGTCGCCGGACTGCTGATGAGCCACGGGTGGCCGTTCGTGGCGGCACTGGCCGTCGGGACCTGCGTGGCCGCCGTCCTGGGGGCGCTGGTCGCGCTGCCCGCGCTGCGCCTCGGGGGGCGGTCCCTGGCACTGGCGACCCTGGCGCTGGCCTTCCTGGCGGACCAGGTGCTCTTCCAGATGCGCTGGCTGCGCAACGGGGACTCGGGATGGTCGATCCCGCGGCCCGTGATCGGGCCGGTGGACCTCTCCGACGACCGCGCGCTCGGGGTGGCGCTGCTGGTCCTGGTCGCGGCGGTCGCGGCCGGACTGAGCGCGCTGCGGAACTCGCCGTCGGGGCGGGCGATGCTCGCCGTACGGTCGGCTCCGGCGGCGGCCATGGCCTCGGGGGTGTCCGTGCTGCGGACGAAGCTGCTGCTGTTCACGCTGTCGGCCGGGCTCGCGGGGTTCGGGGGCGTGATGTACGCGTCGTACAACACCCGGATCACCGCCACGGACTTCACGGCGATGACGGGACTGGTGTGGCTCGCGGTGGTCGTGGCGGCGGGGGTCCGGCGGCCGCAGTACGCGGTGGTGGCGGGGCTGGTCTTCGCCGTTGCTCCGCGGGTCATGGCGGACTACGTGACGGCGTCGGCCCACCTGCCGGTGATCCTGTTCGGACTGGCGGGGCTGGCCTTGGCCAATGATCCGGACGGGTACTGCGCGGCGATCCCGGTGCGGATGGCCCGGCGACGGGCCGGCGGCAACGCGCTGGCGCGATCCTCGACCGGGGTCGGAGCGTCGAACGGGGGCGGCGCGTCGGCGGGGGCTGGATCCTCCGCCGGGGCCGGCGCCCCGACCGGGATCGGCGCGTCGGCCCGGGCGGGAGCCTCCGGGATCGGCGCGTCGGCCGGGGCGGGAGCATTGACCGGGGCCGGAGCCTCCGCCGGGATCGGCGCCTCCGCCTGGGCCGGAGCCCCCGCCGGAGCCGTTCCCGCGGCCAAGGCTGCCGACGGAGCCGGGGTTGGCCCTGCGGGGCGTTCCCCCACCCCGCCCCTTCCCGAAACCGGGGCTCCGCCCCAGACCCCGGCCCCCGAACGCCGGGCCAGCCGGAATGGCCCGCCGAGGGATCCAGCCCCGCCAGGGGACACCCCGGGCCGGGGTCCGGGGAAGTTCGCGGCGCGGGGGCCCGGGGGTGGAACCCCCGAAGGGTCCGGGCGGGGCCCGGTTTCGGGAAGGGGCGGGGTGGGGGACACCCCCTCGGCGCACAGCCCCGCAGGGGACAACCCCTCGGCGGCCAGCCCCGCAGGGACCGCGCCCGCGCTCGAGCTGCGCGGCGTGAGCGCCGGGTACGACGGGGGGCTCGTACTGCACGGGGTGGACCTCCTCGTGCGGCGCGGGGAGATCCTGGCCGTGCTCGGGCCCAATGGCGCCGGGAAGAGCACCGCGTGCCGGGTCGCGGCCGGGGCGCTGCCCGTCACGGGCGGGGCCGTTCACGTCAGCGGGCGGGACGCCACGCGCGACGGGGCCGTACGCCGCTCCCGGGCGGGGGTGTTGCTGGCACCCGAGGGGCGGGGGATCTTCCCCGCGCTCAGCATCGAGGAGAACCTCGCGCTGTACCTGAGGGACCCGGCCGAGCGGGACGCCGTGTACGCGCGCTTCCCCCGGCTCCGCGAGCGGCGCTCGGTCGCCGCCGGGGCGCTCTCCGGCGGGGAGCAGCAGATGCTGGCCCTCGCGCCGCTGCTACAGCGTCCGCCCGAGGTGCTGATAGCGGACGAGCCCTCGCTCGGGCTGGCGCCGCGCGTGGTGGACGAGGTGTACGGGCTGCTCACCGAGCTCCGCGCCGCCGGGACCGCGCTGCTGCTGGTGGAGGAGAAGGCTGCCGAGATCCTCGGGATCGCCGACACCGTCGCCTATCTCTCCCAGGGCCGGGTCTCCTGGTGCGGCCCGCGCTCCGAGGTGGAGGCGGACCGCTTGACCGAGGCCTATCTGGGGATGAGGACATGAGCGGGGGCGAGTACGTGCTGCGGGCCGCCGGGGTGGGTGTCCGGTTCGGCGGGGTCACGGCGCTGGACGGCGTCGACCTCGGCATCCGGGCCGGCGAGGTGTGCGGGCTGATCGGGCCGAACGGGGCGGGGAAGACCACGCTGTTCGACGTCCTGTCCGGGATCCGGCGGCCCGAGCGGGGCCGGATGCTGCTGGACGGGGTGGACGTCACCCGGCGTTCCCCGGTCTGGCGGGCCCGGCACGGGATGCGCCGGACCTTCCAGCGCCAGCAGTTGTTCGGGCAGCTCAGCGTGGCGGACAACGTCCTCGTCGCGCAGGAGTGGCGGGGCGGTGGCGGTGGCTTCGCCGCCGACCTGATCGCTTCGCCCGCCCGCCGGCGGCGGGAGCGGCAGCGGCGGGAGCGGACCTCGCGGGTGCTGGCCGACTGCGGGATCGGGTCGCTCGGGGCCTCGTACGCCGGTGGTCTGCCGGTGGGTCAGGCCCGGATGGTGGAGCTGGCCCGAGCGGTCGCCGATCCGCCCCGGGTGCTGCTGCTGGACGAGCCCGCCTCGGGCATGTCGGCGCCCGAGCGCGAGCAGCTGGCGGTGGTGGTGCGGCGGCTCGCCGAGGAGGAGGGCTGCGCGGTGCTGCTGGTCGAGCACAACGTCGCCTTCGTGATGGACCTGTGCAGCCGCGTGGTCGTCCTGGACCTGGGGAGGGTGCTCGCCGAGGGCGCTCCCGCCGAGGTCCGGGCCGACGCGCGGGTCCGCGAGGCGTACCTGGGGGCGTAGGGCGGGCCGGGGGCCGTTCCCGCCGTACGGAATTCACCCGTTCGGCGGGAATAGGCCAAGCGGGAGTCCGGTTGTCGCCGGTCGTACGCCCACCCGGTACCGACGACGACAAGAGGGAACGGCACGACGTGAACCAGGTCCCCGGCATCAAGCTCAACAACGGCACGCTCATGCCCCAGCTCGGCTTCGGACTCTGGCAGGTCCCGGACGCCGAGGCGGAGCAGGCCGTCGCTACCGCGCTGGAGGCGGGCTACCGCAGCATCGACACGGCGGCCGTCTACGGCAACGAGAAGGGCGCCGGCAAGGCGATCGCCTCGGCCGGGATCCCGCGCGAGGAACTGTTCGTCACCACGAAGCTGTGGAACGGCAAGTCCGAGACCTGGGGCCGGGACAACGTGCTGCGCGAGTTCGATGCCTCGCTCGGCAAGCTGGGCCTCGACGCCGTCGACCTGTACCTGATCCACTGGCCGCGCCCTATGCGCGACGACTTCGTCGCCATCTGGAAGGCCTTCGAGGAGATCGCGGAGAGCGGCCGCGCCAAGGCCGTCGGCGTGTCGAACTTCCGCCCCGCCGACCTGGAGCGCCTCGGCGCCGAGAGTTCCCTGGTCCCGGCCGTGAACCAGATCGAGCTCCACCCGCTCCTCCCCCAGGCCGAACTGCGCGCCGTCCACGCCCGCCTCGGCATCGCCACCGAGGCCTGGTCCCCGCTCGGGCAGGGCAAGGAGCTCCTCACCCTGCCCGCCGTCACCGCGATCGCCGACAAGCACGGCCGCTCGGCCGCGCAGGTGGTGCTGCGCTGGCACCTCCAGCTCGGGAACATCGTGATCCCCAAGTCGGTGACTCCGGCGCGGATCCGGGAGAACCTGGACGTCTTCGGCTTCGAGCTGGACGCCGCCGACATCGCCGCGCTGGACGCGCTGGGTGCCGGTTCGGCGGGCCGCCGGATCGGTCCCGACCCGGCCGAGTTCGACTTCTGAGCCGCGGGCGGGGGTCAGCGAGGTGACGGCGCCCGAAGGCGTCTACCGGGTCCGCAACGCCGCGAGCGGGCTGCTGCTCCAGGTGGAGGCCGGCAACCGGGTGTGCGTCGGGCCGGACGGCGGACCGGACGCGGGGCCGGAGCCGGCCCGGCAGTGGGAGATCACGCCCGTCCACAGCGGTGGCGGGATCTTCCACCTGGTCAGCGTCCACAACGGCAAGCGGCTCGACGTCGCGAACGCCTCGACGGAGAGCGGCACCCGGGTCCAGGTGTGGAAGGCGAACGCCTTCGGGGCACAGGAGTGGGTCGTCGAGGAGCACCTCGACGACCCGGGGGTCGTCTCGCTGATCGCCGCGATCAGCGGTCTGCCGCTGGAGGCGGACGCCGAGGGCCGGGCCCGCCAGTGCGAGGACACCGACTCGCCCGCGCAGTGGTGGCGCCTGGAGCCCGTCTGACCCGGCCGGTCCTCCCGGTCGGGTTCAGCTCCGTACGAAGGCGCGCAGCCGGTACGTCGGCTCCGCGCGCGGGGTGTCCGGTCGGGGCAGGAGTTCCAGCTGGTCCGCGAGCCCGCGCGGGGTGGTCCCGCGCGGGCGGACCCGGGAGGCGTACTGCCCGGCGAGCAGCGCGGCGGCGCTCCTGCGCGGGGTGCGGCCCTGGCCGTGACCGGTGAAGAGGGCTTCGCCCACGGGGCGAAGGCCCGCTGCGGCCGCGTGGGCGGCGACCACCGGCGCGGAGTCGGCCGGGGTCGGGGTGAGGTGCGGTGCGAGCACCGCGTCGATGTCGCTGCCGACGTCGTGGGCGGCGTCCTTGTCGACGGTGGTGACGAACACCCCGCCGGGCCGCAGCACCCGCCCAGCCTCGGCGATCACGGCGGCCACCGCGCCCGGTGTGCGCAGCAGGTGCAGCAGCCAGACCGCGCTGACCGCGTCGAGCGTGCCCGGGCGGACCGGGAGCCGGGTCCCGGAGGCGAGGACCACGGGGACGCCCCGGGAGCGCGCCATGGCGGCCATCCCCTGCGAGGTGTCCACGCCGAGGACGCACAGCCCGGGGCGGGCCGCGGCGATCCGGGTGGTGACGATGCCCGTGCCGCAGCCGAGGTCGAGCAGGGTCGCCGCGGCCGGCGGGAGCAGGCCGAGGACCGCCGCGCAGGCGGCCTCGGCGCGCGGGACCCCGCCGCGCGTGGCGTCGTAGGCCTCGGCCTCGGCGTCGTAGTCGAGGAGCGGTCTCGGTACCGGTACGGAGACCGGTACCGAGGCCGAGACCTGCCGTACGGGTATCGGCATCAGGCGGCGCCGTGGGCGGAGGCGAGGGCTTCGACGCGTTCGGCCAGGGTGAAGTCGGCTTCGGTGACGGAGTCACCCGCGTCGTGCGTGTTCACGGACACGCGGACGGTGTTGTAGCCGAGGGTGAGGTCGGAGTGGTGGTTCAGCTCCTCCTGCACGGCGGCGATGTGGCTGACCAGTGCGCTCGCCGCGAAGTGGCTGCCCAGCCGGTAGGTGCGGAAGATCCGGTCGTCTTCGAAGGCCCAGCCGGGGAGTTCCCGCAACCGGTCCTCGATCTCCTTCTGCGAAAGCGGCTCTCTCGACATCCGCAGGCTCCTTCCCCGTACGCGACTGCCCGATTGACCTGACGTGGAGTCAAGGTTCCCACAGCTCGGGCCGGGGGGAAGGTTTCGCGCCATAGTGCGTGCGGGTACTTCCGCGCCTTCCGTGACCAGCGTGCCGCCCCTATGCTCCTGCGCCGGACGTGACTGTTACCGGCGGTAATAGCGTCGGGTACCGAGGGGACATCTTCGTGACGCGCACAGGCAACTCCAGGCGCACCTTCATCGCGGGGGCCGCGGCGACCGCGGGCGCCTTATCCGCCGCCGGGACCGTGGCGGCGACCCCGGCGGCGGCCGCCCCGGCC
>NZ_JAGGOW010000176.1 GCF_018614135.1 Streptomyces sp. ISL-66
TGCGCCTCATGGACGCCCTCATCGCCGTCAAGCGCGGAGTCCCCGGAGCCACCCTCCCCGAGCTCAAGCAGCGCCGCGTGGCCAAGCGGGACACCCCCGTCCTGGACGTGGACGAGCCGCAAGAGCCCGGCGGCCGCTCCGACACCTCCACCGACAACCCGGTCCCCACCCCGCCGTTCTGGGGCACCCGCGTCGTCAAGGGCATCCCGCTCAAGGACTACGCCTCCTGGCTCGACGAGGGCGCCCTCTTCAAGGGCCAGTGGGGCCTCAAGCAGGCCCGCGCCGGCGGAGCGACGTACGAGGAGCTCGTGGAGTCCGAGGGCCGGCCCCGCCTGCGCGGCCTCCTCGACAAGCTCCACACCGAGAACCTCCTCGAAGCCGCCGTCGTCTACGGCTACTTCCCCTGCGTCTCCAAGGGCGAGGACCTGATCATCCTCGACGACGCCGGCAACGAGCGGACCCGCTTCATCTTCCCCCGCCAGCGCCGCGGCCGCCGCCTGTGCCTCGCCGACTTCTTCCGCCCCGAGGAATCCGGCGAGACCGACGTCGTCGGCCTCCAGGTCGTCACCGTCGGCTCCAAGATCGGCGAGGCCACGGCCAAGCTCTTCGCATCCGACTCCTACCGCGACTACCTCGAACTGCACGGCCTGTCCGTCCAGCTCGCCGAGGCCATGGCCGAGTACTGGCACGCCCGGGTCCGCGCCGAGCTCGGATTCGCGGGCGAGGACCCCTCCAAGGTCGAGGACATGTTCGACCTCAAGTACCGCGGCGCCCGCTTCTCCCTGGGCTACGGCGCCTGCCCCGACCTGGAGGACCGCGCCAAGATCGCCGACCTCCTCCAGCCCGAGCGGATCGGCGTCCACCTCTCCGAGGAGTTCCAGCTCCACCCGGAGCAGTCCACCGACGCGATCGTCATTCACCACCCCGAAGCGAAGTATTTCAACGCACGATGAGACGGATCGGCGTACACTAGTCGGTCCCATACAGGCCGGTCACCTGTTCCCCCGGGCATGCGCCCGCAGGCGAGGTGACCGGCCTTCTCGTCCCCCGGGACCCACCAGAGAGGTGCACGCATGACGAGCACAGTTCCCGCCCCCGTCGCCCGTACGGCCGACGGACACGCCCTGCAGGCGGTGCTGCTCGACATGGACGGCACCCTCGTCGACACCGAGGGTTTCTGGTGGGACATCGAGGTCGACGTCTTCGCCGGACTCGGCCACCGCCTCGACGAATCCTGGCGGGACGTCGTCGTCGGCGGCCCGATGACCCGCAGCGCCGGATTCCTCATCGAATCCACCGGCGCCTCCATCGGCCTCGCCGAACTCAGCGTCCTCCTCAACGAACGCTTCGAAGCCCGCATCGCCGACCAGGTGCCCCTCATGCCCGGCGCCGAACGGCTGCTCGCCGAGCTGGCCCGGCACAACGTGCCCACCGCCCTCGTCTCCGCCTCCCACCGGCGCGTCATCGACCAGGTCCTCCTCACCCTCGGCCGCGACCGCTTCCACCTCACGATCTCCGGCGACGAGGTCCCCCGCACCAAGCCGCACCCCGACCCCTACCTCCTGGCCGCCCGCACCCTCGGCGTGCACCCCTCGCGCTGCGCCGTCATCGAGGACACCGCCACCGGCGTGGCCGCCGCGGAGGCCGCAGGCTGCCGCGTCGTCGCCATCCCCTCGGTCGGCCGCATCGAACCGGCCCCCGGCCGGACCGTCGTGCGCTCCCTCGAAGACGTGGACCTGCCCTTCCTGCGCTCCCTCATCACTCCGCTGAACTGAGCGCGCACGCTCCGTACCGGCCGATCCACCCCAGGGCCCGAGCTCCCGGGGGCGGATTTTTCGCGCACTTCCCCGGAGGCCGAAATTCCACCCCTACCAGGGCACCTGTCCCAGGTGAGCTTAATCACCCGCGAGGCCCCCTTCGCACCATTGCGACCCCCCACCGGCCACCCCTTGTGTCCGCATTGATCAGCACCTGACCGAATCTGCGAACAGCCCCGCACTCACCCCCCGCCCGCTCCCGTAACGGAGCGATGACGTCCCCGCCCTGACAGGTTCAAGCCACCCCTCCCCAGGCCACTAGTGTCGATCCGGGCATAGCGCCGCACCTCAGCCGTCCCGGACACACACCCCTGTTTCCGGAACCGCGTGGACCGATCGTCACAACACCGGCCCGATCGTTCCGCCCAGAACGGGCGACCGCCGCAATGCCCTCCACGCCGCTTTGAACAAGTGCCGGGTCGAGGGAGTACTTCCAGCATGAACCGCAAGACCATGGCGCTGACGGCCGCCGCCGGACTGCTCACCCCCGCGCTGGCCGCATGCGGCAGCACCAGCGGCGGAGCAGCGGGAACCGGAGCGATCATCGTCGGAACCACCGACCGGTTCGAGGCAGCCGACTACGCCCCCGCCCCGCTCGACCCCGCCTACGCCTACGACGCCGGCAGCTGGAACATCCTGCGCCAGACCGTCCAGACGCTCATGCACACCCCGCGCGGCGGCGGCCAGCCCGTCCCCGAAGCGGCCTCCGACTGCCGCTTCACCGACACCGGCAACGAGAGCTACCGCTGCACCCTGCGCCCCGGCATCCAGTTCGCCGACGGGGACCCGCTCACCGCGCAGGACGTCAAGTTCTCCATCGACCGCGTCCGCGCCATCAAGGACGAGAACGGCCCCTCCTCGCTGCTCTCCACCATCGACAGCGTCGAAGCCAAGAGCGCCGATACCGTCGTCTTCCACCTCAAGACGCCCGACGCCACGTTCCCGCACAAACTCTCCACCCCCGCCGCGGGCATCGTCAGCGCCGAGAAGTACGACGCCAAGAAGCTCCGCGCGGGCTTCTCCGTCGACGGCTCGGGCCCGTACACGATGAAGGCCGAAGTCAAGGACAACCAGCTCGTCCGCGCCGTCTTCACCAAGAACCCCCACTACAAGGGCGACCTGAAGCTGCAGAACGACAAGGCCGAACTGCGCGCCTTCGAAGATTCCGGCGCCATGGGCAAGGCCCTGGAACGCGGCACCATCCACATGGTCTCCCGCACCCTCTCGCCCGCCCAGATCACCGCGCTCTCCGCCAACCCCCCCAAGGGCATCAAGCTCTTCCCGATGCCCGGCCTGGAAATCCGCTACATCGGCTTCAACACCGACGCCCCCACCGTCAAGGACAAGGCCGTCCGCCAGGCCCTCGCCGCCGCCGTCGACCGCAACGCCGTCATCGCCAAGGTCTACGGAAAGTCCGCGCAGCCCCTGTACTCGCTGGTCCCCACCACCCTGACCGGCCACGTCAACTCCTTCTTCAACAAGTACGGCGAAGCCAACACCGCCAAGGCCGCCGAACTCCTGAAGAACGCCGGGATCAAGACCCCGGTCAAGCTCACCCTCAACTACACCAACGACCACTACGGCGACGGCACCGCGGCCGAGTTCGAAGCCCTCAAGGCCCAGCTGAACTCCACCCAGCTCTTCGACGTCACCGTCCAGGGCGCCGACTGGGCCGACTTCCGGCCCGCCCAGAAGAAGGGCGACTACGCCGCCTACGGACTCGGCTGGTTCCCCGACTACCCCGACGCCGACAACTTCCTCGCCCCGTTCCTGGAGCAGGACAACTTCCTGGGCACGCCCTACGCCAACACCGCGGTGCGCACCCGGCTCATCCCCGAATCCCGCCGGGCGGTCGACCGCGGCGTCGCCGTCCCCGCGATCACGGAGATGCAGGACATCGTCGCCGACGACGTCCCCGTCCTGCCCCTGTGGCAGGGCAAGCAGTACGTCGCCGCACGCGACGGCATCACCGGAGTGGAATGGTCCGTCAACGCCATCTCCGACCTCCAGCTGTGGGAACTCGGCCGCGGCGTCAGCGGCTGACCAGCACGGCACCGGCCCGCGGACACCGCGGGCCGGAACAAGAAACCAGACGAGCCAGTGAGACTGTGAAGGACGTTCGCGTGATGAGACGTAACCAGTGGTTGGCAGCCCCCCTCGGAGCGGCCACCGCCGCCGCGCTGCTCAGCGGTTGCGGTTCGACGGATGGCTCGAACGCCGGCAGCGGCAAGGGCGTCGTCATGGGCATATCCGACAAGGTCAAGGCCACCGACCCCGCCTCGGGCTACGACCCGGGCTCCTGGCTGCTCTTCAACAACGTCTTCCAGTCGCTGCTCGGCTTCCCCAAGGGCGCCACCACACCGGAGCCCGACGCCGCGCAGTCCTGCGGCTTCGAGGGCGCCGACAGCAAGGTGTACAAGTGCACCCTGCGCGGCGGCCTGAAGTTCAGCAACGGCAACAGCCTCACCGCGAAGGACGTCAAGTACTCCTTCGAGCGCACCCTGAAGATCAACGACGAGAACGGCCCCGCCGTCATGCTCGCGTCGATCGGCTCCATCGAGACCCCCGACGACAAGACCGTCATCTTCCGCCTCAAGAACTCCGACGCGACGTTCCCGAGCAAGATCGCGGCAGGCGCCGGCTCCATCGTCGACCACACCGAGTACCCCGCGGACAAGCTCCGCACAGACGGCAAGGCCTTCGGCTCCGGCGTGTACAAGCTGGACTCCATCAACGACAAGAGCGCCAGCTTCTCCGTCAACGAGTCCTACAACGGCAAGGCCAAGCCGAAGAACAGCGGCGTCACCATGAAGTTCTTCAACGAGGACCAGGCCGCCCTCAGGAAGGTCCTCGAAAGCGGCGACGTCGACTTCGCCTTCCGCGGCCTCGCCGCCAAGGACATCGCCGGCCTCGCCTCCCACACCGGCGACCATAAGGTCGAGGTCGTCCAGGGCGCCGGCGCCGAAGTCGAACACCTCGTCTTCAACGTCAACGACCCGGTCGCCGGAAAGCTCCCCGTCCGCAAGGCCATCGCCTACCTCGTCGACCGCGAAGCCCTCGTCAAGGAGGTCTACGACGGCACGGCCACCGCGCTGTACTCGATCGTCCCGGCCGGCATCGCCTCGCACACCACCGCCTTCTTCGACCGCTACGGCGGCAGCCCCCAGCCCGCCAAGGCCAAGGCCGTCCTGCACGCCGCCGGCATCAAGGACAAGGTCAAGATCACCTTGTACTCGACGCCCACGCGCTTCGGCCCGTCCACGGACGAGGAATTCCAGCTGATCGCCAAGCAGCTCAACGACAGCGGCCTCTTCGAAGCCGACGTCAAGTCCGTCGAGTTCGACCAGTACGAGAAGGACATCGCCGCGGGCAAGTACGGCGTCTACGTGAAGGGCTGGGTGCCCGACTACCCGGACGCCGACAACTTCACCCAGCCGTTCTTCGGCCCGGACAACGTCCTGGGCAACAACTACGACAACAAGGAGATCACCGGGACGATCATCCCGGCGACCTCCGCGAAGGCCGACCGCAGTGCCGCCGCCACCGACTACAACCGCCTCCAGGACATCGTCGCCGACGAGGTCCCGATCCTCCCGCTCTGGCAGAGCAAGCAGTACGCCGTCGCCCGCCAGAACGTGACCGGCTTGCAGTGGTCCCTGGACGCCTCGACCGTCTTCCGCTTCTGGGAGATCAGCAAGGGCTGAGCCGACACCCCTCTCCGGCTACGACAAGGGCCCGTCCCCGCGAAGGCGGTTTCTAGGGGTCGTCGCAACACGTGGTTGGTTGTTCAGGCCGCGAGTAGTTTATGCAGGCGCTCGGCTGGGGTTTCCCAGCCGAGCGTTTTGCGTGGGCGGCCGTTGAGCTCGGCGGCGACGGCGTCGAGGTGTTCGCGGCTGTGGACTGCGAGGTCGGTGCCCTTGGGAAAGTATTGCCGCAGCAAGCCGTTGGTGTTCTCGTTCGAACCGCGCTGCCAGGGGCTGGCCGGGTCGCAGAAGTAGACCGGAACGTCGGTGGCCACGCTGAAGGAGACATGAGAGGTCATCTCGCTGCCCTGGTCCCAG
>NZ_JAGGOW010000177.1 GCF_018614135.1 Streptomyces sp. ISL-66
GCCCCGCACGGCCGGCCTCGGCCGCGGCGCGCCGCGGGCCCGCCGGCCGTGCCGCAGCGCCGTCGTCCCCCATACGGCCAGCGGCGCGAGACAGACGGCCAGCGCGAGGAGCGCCCAGACGCGCATGGCCGCGTGGGTGTGGCCGTAGCGCACGGAGGCGGCGAGCGAGGCGAGGAGGACGCCGGCCCAGAACAGGTGGATCCGGAAGGTCGCGGGCCGGTCGGGGCTGGCGTCGCCGCCCTTGGGGGTGACGACGAAACGGCCCCGCGTACGCAGCACCGCCGAGCCGAGGGACTTGAGGTAGACGGGCGCGCAGATCGCGGACATCGCCATGCCGGCCAGCCCGCCGGAGCCGGCCGGCTCGTGGGGCGAGACGTTGTGGCGGCGGTTCCACAGGTACAGGCCGACCTGGAGGGCGGCGGCGTCGGTGTAGAGCATCAGCCAGACCTCGGAGGAGACCTGGGTGCCGGAGGCGCCGAACCACAGGAAGAGCACACAGCTGAGGACGCCGAGCAGCCAGTTGACGGCCGTCATGGGGTAGTAGACGAGCATCAGGGCGTAGTTGAGCCGGCGGCCGGGGGGCATCCGCAGGCAGCCGCGCCAGTACTGCCGCAAGAGGGTCTCGTACGTGCCGCGCGACCAGCGCAACTGCTGCGTGAAGAAGTCGGTCCAGGAGGTCGGGCCCTCCCCGACGGCGAGCACGTCGGGGGTGTAGACGGAGCACCAGAACCGCCCGGTGGCGGGGTTGCGGCGGCGGTGCAGCTCGAAGCCGGTGGCCATGTCCTCGGTGATGGAGTCGTAGAACCCGCCGACCTGCTCCAGTGCGCTGATCCGGACGGCGTTGTTGGTGCCGACGAACATGGGGGCGCCGTAGCGGTTGCCCGCGCGCTGGATCAGCGCGTGGAAGAGGAACTGCTGGGATTCGGCGGCTTTGGTGACCGGGGCCGTGTAGTTCCCGTAGACCTGGGGGCCGACGACGAAGGCGATGTCGGGGTCGCGGAAGAAGCCGAGCATCCGCTCCAGGTAGTTCGCCAGCGGCACGTGGTCGGTGTCGACGGAGGCGAAGTAGTCGTAGTCCGCGCCGTGGCGGGCCAGCCAGGCGTTGTAGTTGCCGTGTTTGGTCCCCGCCCGGTGGGCGCCCTTCGCGGTGTTCCACCCGGGTACGCCCTTGCGCGTGAAGTGGCGCACGCCGAGCTCGGCGCACAGTGCCCTGGCCCCGGGATCGTCTCCCTCGTCGAGGAGCCAGACGTCGAGCGGCCCGTCGTGGCGGATCCGCACGGCCCCGCGGAGGGTGGCCGCGACCATGGCGAGCGGTTCCTTGCCGGGCACGTAGGTGGTGAGGAAGGCGACCCGGGTGGCGGGCTCGGCGGGGACCGGGACGGGGTCCCTGGCGACCATGGTGGCGTGGGCGATGGAGACCACGTTGACCAGCGTGAAGAACATGATCAGGGCGATGGAGCCGAGCATCACGGCGTCGAGGCGGACCAGCCAGGGGGCGCCGCCCTCGCGGACGGTCCAGTGCGTGGGCCAGACGAGGTAGAGGAGGAGCCCGGCGGCGGCGAGCGGGGCGAGCGTCATGAGGGCGACGGCCCGTATTCGGGTACGGAGCTCCTCGCGCGACAGGAGGGAGCGGTACTCCACCCGGTAGACCCCGGCCGGCCCGGGCTCCGGCTCCGCGAACGGGCCGGCGAGGCAGCTGTGGGTCTCGTAGTCGAAGCCTTCCGCCCGCACGGTTCCTCCAGGTGCTCGAAACCGAGGTTGTCATCCCAACGAAAGGTGACACGGCCAGGGGTGTCGACCTGGATGCGGCCGAGCGGGCGGTTCTGCGGAACGTGACCGCGCACAGGGCCGTACGGGTGTCCGCGCGCTCGACCGACCCCGGAGGGGTACGCGAAAAGCGCCCCCGGCCGCTGGGCCGGGAGCGCCTTCGCGAAGCGTCGGAGTGGGTCAGCCCTGCGCGAGGTGCCGTTCCACCGTCTCCACCTTGGAGGTGATGCCGTCGGTGACACCGGGGCGGATGTCGGCCTTGAGGATGAAGGAGACCCGGGGCGCGCGCGCCTCGACGGCCTCCACCGCGCGCTTCACCACGTCCATCACTTCATCCCACTCGCCCTCGATGGTGGTGAACATCGCGTCCGTGCGGTTCGGCAGCCCGGATTCCCGGACGACGCGGACGGCGTCGGCCACGTACTCGCCGACCTCTTCGCCGACTCCCAGCGGGGTCACCGAGAACGCGATCATCATGCGCGGGCCGCCTCACGGGCGCGGGCCGCGAGCACACTGGCCGATTCCTCGCGCTTGAGCAGCCGGTCGCCGTAGAGGCCGCCGAAGGGCAGCAGTGCCAGCAGGAAGAACAGCGCGACCTTCTTGAGCGGCCACTTCGCCTTGTTCCAGACATCCAGCAGGAACACCGCGTAGATGACGAACAGGATCCCGTGGACGATGCCCAGCGGCATCATCAGGTAGTCGATGTCCGAGATCCGGCTCAGCACCGAGCCGAAGATCAGCAGGGCCGGGAACGACAGCGCCTCCGGTACGGAGATGAGGCGCAGCCGGTGCAGGGCGGAAGCGGTCTTGATGTCCACGTGGAACCTTCGGGGTGGATGCCGGGGGTCCGTCCCAGTGTGTCAGCCGCCCGGAGCGATCTTCCCGCGGGCCCCGGACGGGCCCCGCCCGGCCCCGGCCTCGGCTCGCGCCCGCCCCGCCCCGCCCCGCCCCGTCGTGACGTGACGGGTTCCACCCGGCGGAACCGACCATTCCCGGCCCCTATCGGCCACGGGGCCCTGTTCGCTCCCGCGCTCTGCCGATAACGTCATCCCGTGGCTCAGTTCAGACTTCAAGGCAGCAAGGTGCTCGCCGTCGACCTGACCGGTGACGCCGTCAAAGCAAAGAACGGCGCCATGGTCGCGTACGACGGCCAGATGGCCTTCAAAAAGATGACCGGCGGCGGCGAAGGCCTCCGCGGCATGGTGACCCGGCGGCTCACCGGCGAGCAGATGACCGTGATGGAGGTGCAGGGTCACGGCACCTGCTTCTTCGCCGACCGGGCGAGTGAGATCAATCTGGTCAATCTGCGCGGCGAGAAACTGTACGTCGAGTCCAGCAACCTGCTGTGCACCGACGCCGGCCTGCGCACCGGCACCACCTTCACCGGCCTGCGGGGTGCGACCTCGGGCAACGGCCTGTTCACGACGACCGTCGAGGGCAACGGGCAGGCCGCGATCACCTCCGACGGCCCGGCGGTGGTCCTGCGCGTCAGCGCCCAGTACCCGCTCTCCGTCGACCCGGGGGCGTACGTCGCGCACACCGGCAACCTCCAGCAGTCCTTCCAGTCCGGCGTGAACTTCCGCACGCTGATCGGCGAGGGCTCGGGCGAGGCGTTCCAGATCCGTTTCGAGGGCGAGGGCCTGGTGTACGTGCAGCCCAGCGAGCGCAACACCATCGGGGGCGACGTCTGATGCCGTTCCGCGAGCTCAACTCGAAGATGGTCGAGGCCCAGGTCGTACCGGGCCAGAAGATGTACAGCCAGCGCGGCGCGATGCTCGCGTACCGGGGCGAGGTCTCCTTCACCCCGAGCCTGACCGGCGGCCAGGGCGGCGTGATGGGCATGATCGGGCGCCGCGTGGCGAACGAGCAGACCCCGCTGATGGAGGTGGAGGGCAGCGGCACCGTGATGTTCGGCCACGGCGGCCACCACATCCAGGTGATCAACCTGACCGGCGAGACCCTCTACGTGGAGGCGGACCGGCTCCTCGCCTTCGACGGCACCCTGCAACAGGGCACGATGTTCATGGGCTCCCAGGGCGGGGTCATGGGCATGGTCCGCGGCCAGGTGACCGGGCAGGGCCTGTTCACCACCACCCTCAAGGGCCACGGCTCGGTGGCGGTGATGGCCCACGGCGGGGTCATCGAGCTGCCGATCACCCCGCGGCGGCCGGTCCACGTGGACCCGCAGGCCTACGTCGCCCACCACGGCGAGGTCCGCAACAAGCTCTCCGCGGCGCTGGGCTGGCGGGACATGGTCGGGCGGGGCTCGGGCGAGGCGTTCCAGCTGGAGCTGTCCGGGCAGGGCGCGGTGTACGTACAGGCCTCGGAGGAGAAGCTGTGAACTTTGGCCCTGTGACCGGCGGCCCCGGCGGCCCCGGCAGCCCGACGGTCTTCGACCCGTACACGCTGCCGTCCGACGACAACGTCAACGCCTACACCTTCTGCGTGGAGCTCAAGGGGAGCCAGTGGTTCCTGCAGAAGGGCAAGATGATCTCGTACTACGGGAGCATCGAGTTCAACGGCATCGGCCACGGCCGCTTCGACCGGCTGCTGCGCACCAGCTTCCACTCGCCGCTGCACGCGAGCGACTGGGTGGTGGCCGAGGGGCAGGGCAAGATGCTGCTCGCCGACCGGGCCTTCGACGTGAACTCCTACGATCTGGACAACGGCAACCTGACCATCCGGTCGGGGAACCTGCTCGCCTACCAGCCCTCGCTCGCGCTCAAGCAATCCATCGTCCCGGGCTTCCTCACGCTCATCGGGACCGGCAAGTTCGTCGCCGCCTCCAGCGGGCCGGTGGTGTTCATGGAGCCGCCGCTGCGCGTGGACCCGCAGGCGCTGGTGGGGTGGGCGGACTGCCCGTCCCCCTGTCACCACTACGACCACGGGTACATGTCGGGCGTGCTCGGGGGCCTGCGCTCGCTGACGGGCATCGGGGGTTCCTCGGGCGAGGAGCACCAGTTCGAGTTCGTGGGCGCCGGGACGGTGCTGCTGCAGTCCTCGGAGATGCTGATGCCGGAGCAGGCGGTCGGGGCCGTGGGCGCCGGCGCGGCCACGGGCAACGCGCAGGGCGTTCCCGGGGCCGGTCAGGGGCCGCTCGGGCAGCTGGGCGTACCGCGGATGCCCGGGCAGCTGGGTGATCTCCAGCGGCGCTTCGGCCTGTAGGCCCGGGTCGGACCGGGCCGGCCCCGCCCGCCCCCTCCACCCCAGCGCCGCCGCCATATTTGTACGCAATTCAACTTCTTAGGTAGAGTTCTTTCATGGAGACCATCGAGACCGAGACGGCCACCCAGTGGCTGAACGACGCCGAGCAGTGCGCGTGGCGCACCCACCTGGACGTCAGCCGACTGCTGATGCACCAGCTGGAAAAGGACCTCCAGCCCTTCGGGCTCACCAACAACGACTACGAGATCCTCGTGAACCTCTCGGAGTCCGAGGACCACCGGATGCGGATGAGCGACCTCGCGACGTCGACCCTGCAGTCCAAGAGCCGGCTCTCCCACCAGATCACCCGGATGGAATCCGCGGGCCTGGTCCGCCGCATGAACTGCGAGTCCGACCGCCGCGGGCTCTACGCGGTGCTCACCCCCGAGGGCATGGAGACCATGCGCAAGGTCGCCCCGCACCACGTGGCGTCCGTCCGCCGGCACTTCATCGACCTGCTCCCGCCGGACGCCCTCGCGGCGCTGCGCTCCTCGCTGGGGCCGGTCGCCGAGCACCTTCGGACGGGCCGCGGCAAGGCCTGACCTGGTCCGGAGCGCTCCACGTGCCCATCCCGGCGGATCACCGGACAATGGTGCACAACGCACTCGCTGCCGGCCCCGCCGAGCAACCGTAGGCGCACGTGGCCGGCCTGAGGAGGTCTAGTCATGCAGCGCTACACCTACGTTTCGGCGGCCGCGGCCGTGGTCCTCGCACTGGGAGGCCCGGTGGCGGCCGCGGCGACGGCAAGCGCCGACACCGCGAAAGCCCCGTCCGCGACCACCGTCGCGCGCGCCGAGATCACCGCCGAGGCCGCGGCCTCGGCCGCCCTGAAGGCCCACCCGGGCGTCATCGAGTCCCTCAACCGCGACGGCGCCGTCTGGCACGTCGACGTGATCAGCAAGGACGGCACCCATGCCGAGATCGACGTCGACGCCGCGAGCGGCGGCGTCACCAAGGAGTCGCAGGACGACGAACAGCGGGCCAAGGAGTACGCCGACCTGCTCGCCGCGAAGGTGACCGCCACCCAGGCGATCAAGACGGCCCTCGCCGCCCACCCCGGCAAGGTCTGGTCGGTGGATTGGTATGACGCCGACAACGGCCGCGCCGCCTACTGGAACGTCGAGGTCAAAACGACGAACGGCAAGACCCAGAAGGTCCACGTGGACACCGCCACGGCCAAGGTGGTCCCGTCGGACAACAACGGGAACGACGGTGAGGACGGGCAAGACGGGAACAGCGGCAGCTGACGGCACCTGACGGCGTACGAGAGGAGCCGCGCCCCCCTCACGGGGGGGCGCGGCTTTCTCGTGCGTTCAGGCAGGCCGGTCAGGCGTTGGGACGCTTGCCGTGGTTGGCCTTCTTCTTCTTGCGGGCTCGCTTCTTGTTGCCGCGCTTCGCCATGAAACCTCCCTGCGTCGGGGCATTCCGGGCGTTCGCCAGTCTATGACCGGCCCGCGGGCTCCGCATCCGGTTCCGTGAGGGTCGCCAGCAGCGCGTCCGAGGCCGCGTACGGGTCCAGCTCGCCGCCGGCGACCCGCGCGGCCAGGGCCTCGAGCCGGGCGTCGCCGTGCACATCGGCCAGCCGGGCGCGCAGCGCGGTGATCGCGATCGTCTCGACCTCGTGCGCCGCCCGCGCCGTGCGGCGCTCGGCCAGCACCCCGCGCTCGTCCATCCACGCCCGGTGCTTCTCCAGCGCCTCGACCAGCTCGTCGATGCCGGTGCCGCGGGCCGCGACCGTCTTGACGATCGGCGGCCGCCAGTCGCCCTTGCCCCGGGACTCCCCGAGGCTCAGCATGTGGTTCAGCTCCCGCGCGGTGGCGTCCGCGCCGTCGCGGTCGGCCTTGTTCACCACGTAGACGTCGCCGATCTCCAGGATGCCCGCCTTCGCGGCCTGGATCCCGTCGCCCATCCCGGGGGCGAGCAGCACCACCGAGGTGTCGGCCTGGGCGGCGATCTCCACCTCCGACTGCCCGACCCCGACCGTCTCGACCAGGATCACCTCGCAGCCGGCGGCGTCCAGGACCCGGATGGCCTGCGGCGCGGCCCACGCCAGACCGCCCAGGTGGCCGCGGGTGGCCATGGAGCGGATGTAGACCCCCGGGTCGGAGGCGTGGTCGGACATCCGCACCCGGTCGCCGAGCAGCGCGCCGCCGCTGAACGGCGAGGACGGGTCGACGGCGAGGACGCCGACCCGCTTGCCGGCCCGGCGGTACGCGGTGACCAGCGCCGAGGTGGTCGTGGACTTGCCCACGCCCGGCGAGCCCGTGAGGCCCACCACGTACGCGTTGCCCGTGAGCGGCGCCAGCGCCGCCATCACCTCGCGCAGCTGCGGGGACGCCCCCTCGACCAGCGAGATCAGCCGGGCCACCGCCCTCGGCCTGCCTTCGCGTGCCTGTGCCACCAGCTGGGGGACGTCCACCGCCGTCATCACGTGCTGCGCTCCTCGGTTCTCGTACGGGTACGGGCGTCCGGCCTGGGGCCGCGCGCCCTACTTGGCGACGCGGACGATCAGGGCGTCGCCCTGCCCGCCGCCGCCGCACAGCGCGGCCGCGCCGACCCCGCCGCCGCGGCGCTTGAGCTCCAGCGCCAGGTGCAGCACCACGCGGGCGCCGGACATGCCGATCGGGTGGCCCAGGGCGATGGCGCCGCCGTTGACGTTCACCTTTTCCGGGGTCACGCCGAGGTCCTTCATTGACTGCACGGCGACCGCCGCGAAGGCCTCGTTGATCTCGATCAGGTCCAGGTCGGCGACCTCCAGGCCCTCCTTCTTCAGGGCGTGCAGGATCGCGTTGGACGGCTGCGACTGGAGCGAGTTGTCCGGGCCGGCCACGTTGCCGTGGGCGCCGATCTCGGCGAGCCACTCCAGGCCCAGCTCCTCGGCCTTGGCCTTGCTCATCACGACCACGGCGGCCGCGCCGTCGCTGATCTGCGAGGACGTACCGGCGGTGATGGTGCCGTCCTTGGTGAAGGCCGGGCGCAGCTTGCCGAGGGACTCCGCCGTCGTCTCGGGGCGGATGCCTTCGTCGGTGGAGAAGACGACCGGCTCGCCCTTGCGCTGCGGGACCTCGACCGGGGTGATCTCGGCCTCGAAGACGCCGTTCTTCTGCGCGGCGGCGGCCCGCTGGTGGGACGCGGCGGCGAACTCGTCCTGCGGGGCGCGCTCGATGCCGAGGCGGGTGTTGTGCTTCTCGGTGGACTCGCCCATCGCGATGTTCTCGAAGGCGTCGGTGAGGCCGTCGTAGGCCATCGCGTCGAGCATTTCGATGGCGCCGTACTTGAAGCCCTCGCGGGACTTCGCCAGCAGGTGCGGGGCGTTGGTCATGGACTCCTGGCCGCCCGCGACCACGATGTCGAACTCCCCGGCGCGGATGAGCTGGTCGGCCAGCGCGATGGCGTCGAGGCCCGAGAGGCACACCTTGTTGATGGTGAGGGCGGGCACGTTCATCGGGATTCCGCCCTTGACGGCGGCCTGGCGGGCGGGGATCTGGCCCGCGCCGGCCTGGAGCACCTGGCCCATGATCACGTACTGGACCTGGTCGCCGGAGATCCCGGCCCGCTCCAGCGCGGACTTGATGGCGAAGCCGCCGAGGTCGGCGCCCGAGAAGGACTTGAGCGAGCCCAGCAGCCGTCCCATGGGCGTGCGGGCCCCGGCGACGATCACTGACGTGGTGTTGTTCGTTCCGGACATGGAGCACAGCCCCTTGAAGATGAGGAGTGAACGAGGGTTTACCCGAATGTACTGAGCGGTACCCCTGCCGTCACCGGCCCGTCAGTGTGATCGCGCGCACGTTGCGTAACCACCTCCCGTAGCGCTGCACTGTGTCCATGCTGACAAGAATCGACCACATCGGGATCGCCTGCTTCGACCTGGACAAGACCGTCGAGTTCTACCGTGCCACCTACGGCTTCGAGGTGTTCCACTCCGAGGTCAACGAGGAGCAGGGTGTCCGCGAGGCCATGCTCAAGATCAACGAGACCTCCGACGGCGGCGCCTCGTACCTCCAGCTCCTGGAGCCCACCCGCGAGGACTCCGCGGTCGGCAAGTGGCTGGCGAAGAACGGCGAGGGCGTCCACCACATCGCCTTCGGCACCGCGGACGTCCTCGGCGACTCCGAGGCCATCCGCGGCAAGGGCGTCCGCGTCCTCTACGACCAGCCCCGCACGGGTTCGATGGGGTCTCAGATCACCTTCCTGCACCCCAAGGACTGCCACGGCGTCCTGACCGAACTGGTCACGAGCAACCCCGAGCACTAATGTCCCGTTTCCCCGGCCGGTAGAGTGGCTCTGGCTCGGCCGGGGTTCGGTGCGGAGACGGGGTCGGGACCTGTATCCCCAGCCCCGCCATCTGACACCATTCCCCGGGGGCGTCGTTCAGCGGGCGGACGATGCTCATTTGGGTGTGAGCTTGCGACCAGGGGACGGATGGGACCGCGCTGTGCGGGGCTACGAAAGCCAGGAGAGCCACCAGGCCGAGGCCGACCATCTCTCGCTCTTCGAAGCCGAGATGGAGCGGCTGAAGAAGGAACGCGGGAAGGCCGTCCAGCACGCCGATGACCTGGGGTACCAGGTCGAGGTGCTGCGCGCCAAGCTCCACGAGGTACGCCGCAATCTGGCGTCCCGCCCCGCCTACGACGGCGCGGACATGGGCTACCAGGCGGAGCAGCTGCTCCGCAATGCCCAGATCCAGGCCGACCAGATGCGTTCCGACGCCGAGCGCGAACTGCGCGACGTACGGGCGCAGACCCAGCGCATCCTCCAGGAGCACGCCGAGCACCAGGCGCGGCTCCAGGCCGAACTGCACGCCGAGGCCGTCAACCGCCGCCAGCGCCTGGACCAGGAGCTGGGCGAGCGCCGCCAGACGGTCGAGGCCCACGTCAACGAGAACGTGGCCTGGGCCGAACAGTTGCGCGCCCGCACCGAATCGCAGGCCCGCCGGCTCATGGACGAGTCCCGCGCCGAGGCCGAGCAGACCCTGAACGCCGCCCGCGCCGAGGCCGCCCGCGTCACCGCCGAGGCCACCCGCCGGCTCGCCGCCGAGAACGAGGCGACGCGCGCCGAGGCCGAGGCGACGCTGCTGCGCGCCCGCAAGGAGGCCGAGCGGCTCCTGGCCGCCGCGTCCGCGCAGGCCCAGGAGGCCACGGAGCACGCGGAGCGGCTGCGCTCCACCACCTCGGCCGAGGCCGAGCAGACCCGCCGGCAGACCATGGACCTGGGCCGGGTCGCCGAACAGCGCGCGCAGGAAGCCGACGGGACGCTGCGCGAGGCGCGCGCGGCCGCCGAGAAGCTGCTCGCGGAAGCCAAGGAGAGCGCCGCCCGCCAGCTCGCCTCGGCGGAATCCGTCAACGAGCAGCGCACCCGTACGGCCAAGGAGCAGGTGGCGCGCCTCGTCGGCGAGGCCACCAAGGAAGCCGAGATCCTCAAGGGCGAGGCCGAGCAGGCGCTGGCCGATGCCCGCGCGGACGCCGAGCGGCTGCGCGTCGAGGCCGGCGAGCAGGCCCGTACCGCGGCGGCCGAGGACACGGCGGCCCAGCTGGCGAAGGCGGCCCGCACCGCCGAGGAGGTCCTGAACAAGGCCTCGGAGGACGCCCGCGCCACCACCCGCGCGGCGTCCGAGGAGGCCGAGCGGATCCGCGGCGAGGCGGAGGCCGAGGCCGAGCGGCTGCGCGCCCAGGCCGCGGCCACCGCCGACGAGCTCAAGGGCGCGGCGAAGGACGACACCGAGGAGTACCGGGCCCGCACGGTCGAGCTCCAGGCCGAGGCCCGCAGGCTGCGCGGCGAGGCCGAGCAGCTGCGCGCGGAGGCCGTCGCCGAGGGCGAGCGGATCCGCGGCGAGGCACGCCGCGAGGCGGTCCAGCAGATCGAGGAGGCGGCCCGGACCGCCGAGGAACTGCTCGGCAAGTCCCGGGCGGACGCCGACGAGGTGCGCGCGAGCGCGAGCGCCGAGAGCGAGCGGGTCCGCGGCGAGGCCGTCGAGCGGGCCACGACCCTGCGCAAGCAGGCCGAGGAGACCCTGGACCGGACCCGCGCCGAGGCCGAGCGGCTGCGCGCGGAGGCCGAGGAGCAGGCGCAGTCCGTACGGTCCGAGGCGGACGCCGCGGCGGCCCTGCGGCGCGAGGAGACCGAGCAGGCGCTGGCCGCGAAGCGGGCGGAGGCCGAGGAGGAGCTCGTCCGGCTGCACACGGACGCGGAGGGGCGCCTCACGACGGCCGAGCAGACCCTGCGCGATGCCAGGGCGGCCGCGGAGAGCGTCCGCAAGGAAGCCACCGAGGAGAGCGACCGGCTGCGCGCCGAGGCCGCGGAGCGGATCCGCACGCTGCGCACGCAGGCGGAGACCGAGGCCGAACAGCTGCGCACCGAAGCGGCCGAGGACGTCGGCCGGGTCCGCGCCGAGGCCGAACAGACCGCGGTGCGGCTGACGGGCGAGGCCGAGGCCGAGGCGGAGCGGCTGCGTTCCGAGGCCCAGGAGACCGCCGACCGGCTGCGCGCGGAGGCCAAGGCCGCCGCCGAGCGGGTCGCGCAGGAGGCCGCCGAGGCGCTGGCCGCCGCCCAGGAGGAGGCCGCGCGCAGGCGCCGGGAGTCCGAGGAGACCCTGGCCTCGGCGCGCACCGACGCGGAGAGCGAGCGCGCGCAGGCCCGCCAGGAGAGCGAGGAGCTCCTCGCCCAGGCCCGCAAGCGCTCCGAGGAGGCCCAGGCCGAGGCGGTCTGGCTCACCGAGGAGGCCGAGCGGCGCGCGTCCGAGGTGGTCGCGGCGGCTGAGGCCACCGCCCAGCAGGTGCGCGATTCCGTGGCCGGGCTGCACGAGCAGGCCGAGGAAGAGGTCGCGGGGCTGCGCAGCGCGGCCGAGCACGCGGCGGAGCGCACGAAGACGGAGGCCGAGGAAGAGGCCGGCCGGGTCCGCGCCGACGCGTACTCCGAGCGGGAGCGCGCCGCCGAGGACGCGAACCGGATCCGCAGCGAGGCGCGGACCGAGACGGACGCGGCGAAGGCGCTGGCCGAGCGGACCGTCGGCGACGCGATCGCCGAGACCGAGCAGCTGCGTTCGGACACCGCGGAGTACGCGCAGCGCGTGCGGACGGAGGCCACGGACGCCCTGGCCGCGTCCGAGCGCGACGCGGCCCGTACGAGGGCGGACGCCCGGGACGACGCGAACCGCATCCGCGGCGAGGCGGCGGAGGCCCTGGAGGCCTCCCGCGCCGAGGGCGGCCGGATCGTGGCGCAGGCCACGGCCGAGGCGACGCGGCTCACCGACGAGACCGCCGCCGCGAACGCGGCGACGGTCGCCGCGGCGCAGGCCGAGGCCGACCGGCTCACCGAGGCGGCGCTCGCCGCCGCGGACGCCACCCGGTCCGAGGCGGACGGCACGCTGGACGAAGCCCGTGCGGAGGCCAACCGGCTGCGTACGGAGGCCGCCGAGCAGGCGGACCGGCTCATCACCGAGGCCGCGTCGGAGGCGGACAAGCTCACCCGGGAGACCCTGGCCGCGAACGCGGTCACGGTCGGCGAGGCGGAGAGCGCCGCGAAGGCCCTGCGGTCCGAGGCGGCCGAGGCCCTGGACGCGGCCCGCGCCGAGGCGGGCCGGATGACGGACCAGGCGGCGCAGACGCTGGCCGCCGCCGAGCGCGACGCGGCCCGGATCCTGGTCGACGCCCGCACCGAGGGCGACCGGCTGGTCGACGAGACGCGCGTGGCGAACGAGGCCACGGTCGGCGAGGCGGCTGCCGAGGCCGACCGGCTCCGTGCCGAGGCGGCACGGGCCCTGGACGAAGCCCGCGCGGAGGGCGGCCGGATCATCGGCGAGGCCACCGCGGAGGCGGACCGCGTCACGATCGCGGCGAACGAGACGCTGGCGAGCGCCGAGCGGGAGTCCGAGCAGACGCTCGACGAGGCGCGCGCGGAGGCCGGCAGGCTCCGTACCGAGGCGGCCGAGCAGGCCGACCGGCTGGTCGCGGAGGCCGTCGGCGAGGCGGACCGGCTCACCGAGCAGACCCGCAAGGACAACGAGCGCACGGTCGGCGAGGCCGCGAACGAGGCCGAGCGGCTGCGCGGGGAGGCGGCCGAGGCGCTGTCCTCCGCGCAGGAGCACGCGACCCGCACCCGCTCCGAGGCGGAGCGGGTCAAGGCCGAGGCCGCGACCGACGCCGAGCGGGTACGGAGCGAGGCGCGTTCGGAGTCGGAGCGGCTGCTGGACGAGGCCCGCGAAGAGGCCAACAAGCGTCGCAGCGAGGCCGCGACGCAGGTCGACCGGCTCATCACGGAGGCCTCGTCGGAGGCCGAGAAGCTCATCGGGGACGCGCAGAAGCAGGCTCTGGCCGCCACGACGGCGGCCGAGGAGCAGGCGGACGCGATGGTCGACGCGGCGCGCAAGGAGGCCGCTCGGATCTCCTCCGAGGCGACCGTCGAGGGCAACTCCCTGGTGGAGAAGGCCCGTACGGACGCCGACGAGCTGCTGGTCGGGGCGCGCACGGACGCCTCCGCCATAAGGGAGCGGGCGGAGGAGCTGCGCGGCCGCGTCGAGGCGGAGGTCGAGGAGCTGCACGAGCGGGCCCGCCGGGAGTCGGCCGAGCAGATGAAGTCGGCCGGCGAGCGCGTGGACAAGCTGGTGCGGGCGGCGACCGAGCAGAGCGTCGAGGCGGAGGCGAAGGCCAAGGCCCTGGTGTCGGACGCGAGCAGCGAGGCGGGCAAGGTCCGCATCGCCGCGGTGCGCAAGGCGGAGGCGCTGCTCAAGGAGGCCGAGCAGAAGAAGGCGGAGCTGGTGCGGGAGGCCGAGCGCCGGCTCGCGGAGGCGAAGGCGGAGGCCGAGCGGCTCGTCGAGGAGGGCCGGCGCGAACTGCAGGTCCTGGTGCGGCGGCGCGAGGACATTCAGGCGGAGATCTCCCGTGTCCAGGACGTTCTTGAGGCGTTGGAATCATTCGAGGCGCCTTCGGGTGGCGCGAAGCCCGGGGTCGGCGGTCAGGGCGCGGGGGGCGTGAAGGCCGGTGCGACAGCGGGTTCCACTCGTTCGGGTGGCAAGACGTCAGAGGGGTAGGGGGCGCGCACGGACGTGTGCTCCTGAGGGAGGTTCAGGCGAACGAGTGACAAGTATTCCGTCGCCTTGCCACTCAAAAGGGGTGTCATTGTCCAGATCAAACGTGGATTGACTCGATGACACGCCGCCCGGGCGCCTAGGATTCCCCTTAACACCCAACACCTCGACGTAGTACCTCATCGGTCTCATTCGACAGGAACCCCATGAGCGACACTTCCTCCCCCTTCGGCTTCGAGCTCGTGCGGCGTGGTTACGACCGCGGTCAGGTGGACGACCGCATCACCAAGCTGGTCTCCGACCGTGACAGCGCCCTCGGACGTATCAACTCTCTGGAAAAGCGGATCGAGGAGTTGCACCTCGAGACGCAGAACGCCCAGGCCCAGGTGAACGACGCCGAGCCGTCGTACGCCGGTCTCGGCGCCCGGGTCGAGAAGATCCTGCGCCTGGCCGAGGAGGAGGCGAAGGACCTGCGCGAGGAGGCCCGTCGCGCCGCCGAGCAGCACCGCGAGCTCGCCGAGTCGGCGGCCCAGCAGGTGCGCAACGACGCCGAGTCGTTCGCCGCCGACCGCAAGTCGACGGCCGAGGACGAGGGTGTCCGGATCGTCGAGAAGGCCAAGGGTGACGCTTCCACCCTGCGCGCCGAGGCCCAGAAGGACGCCGCCTCCAAGCGCGAGGAGGCCGACGCGCTCTTCGAGGAGACCCGCGCCAAGGCCGCCCAGGCCGCCGCGGACTTCGAGACCAACCTGGCCAAGCGCCGTGAGCAGTCCGAGCGCGACCTGGCCGGCCGTCAGGCCAAGGCCGAGAAGCGCCTCGCGGAGATCGAGCACCGCGCGGAGCAGCTGCGCCTGGAGGCCGAGAAGCTCCGTACGGACGCCGAGCGCCGCGCCCGTCAGACGGTGGAGACCGCGCAGCGCCAGGCCGAGGACATCGTGGCCGACGCCAACGCCAAGGCCGACCGGATCCGCAGCGAGTCCGAGCGCGAGCTGGCGGCGCTCACCAACCGCCGCGACTCGATCAACGCTCAGCTGACCAACGTCCGCGAGATGCTGGCGACGCTGACGGGTGCCGCGGTCGCGGCCGCCGCCTCCCCGATCGACGACGAGCCGGTCACCCGCGGCGTTCCGGCGCAGCAGAGCCGCTAGTCGCCGGACCGTCAACGGAAGGAAAGCTTCCGCTTCGACACCGAGGGCCCTGGGTCACCCATATGAGGTGGCGTAGGGCCCTCCGGCGTTCTAGCGTGGCGGAATGATCGAGCTTGAGGGCCTTACCAAACGATTCGGCGCGAAGACCGCCGTGGACCACCTCAGCTTCCAGGTCAGACCGGGGGTGGTGACCGGCTTCCTCGGCCCCAACGGGGCGGGCAAGTCCACGACCATGCGCATGATGCTCGACCTCGACAACCCGACCAGCGGTACGGTCCGGATCGACGGGAAGCACTACCGGGACCTGCCGGAGCCACTGAAGTACATCGGGGCACTGCTGGACGCGAAGGCCATGAACGGCGGCCGCAGCGCGTACAACAACCTTCTCTGCCTCGCCCAGTCGAACCGGATCCCGCGCAGCCGGGTGTCCGAGGTGCTCGACCTGGTCGGCCTGACGGCCGTCGCGAAGAAGAAGTCGAAAGGGTTTTCGCTGGGTATGGGCCAGCGGCTCGGAATCGCCTCCGCGCTGCTCGGCGACCCGGAGATCTTGATGTTCGACGAACCCGTCAATGGTCTGGACCCGGAGGGAATTCTCTGGATCCGCAATCTCATGAAGGGTCTCGCGGCGGAGGGAAGGACGATCTTCGTTTCCTCTCACCTGATGAGCGAAATGGCACTGACCGCCGAACACTTGGTCGTCATCGGACAGGGAAAGCTCCTCGCCGATCTGTCGATGGCCGATTTCATCCACCAGAACTCCCGCAGTTACGTCCGGCTGCGCTCTCCGCAGCAGGAACGTTTGAAGGACGTCCTGCACGAAGCCGGTATCGACGCGATCAGCGTCCCGGCCACCGGCGCCCTGGAGATCGACGGGGTGGGACCGGAGCGGCTCGGCGAGCTGGCCGCCCAGCACCAGATCGTGCTGCACGAACTCAGCCCGCAGCGGGCTTCACTGGAGGAAGCGTTCATGCGCATGACGGCGGACTCCGTCGAGTACCACGCCCACGCACCGGGGGGCCCGGGGCTCCCGGCCGTTCCCGGCATGGCCGTCGACAACCCGGCCCGGCCGGCCGACGTACCCGCGTGGGGCGCCGGCTTCGAGGCGACGCACAAGGGCGGTGCGTGAGCATGTCCTCCTTCTCCGCCGTCCTGAACTCCGAGTGGACCAAGATCCGTACGGTCGCCTCCACCCTCTGGACCCTGGCCGCCGCGGCCATCGTCACGGTGGCCATCAGCGCCGCACTGTGCGCCTTCATCAGCTCATCCTTCAAGGACATGCCCGCACAGGAGCAGGCCACCTTCGACCCGACGCTGGCCAGCTTCGCCGGCATGTCCCTCGGCCAGCTGGCGATGATCGTCTTCGGCGTGCTGGTGGTCGGCTCCGAGTACAGCTCGGGCATGATCCGCACCTCGCTGGCCGCCGTGCCACGGCGCGGCAGCTTCCTCTTCGGCAAGCTGCTGGTCGCCACCGGGCTCGCGCTCGTCGTCGGCCTGGTCACCAGCTTCGTGTCCTTCTTCGTGGGACAGGCCATCCTGGGCGAGCGCAGCATCGGCATCGACGAGCCGAACGTGCTGCGCGCCGTGATCGGCGCCGGGCTCTACATGGCGATGATCGCCCTGTTCTCCATGGGCGTGGCCGCCATGCTGCGCAGCTCGATGCTCTCGCTCGGCATCCTGATGCCGTTCTTCTTCCTGGTCTCGAACATCCTCGGGGCGGTGTCGGCGACCCGGAAGGTCGCCCAGTACTTCCCCGACCAGGCCGGATCCAAGATCATGCAGGTGATCCCGGGAGCGATGGGAAGCGAGAAGGTGCCCTACGGCCCCTGGGGCGGCTTCGGGATCATGGCCCTGTGGGTGGTGGCCGCCGTCGTCGGCGGCTACCTCGTCCTCAGGAAGAGGGACGCCTGAGGTACTACGGGGAATCCCCGGGTCGGTCTCAGGGGCAGCTCAGGGATCCGGCCCGGGACGGAACCGTAGGATCCTAGATATCCTCTTAACCCTTACGCGGGCGAGAGTCGTCCCGGCCTGGTAAGGGGCAGAGCACATGATCGAGGCAGTCGGCCTGACCAAGCGCTTCGGCGCGAAGACCGCCGTCGACGACCTGTCCTTCCAGGTCAGGCCCGGTCACGTGACGGGATTCCTGGGGCCCAACGGCTCCGGGAAGTCCACCACCATGCGCCTGGTCCTGGGCTTGGACCGCCCCACCTCGGGCCGGGTCACCATCAACGGCCTGCCCTTCCGCGAGCTGCCGAACGCCCAGCGGCACGTCGGCGCCCTCCTCGACGCCAAGGCCATGCACGGCGGCCGCCGGGCCCGCACCCACCTCCTGGCGACCGCCCAGCTCTCGGGGATCCCCGAGAAGCGGGTCGATGAGGTCCTGGGCGTCGTGGGCCTCCAGGACGTCGCGCGACAGCGCACCAAGGGCTTCTCGCTCGGCATGGGCCAGCGCCTCGGCATCGCGACGGCCCTGCTCGGCGACCCCCAGGTGCTGCTCTTCGACGAGCCGGTCAACGGTCTCGACCCCGAGGGCATCCTCTGGGTCCGCAACCTGATGCGCCAGCTCGCCGCCGAGGGCCGCACCGTCTTCGTCTCCTCACACCTGATGAGCGAGATGGCGCTGACCGCCGACCACCTGATCGTGATCGGCCGGGGCCGGCTCCTCGCCGACATGACCACCCAGGACTTCATCACGCACAATTCGGCCGGATTCGCACGGGTGCGCACCGCCGATACCGTCCCGGCCGGCCGGGACGTGCTCGGCTCCACGCTCACCAAGGCGGGCGGCCGGGTGCTCAAGGAGCCCGACGGGGCCCTGCGGGTGACCGGGCTGGAGCTGCCCCGGATCTCCGATCTCGCGCACCGGGCGGGCGTACGGCTGTGGGAGCTGTCGCCGCACCGGGCCTCCCTGGAAGAGGCGTACATGCGGATGACCCAGTCCTCGCTCGAGTACACCTCCACCGAGGACCCGCGGGCCGAGCTGTGGGAACCGGATCCGCTCAGCCTTCCCGAGTGGGAGGAGGACGCCGTCCCCGCCCTCGACGTTCCACGGGCGGGCTTCTTCGCGCCTCCGCCGCCCGGCTCGGACGGACGGCCGTTCCTGATGCCCGCCAGCCCCGGCGAACTGACCGCCTCCGCCCCCGGTCACGCCCCCGAGCTCTCCCCCGAGCCGGTGCACTCCCCCGCACGGACCGCCGCCGAGAACGCCGAGAACGCCGAGGACACCCGATGACCGCCCCGATGACCACGGCCGCCGCCGGGGAGCGGCCGCAGCCGGCGAACTACACGTCGCCCCTGCCGGTCTCCCGGCCCCACCTGGGGCACGCGCTGGCCTCCGAGTGGACCAAGCTGACGTCGGTGCGCTCCACGATGTGGACGCTCGGCTCGCTGGTGCTGCTGGTCGTTGGCCTCGGAGGTCTGGTCATCCTGCAGACCGCCTCCCGCGACTACGAGCAGATGCCGTTCACCACCCCCGCCCTCTTCGGCCTGCTGGTCGGGCAGCTCTCGGTGATGGTGCTCGGGGTTCTCACGATGACCTCCGAGTACGGCACGGGACTGGTCCGCACCACCTTCACGGCGGCCCCCGACCGGTACCGGGTACTCACGGCGAAGTACCTCGTCTTCGGCACCACCGCGTTCCTGACCACCGCCGGCTCGGTCTGTCTGGTGGGGCTGACCGCTTCGATCCTGCGCGACGGTCCGGGCTCCGGTCCGCATCCGGGCAACGAGTGGGCGGCCGGGCTCCTGGGCAGCTTCTACGTCACCCTGCTCGGCGTACTGGCCCTGGCGGTCGGGGCGCTGGTACGGCACTCCGCGGGGGCGATCGCCGTGATGCTCGGCCTCGTCACGCTGCCGCCGGTGATAGGGGCGGTGCTCAGCATCTGGGAGGCCCTCGCGCCGCTCGGCCGCGCCCTGCTCCAGTACAACGCGCCGGTGGCGCTGATGCAGTTGTTCGGGATGCCGGCCGGCGCCACCGACCCGTCGAACGGCGAGGTCCCCGTTCCCGGGGACCTGAGCCACCTGATGCTGATCCTGCTGGTGACGGTCGCCGCGGTCGCCGGCTCGTACCTGGTGGTCGGCCGCCGGGACGTCTGACCAGACGCCGTACGCCGTGTGACGCGCGGGGCCCGGGTCTCAGTACTTCGGGGCGTTGCGGGACCGCTGCACCTTCGAGGTGCGGCGGTCCTTCGCGTTCCAGCAGGCCTTGTGCCAGTGCCTGCGGTCGTCGACGCCGCCGTACTCCGGCCAGGCCACCAGGTGCGGCGTGCCGGAGGGGATCTCCTGGTCGCAGCCGGGGCAGCGGTAGCGCTTGCCCGCCGCGCTCGCACCCGCGACGTGCCGGACCTTCCAGACCTCGCCCTGGTACTCCTCCATGCGCTCCAGCCCGTACCGGTCCAGACTCCCCGGGCCCGAGCCCTGGTCCGAACGATCGGCTGGCTTCTCGCCGCCCCTGGGGCGGTTGTGGCGCGGTGACACGTATACCTCACGGATGGGCGGACGGCAGTGACTTTCTCTCAGACTACGCGCAGCGAAGCCGGGTACCCGCAGGGTGGCTGAAGGATGACCCTCGAGACCGACCATCCGAAAGCGCGACTGGCCTGACAATCCCAATAACCTTCCTGTCAGGCCGTGCCTTTGGCACGTGTCAGACGTTGTTGCCGGTATGGAAACCGGTCCGCCTGGGGAGGCCGCGTCAGCCGCGAGGAGGCTAAAGGCGATGCGCGTAGGAGCATTTGTACTGGCGGCCCAGTTCCCGGGCCAGGGGCAGGGAGAGGCACTGCACCGGGCGGTCCGGACCGCCGAGGTGGCCGAGGAGGCCGGCCTCGATTCGGTCTGGATCGCCGAGCACCACTTCGTGCCGTACGGGGTCTGCCCGTCGGCGGTGACGCTGGCGGCCCTCTTGCTGGGCCGCACCCGGCGGCTGCGCGTGGGCACCGCGGTGAGCGTGCTGCCGAGCACGCATCCGGTGGCCCTGGGCGAGCAGGCGGCCCTGCTGCACCTGACGTCGGAGGGCCGGTTCACCCTGGGGGTGGGCCGGGGCGGTCCCTGGGTGGACCTTGAGGTCTTCGGCGGCGGTCTCGACGCGTACGAGAACCGCTTCCCGCAGGACCTGGACCTGCTGCGCCGCTGGCTGACCGAGCCCCGGGTGGGGACGGCGCCGGGGCTGGGCACGGGGGCCGGGACGGATGCCGCCGGCGAACGGTACGGCTTCCGCGAGGTGGCCGTCGTACCCCGTCCGTCGGAGGCGCTGGACGGCGAGGGGAACGGGCCGGAAGTGATCGTCGCCTGCACCTCTCCCGCATCGGTCCGGCTGGCCGCCGAGCGCGGCCTGCCGATGCTGCTGGGCATGCACTGCGGGGACGAGGACAAGGCCGCGATGGTCGAGCTGTGGCGTCGCACCGCGCGGGCCGCGGGCCGTTCGCCGGAGGCGGGCCACGTATCGGCCGGGGTGTGCCAGCTCGCGGACCGGACGGCGGACGCCCGGGAAACGCTGCTGAAGGCGATGCCGGGCTGGCTCAAGCAGGGCCTGGACGCGCACGTGACGGTGGACGGGCGACAGCGGGCGATGCGGGATCCCGTCGCCTACACGGAGCTGCTGTGCGATCTGCACCCCGTCGGCACTCCGGAGCTGGCCGCGGACCGGCTGGCGGCCACGTCGGAACGTACGGGCATCACGCGGTTCGCCCTGCTGACGGAAGGCTCGGGAGACCTCGCCTCGACGGAGGAGAACCTCCGGCGCCTCGGCGCGGAAGTCGTGCCGGGGCTCGGCTGACACCAGGGCCACGGCTCGGGACCGGGACCAGGGCTGCCGCTCCGTTGGCACCGGAGCGGCAGCGGACACCGGTCGGACGTCGTACCTCACGCGTCGTACGCAAGTGCGGTCCTGCGTACTGCGGGCCTGCCGCTCCAGCGATCTGCCGGTCTGCCGGTGTTGCTAGCAGTCCCGCAGTTCAGGCGACTGGTTGAGCAGCTGACCGCGGATCGAAGTGAACTTGGCCAACCGGTCGTCCACCGAGGAGTCCAGCGGGAACACCGCAACCCGGTGGCAGTTCTGGAAGGCCAGGCGCACTCCGAAGTGGCGCTGCAGCGCCCCCCGTATCGCGTCACTCGCAAGAGCGCGGAGCAGCTGGCCACGCGCCTGCTCGTCGGGCGGAGGCGTCTGGTTGTCGGCGAACTGTCCGCCGTCCACCTTCAGCTGGGCCACGAGCGAGCTGACCATCTCCCATGCGTAAGGCAGGGAGGTCCGGACGCAGTCGACGAAAGCGGCTTCGTCGACCTCGCCTCGCTCGGCCTGTTCGAGTAGGGCCGGTGAGACGTCGAGCGACATGGGTTCTCCTCTCGCGACCCCGGTGATTTGGTTGCCGGGGTCTTACGGTCAGGGAGGGAGATCGCAACGCAGTGTGTACGCGTCGCAACCTCCCGCTCACCACGGTAGGCGCCCGGTGGGTACCGCACCAGGAGAATGCGCATACAACGCGCCATCCGCGAAGGGGGCTTTCGGGGGCGAATCGCGTGCGGGCCTTCTCGTCGAGTAGCGTTGCCGACCATGCGTCTCGTCATTGCCCGTTGCTCCGTCGACTATGCGGGCCGGCTCACCGCCCATCTGCCCTCGGCACCCCGTCTGATCCTCGTGAAGGCCGACGGCAGTGTCTCGATCCACGCGGACGACCGGGCGTACAAACCGCTCAACTGGATGTCGCCGCCGTGCACCCTCAAGGAGGGGAGCGGTGACGAAGCCGGCGTCTGGACGGTCGTCAACAAGGCGGGCGAGAAGCTCATCATCACCATGGAGGAGGTCCTCCACGACTCCTCGCACGAGCTCGGCATCGACCCCGGCCTGATCAAGGACGGCGTCGAGGCCCACCTGCAGGAACTCCTGGCCGACCGGATCGACACCCTCGGCGAGGGGTACACGCTGATCCGCCGCGAGTACATGACGGCGATCGGCCCCGTGGACATCCTGTGCCGGGACGGCGGCGGCGCGACGGTGGCCGTGGAGATCAAGCGGCGCGGCGAGATCGACGGCGTCGAGCAGCTCACGCGCTACCTGGAGCTGCTGAACCGCGATCCGCACCTGGCGCCCGTCAAGGGCATCTTCGCGGCCCAGGAGATCAAGCCCCAGGCCCGCGTCCTGGCGACGGACCGCGGCATGGAGTGCGTCGTCCTCGACTACAACGCCATGCGCGGCATCGAGGACGACAAGCTCCGCCTGTTCTGACGGGCACGAGGGGCGCGGCGGGGCGGAGAACGGGTCGGTTCGACCGGCGCCCCGACCGGTCGGGGCGGTTCGGCCGGTTCGACCGCGACCCGACCCGTCAGTTCCCCGACCCCGCCGTTCCCGACGGCCCCGTCGATGTCGTGGGATCGGACGTCGGGGGGGTCGGAGCCGCGCTCGTGGGCTCCGACGTGATCGGTGACGGCGAGGACGGGCTCGAAGACGACGGCGGCGGAGGCGGGTTCCCCGGACTCGACGACCGCGGGGTCGGCGAAGGCTTGCGCGACGGGGTCTTCCGCGGCGACGGGCCCGTACTCGGCTCCGCCTGGGCGGGGGCCGAGGTCTGCGGATCCGGTGCGACAGGATCGTTCCCGCTCGGGCCCGGCTCGCTGGGGGCGGTGTGCGACTCCGGCGTGGTCGGGGTGACCGAGACGCCCGGACCCCGCACCGGGGGCGGCGGCGCGTCCTCGGACGAGGCCATCGCCAGCGCGACCACCGTGCCGATCACCACCACGGCCAGTGCCCCGGCCGCGGCCAGCAGGATCGGCTTGCGGTGGGACTCCCGCTCGGGCTGCGGCTTGGCGGGAAACGGGACCGGCTCCGGCTCCGGCTCCGGGGCGAGGGGGAACGCGTTCTCGAACACCTCCGCCAGCGTCACGGGCGAGACCGAACCCGGCGGCGCGATGGCGGGTATGACCGTGGTCGCCGCTTCCGAAGCTCCCGGCGCCACCGGGGCTCCCGGAGCCACCGGGGCTCCCGGAGCCACCGGGCCCCGCGGAACCGACGCACCCGCGGACCCCTGCGGAGCCGCCGCGCCCAAGGGCTTCACCAGAGCCCCGGCGGAAGCCGGAAGCGAAGCCGGGCCCGCGGCCCCGGGTACGGAACCGGCCCCGGGCACGGTACGGGGCTGCGCGGCCGCGGACCCCGCCGCGGACCCGGACCCAGCCGCCGTTCCCGCCCCGGCCGTAGACCCAGCAGCCGTTCCCGCCCCGGCCGCAGACCCGGCCGCCGTTCCCGCCCGAGCCGCAGACCCGGACCCGGCCGCCGTTCCGGCCTCAGCCGCCGTCCCGCCCCCCGCCGCGCTCGGCGGAGCCAACCGCAGCGGCGGCGACACCTTCACCCCCGCTTTCTCCCGGTCGGTGACCAGCGCCAGCGCACGCCGCCCCGCGACGGTCCCCCGCTTGTCGGCGAGGGCCCCGCGCAGCCCGATCGAGGCCTCCAGCTCCGCCCGCGCCCGGTCGAGCCGTCCCTCGCACAGGGCCAGTACCCCGAGTTCGTGGTGGAAGTACGCCTGCTCCGCGACCTCTCCCGCCTTGCGCGCGGCCTCCGCGCCGGAGCGCAGCACCCGCTCCCACGCCTCCCAGTGCAGCGAGGCCGCGAACGCCGGGGCCGCCGTCCGGGCCAGCAGCACCGCGGCCACGACGTCGGCCCCGGCCAGCGCCGCGAGCACGGCGTCGGCCTCGGCCGCGATCCGTTCCGGGGTCACCGAGGTGTGCCCGGTCCACCAGGCGTAGTGCCGGGCGGCCGTACGGGCCCCCTCGGCCGCGGAGTCCCCGTACCCGGCCTCCTCCAGCTGCCGGGCGACCCCGGCGGCCAGCCGGTAGCGCGTCCCGACGGGGGTCAGCAGCCCGCAGGCGAGCAGCTCCCCCACGGCCAGGTCGGCGTGCGTGTCGCCGACCAGCGCCGGCAGGTGCGCGTGGTGCGGCAGCTCCCCGCCCAGCGCGCAGGCGATCCGCAGCGCGGCCCGCGCCGACTCGCTGACCCGGGAGGCCAGCAGTTCCGCCGGGGCGGCGCCCTCGGCGAGGGTGGGCAGCGGTACGAAGGACGCGTCGCGCGGGCGCTCCTCGAAGACGCCGGGCTCCTCGTCCTCGTCCACGCCGTCCGCCCGGTTCAGCTCGTCGCGCCGGCGCAGCAGCGCGGCGGCCTGTACGAAGCGCAGCGGCAGCCCTTCGGAGGCGAAGCGCAGGTCCCCCGCCCAGGCCGTTTCCTCCTCGGTCAGGGGGCGCCCGATGCCCTCCTCGAGCAGGGCCACGCAGTCGGTGCGGGCCAGTCCGCCGAGGAACACCTGTTCCAGGTGCGAATCGTCCGAGGGGGCCCGGGTGTCGGGGGTGGCGGCCAGCAGGTAGGCGCACTCCGGCGTGGCTCGCAGCAGTTCGTCGAGCGCGGGGCCGCCCATGTCGAGGTCGTCGAGGAGGACGACGGCTCCGATCCGCCGTACCCGGGCGAGGAGTCCGGTCCGGTCCGGCCGCTCCGCCGGGGCCTCGTAGACGGCCGCGTACAGGGCGTGGAGCAGCTCGCCGGCCTGCTGGTGCCCGTGCGCGGAGAGCCGTACGACTCCGTCGGGGGCCATGTCGTGGCAGGCCTCGGCGACGGAGTCGAGCAGCGCCGTGCGCCCGGATCCGGGCGGTCCGGTCAGGCGTACGGAGCGGCCGCGCCCGAGGAGCAGTACGAGGCGTTCGCGCTCCTCCTCGCGGCCGAGCAGCCGGCGCGGGCCCGCCGGGGCGCCCGGCGGTACGGGGGGCCGTGCCGCGGCCGCGGCCGAGGTGCGGGCGGCGGGGGTGCGCTTGGCCGGAAGGCGGGCGGGCTCGCCGCCGGGGCGGTGGGTCGGCTCGATCTCGCTGCCGTCGACGGGGTTCACCGTGAGGGTGAAGTCCCCGGCGGTCAGCGTCACGACCCGTGCGGGTGCTTCCGCCGTCTCGGCAGCCTGCCCCTGAGTGCGGTCCATGACCAAGTCCCCCGATCGCGCCCTGCGCCGTCGTCGCCGTCTGCTGCCCGGCCTTCGCTCACGCCGCTGTCGCTACTGGTCCGGTTTCCGCCCGAACCCTAGACCGTGCCCGGCCGCGCGGGAACGGCCGGGGTGCCTTCACCACCGGACCGTTACGTTTCCGCAGGTTGTGTAAACCCCAGGTCCACGGATCAGACGCGCGGCAGGGACTCCGCTTCGAGGCCGCCCTCGATCGCGAGGATCCGGTGCAGGCGGGTGGCGACGAGCAGTCGCTGCATCTGCGGAGGAACCCCGCGCAGGACGAGCCGCCGCCCGGTCCGGCCGGCCCGGCGGTGTGCGCCCATGATCACGCCGAGGCCGGTCGCGTCCCAGGAGTCGAGCCCGGTGAGGTCCAGCACGAGGTCGCCGTGACCGTCGTCGAGGGCGGTGTGCAGGGCCGTACGGGCGTCCGCCGCGCTGCGCACGTCGAGGCGGCCCCCGACTGCGAGTTGGGCGTGATCGCCCCTGATGTGCATGTGTGCTCCCGGCAGTGCGGTACTGCGTACGTATGGTCCGACTGGTCCGTGATCGGCAACTCTCAATGCAACTGACTGCCTCCGGGGCAGGGAAGTTGCCGACCGTGAGCGAACCGATACCTAATTCACCCCGAGGGGTGAAGAACGGTGTTCGAACGCACCGTTCCGGCCCGGCGCCCGCGCCTGGCCACGGTTCAGTGCTTGTAGAAGCCCTGACCGCTCTTGCGGCCGATGTCGCCCGCGTCCACCATGCGGCGCATCAGCTCCGGCGGCGCGAACTTCTCGTCCTGGCATTCGGTGTAGATGTTGCTGGTGGCGTGCAGCAGGATGTCGACGCCGGTGAGGTCGGCGGTGGCCAGCGGGCCCATGGCGTGACCGAAGCCGAGCTTGCAGGCGATGTCGATGTCCTCGGCGGACGCGACGCCCGATTCGTACAGTTTGGCGGCTTCGACGACCAGCGCGGAGATCAGACGGGTCGTCACGAAACCGGCCACGTCGCGGTTGACCACGATGCAGGTCTTGCCCACGGACTCGGCGAACGCGCGGGTGGTGGCGAGCGTTTCATCGCTCGTCTTGTAGCCGCGCACGAGCTCGCACAGCTGCATCATCGGGACGGGCGAGAAGAAGTGCGCGCCGACGACCCGCTCCGGACGCTCGGTCACGGCCGCGATCTTGGTGATCGGGATGGCCGAGGTGTTGGAGGCGAGGATCGCGTCCTCGCGCACGAGCTTGTCGAGCGCGCGGAAGATCTCGTGCTTGACCTCCAGCTTCTCGAAGACGGCCTCGACGACGATGTCGGCGTCGGCGACCGCTTCCATGTCGGTGCTCGTGGTGATGCGGGCCAGCGCGGCCTCGGCGTCCTCGGCGGTCAGCTTGCCCTTCGAGACGAACTTGTCGTACGAGGCCTTGATCCCGTCGGTGCCCCGGGTCAGCGCGGCGTCGGTGACATCGCGCAGCACGACGTCCCAACCCGCCTGAGCGGAGACCTGCGCGATTCCGGAACCCATCAGTCCGGCACCGATGACGGCGAGCTTCCCAGCCACTGCACACCCCACGCTCTTCAATACGACACGGCCTTCGGTACGGCACGGCCCTCGATACGGAACGGTCGCGCACCTTCTCCGGCGGAGACTAGCGCCCGTGGGGGGCGGTGTGACCGCGAAGTAACACGCGTCACGTCTCAGATGACGGACATCACACCGGTACGGCTCAGCAGCGCGCCAGGGCCCTCCAGTTGGCCCGCGCGCTCCTTCGTCCCCAACTACGCTGACGGCATGGTGAACCTCACGCGCATCTACACCCGCACCGGCGACAAGGGCACGACGGCCCTCGGCGACATGAGCCGGACCGCCAAGACCGACCTGCGGATCTCCGCCTACGCCGACGCCAACGAGGCCAACGCGGCCATCGGAACGGCGATCGCACTGGGCGGACTGTCCGCCGATGTCATGAAGGTCCTGGTCCGGGTGCAGAACGACCTGTTCGATGTCGGCGCGGACCTGTGCACGCCGGTCGTCGAGGAGCCGCAGTACCCTCCGCTGCGCGTCGAGCAGTTCTACGTCGACAAGCTGGAGGCTGACTGCGACCGCTTCAACGAGGAGCTGGAGAAGCTCCGCAGCTTCATCCTCCCCGGCGGCGCCCCGGGCGCGGCCCTGCTCCACCAGGCCTGCACGGTGGTCCGCCGCGCGGAGCGCTCCACCTGGGCGGCGCTGGAGGCGCACGGCGACGTGATGAACCCGTTGACGGCCACCTACCTCAACCGCCTCTCCGACCTCCTCTTCATCCTGGCCCGTACGGCCAACAAGGAGGTCGGGGACGTCCTCTGGGTCCCCGGCGGCGAACGCTGACCACCGCCCAGCGGCCTCGGGAGGTCGGCACCGCCGGTAGATCTCCCGGCGGTGCCCCACCTCATGATGGTCCAAGCGGCCGTAGGGGCGCAGGAGTTGGGCGCCCAGTCGAATCCGGCTGGAAGTGCATTCGAGGTTGCCCATGGAAGGTCTGGACCTCTTGACGGTTGGTCCAGACCTTTCTACTCTCACGCACAACTGTGGTGAGCGTGCCATGACAAAAAATCATGTCGGGCCCGCTCACGGGCGGCGCAGGTCCCACCCCATGCCGCGGCCGTCCCCACGGCCGCGACGGACCTCGGAGGAGCACCCTTGAGCACAGCACCCCCACGACGCGCACCGTTTTTCCGAAGAGTGGCGGCCGCCCTGGCCGTGCTCACCCTGCCCCTCGCCGCACTGGTGGCCATCGCCGCCCCCGCCGAGGCCGCGGCCTCGGCGACCGCGACGTACACCAAGGTCTCCGACTGGGGCTCCGGCTTCGAGGGCAAGTGGACGGTGAAGAACACCGGCACGACCACCCTCAGCAGCTGGACCGTGGAGTGGGACTACCCGTCCGGCACCGCCGTCACCTCCGCCTGGGACGCCACCGTCACCAGCTCGGGCACCCACTGGACCGGAAAGAACGTCGGCTGGAACGGGACCCTCGCCCCGGGCGCCACCATCAGCTTCGGCTTCAACGGCACGGGCCCCGGCGCTCCCGCCGGCTGCAAGGTCAACGGCGGCTCCTGCGACGGCACCACCACCCCCACCGACAACCCGCCCGGCGCCCCCGGCACCCCCACGGCCAGCGGCGTCACGGACACCGGGCTGACCCTCGGCTGGTCGGCGGCCACCGACGACAAGGGCGTCAAGAACTACGACGTCCACCGCGGCGGAGTCAAGATCGCCACGGTCACCACCCCCTCGTACACCGACTCGGGCCTGACCAAGGGCACCACGTACCAGTACACCGTCACCGCCCGCGACACCATCGACCAGACCGGGCCCTCCTCCGGCACCCTGTCGGTGACGACCACGGGAGGCACCACCCCGCCCGACCCGGGCAACCCGGGCTCCACCGTCAAGCTCGGCTACTTCACCGACTGGGGCGTCTACCAGCGCAACTACCACGTGAAGAACCTGGTCACCTCGGGCACCGCCTCGAAGATCACGCACATCAACTACGCCTTCGGCAACGTCCAGGGCGGCAAGTGCACCATCGGTGACGCCTACGCCGACTACCAGAAGACCTACGACGCCTCCTCCAGCGTCTCCGGTGTCGCCGACACCTGGGACCAGCCGGTGGCGGGCAACTTCAACCAGCTGCGCCAGCTGAAGAAGAAGTACCCGAACATCAAGGTCCTGTACTCCTTCGGCGGCTGGACCTGGTCCGGCGGCTTCGGCCAGGCCGCGGCCAACCCCGCCGCCTTCGCCCAGTCCTGCTACGACCTGGTCGAGGACCCGCGCTGGGCCGACGTCTTCGACGGCATCGACATCGACTGGGAGTACCCGAACGCCTGCGGCCTCTCCTGCGACACCAGCGGGGCCGCCTCCCTGAAGAACGTCCTCTCCGCACTGCGCACGAAGTTCGGCGGCAGCAACCTGGTGACCGCCGCGATCTCCGCCGACGGCTCCAACGGCGGCAAGCTCGACCTCGCCGACTACGCGGGCGCGGCCCAGTACGTCGACTTCTACAACGTCATGACCTACGACTTCTTCGGCGCGTGGGACGCCAAGGGCCCCACGGCCCCGCACTCCCCGCTCACCTCGTACACCGGCATCCCGATCGCCGGCTTCAACTCCGAGGCCGCGATCACCAAGCTCAAGGGCAAGGGCATCGCCGGATCCAAGCTCAACCTCGGCATCGGCTTCTACGGCCGCGGCTGGACCGGCGTCACCCAGGCGACCCCCGGCGGCACCGCCACCGGACCGGCCCCCGGCACCTACGAGCAGGGCATCGAGGACTACAAGGTGCTCAAGGGCAGCTGCCCGTCGACCGGCACCATCGCCGGCACGGCGTACGCCAAGTGCGGCAGCAACTGGTGGAGCTACGACACCCCCGCCACCATCGGGGGCAAGATGAGCTGGGTGAAGCAGCAGGGCCTCAGGGGCGCCTTCTCCTGGGAGTTCAGCGGTGACACCGCGAATGGCGAGCTCGCCACCGCGATCCACACCGGCCTGCAGTAGGCGCCGCGCGCCGGCCCGGTGAAAGACGAAGCCGGGGAGACGGGTCCGCCCCCGTCTCCCCGGCTTCTCCTTCTTCACGCGCCGCTCGCACGGCTCGGCCCCGGGGGCCTCCCCGGCTTCGCGGCGCTGCGCCGGACTCCGTCCGGCGGGGACACACCGGCGCCGCCGGGCCTCAGGCGACGTTCACCCTCTGCCCGGGAGGCGCCGCTTCGAGCCACGCCAGGAAGCCGGTCAGCGCGTCATCGCTCATCGCCAGCTCCAGCCGGGTCCCCCGGTGGCGACAGCGGAGCACGACGGCATCGGACAGCAGGGCCAGCTCCTCCTCGCCCTCGGGAGCGCGGCGGGCGATGACCTCGATGGAGGACCGCTCCAGCAGCCGGCGCGGCCGGGGGGAGTAACTGAAGACGCGGAACCAGTCGATGCGGTCACCGCTGTAGCGCGCGACCCCGTACACCCAGCCCTTGCCGGAGATGTCGAGCTCTTCGGCCACGCCCCAGCGCAGGCTGCAGTCGAAGGTGCCGCCGGAACGCTGGATCAGCCTGCGGCGCAACGCGAAGACGAACAACCCGATCACCACCAGGGCTACGACCAGGCCGCTCACAAGCAGAGCGAGGAGCATCTTTCACCGACCTCCTCGCTCATCGAATACTGCGTACGACGGGGGCGCTCCCGGACGGAGTCCGGGCTCGGCCTGCATCGCCTCAGCCGCGACCTGGTCTGGAATATTCCAGACCGGACCGCGGCTGAGGTTTCACACTCTTACCGGTACCGGGGCTCAGCGCCCCGAAACCGCGCGCAGCCGGACATCGGCGCGACGTTCGGCGGCCCCATCGGTCTCCGACTTCGCGCGCTCCAGTGCCCGCTCCGCCCGCTCGACATCGATCTCGTCGGCAAGCTCGGCGATCTCGGCCAGCAGGGACAGCTTGTTGTCCGCGAACGAGATGAATCCGCCGTGCACCGCGGCGACAACAGTGTTGCCCTCAACGGTACGGATGGTCACCGGGCCCGATTCCAGCACACCGAGAAGCGGCTGGTGACCGGGCATGACGCCGATGTCGCCGGACGTGGTGCGGGCGACAACCAGGGTGGCCTCGCCGGACCAGACGCTACGGTCCGCCGCGACCAGCTCGACGTGCAGCTCAGCAGCCAAGGTGGCTCCTCGGGTCACCACCCGGCGGGAAGGCCGGGTGTTGGGTCAAATTCTAATGGGCGTGGGGAGAGGGACGGGACACACCCGCCCCTCTCCGTCAGTCAGCTGTGCTCGCGAGGAGCGCGGCTTCAGGAGACGCCCAGCTCCTTGGCGTTGGCCTTGAGGTCCTCAATGCCACCGCACAGGAAGAACGCCTGCTCGGGGAAGTGGTCGTAGTCGCCGTCGCAGATCGCGTTGAACGCCACGATCGACTCCTCGAGCGGAACGTCCGAACCGTCGACGCCGGTGAACTGCTTGGCGACGTGCGTGTTCTGCGACAGGAAGCGCTCGACACGACGGGCACGGTGGACAACGAGCTTGTCCTCCTCGCCCAGCTCGTCGATACCGAGGATCGCGATGATGTCCTGGAGGTCCTTGTACTTCTGCAGGATCCCCTTGACGCGCATCGCGGTGGCGTAGTGGTCCGCCGCGATGTACCGCGGGTCGAGGATGCGGGACGTCGAGTCCAGCGGGTCCACGGCCGGGTAGATGCCCTTCTCGGAGATCGGACGGGAAAGAACCGTCGTCGCGTCGAGGTGGGCGAAGGTGGTCGCCGGCGCCGGGTCGGTCAGGTCGTCCGCGGGGACGTAGATCGCCTGCATCGAGGTGATCGAGTGACCGCGGGTCGACGTGATGCGCTCCTGCAGCAGACCCATCTCGTCAGCCAGGTTCGGCTGGTAACCCACGGCGGACGGCATGCGGCCCAGAAGGGTCGACACCTCCGAACCGGCCTGGGTGTAACGGAAGATGTTGTCGATGAAGAAGAGCACGTCCTGCTTCTGCACATCGCGGAAGTACTCCGCCATGGTCAGACCGGCCAGCGCGACGCGAAGACGGGTGCCCGGGGGCTCGTCCATCTGGCCGAAGACGAGCGCCGTCTTGTCGATGACGCCGGACTCGGCCATTTCCTCGATGAGGTCGTTGCCCTCACGGGTACGCTCACCGACGCCCGCGAAGACCGACACACCGTCGTGGTTGTTGGCGACGCGGTAGATCATTTCCTGGATCAGAACGGTCTTGCCGACACCGGCACCACCGAACAGACCGATCTTTCCACCCTTGACGTACGGGGTGAGAAGGTCGATGACCTTGACGCCGGTCTCGAACATCTCGGTCTTCGACTCGAGCTCGTCGAAGCGGGGCGCCTTGCGGTGGATCGGCCAGCGCTCGGTGACGTTGGCGTTCTCCTCCGGGTAGTTCAGCACCTCACCGAGGGTGTTGAACACCTTGCCCTTGGTGAAGTCACCGACGGGGACGGTGATGCCCTCGCCCGTGTTGATCACCGTGGCCTGGCGGACCAGACCGTCGGTGGGCTGCATGGAGATGGTGCGGACCAGGCCGTCACCCAGGTGCTGGGCGACTTCCAGGGTCAGCGTCTTGAGCTTGCCGTCCTCGGCCGGGTCGGCGACCTGGACCTTGAGGGCGTTGTAGATCTCGGGCATGGCGTCGACGGGGAACTCCACGTCGACGACCGGGCCGATGACCCGGGCGACGCGGCCCGTGGCGGCGGCCGTCTCAACAGTGGTCGTCATTACTTGTCACTCCCCGCGGTCGCGTCAGCCATGGCGCTCGCGCCACCGACGATCTCGCTGATTTCCTGGGTGATTTCGGCCTGGCGGGCCGCGTTGGCAAGCCGGGAGAGGCTCTTGATGAGATCCCCGGCGTTGTCGGTGGCCGACTTCATCGCGCGGCGGCGGGCGGCGTGCTCGGAAGCGGCCGACTGCAGCAGTGCGTTGTAGATGCGGCTCTCGACGTAGCGCGGCAGAAGGGCGTCGAGGACGTCCTCAGCCGACGGCTCGAAGTCGAACAGCGGAAGGATCTCGCCCTTCGTACCGCTCTCCTCCGCAGCCTGGTCGAGGCTAAGGGGCAGCATCCGGCCGTCCACCGCGTTCTGCGTCATCATCGACACGAATTCCGTGAAGATGATGTGCAGCTCGTCGACGCCGCCCTCGGCCGTGTCCGTCTGGATGGCCTGGATCAGGGGCGCCGCGACGCGCTTGGCGTCGGCGTAGGCCGGGCTGTCGGTGAAGCCGGTCCACGACTCCGCGACCTTGCGCTCGCGGAAGCCGTAGTAGGCGACACCCTTACGGCCGACGATGTACGTGTCGACCTCCTTGCCCTCGCCGCGCAGCCGCTCGGTGAGCCGCTCCGCCTGCTTGATGGCGTTCGAGGAGTAGCCGCCGGCCAGACCGCGGTCGCTCGTGATGAGCACGATCGCGGCTCGCACCGGCGCCTCGACCTCGGTGGTCAGGGCGTGCTTGGTGTTCGAACCGGTCGCCACCGCGGTCACCGCACGGGTGAGCTCGGTCGCGTACGGCATCGATGCCGCCACCTTGCGCTGCGCCTTGACGATGCGCGAGGCGGCGATCATTTCCATCGCCTTGGTGATCTTCTTGGTCGCCGTGACGGCACGGATGCGACGCTTGTAGACCCGGAGCTGCGCTCCCATGAGTCAGGTCCCTTCCGTCGTCACTTGGAGACGTTGACGGCCGGCGCGTCCTCGCCCAGGAGCTTGCCGTCCGAGGTCTCGAACTGGCGCTTGAAGTTGGCGATCGCGTCACCGATGGAGGTGAGCGTGTCGTCCGACATCTTGCCGCCGTCCGCGATGGAGGTGAGGAGCTCCTTGCGCTCGAGGCGCAGGTGGTCCAGCAGCTCCGACTCGAAGCGACGGATGTCGGCCACCGGGACGTCGTCCATCTTGCCGGTGGTACCGGCCCAGACGGAGACGACCTGCTCCTCGACCGGCATCGGCTGGTACTGGCCCTGCTTCAGTAGCTCGACCAGACGCTTGCCGCGCTCCAGCGATGCCTTCGAAGCGGCGTCCAGGTCGGAACCGAAGGCGGCGAACGCCTCCAGCTCGCGGTACTGGGCGAGGTCCAGGCGCAGACGGCCGGAAACCTGCTTCATGGCCTTGTGCTGGGCCGAGCCACCGACGCGGGAGACCGAGATACCGACGTTCAGCGCCGGGCGCTGGCCCGCGTTGAACAGGTCGGACTCCAGGAAGCACTGGCCGTCGGTGATGGAGATGACGTTGGTCGGGATGAACGCCGACACGTCGTTCGCCTTGGTCTCGACGATCGGCAGACCGGTCATCGAACCGGCACCCATGTCGTCGGAGAGCTTGGCGCAGCGCTCCAGCAGACGGGAGTGCAGGTAGAAGACGTCGCCCGGGTAGGCCTCGCGGCCCGGCGGACGGCGCAGCAGCAGCGACACGGCGCGGTAGGCGTCGGCCTGCTTCGACAGGTCGTCGAAGATGATCAGGACGTGCTTGCCGGCGTACATCCAGTGCTGGCCGATGGCCGAACCGGTGTACGGCGCCAGGTACTTGAAGCCGGCCGGGTCGGACGCCGGGGCAGCGACGATCGTCGTGTACTCGAGCGCGCCGGCGTCTTCCAGGGCGCCGCGAACGGACGCGATGGTCGAGCCCTTCTGGCCGATGGCGACGTAGATGCAGCGGACCTGCTTGTTCACGTCGCCAGAGCGCCAGTTGTCGCGCTGGTTGATGATCGTGTCGACGGCCAGAGCGGTCTTGCCGGTCTGACGGTCGCCGATGATCAGCTGACGCTGACCACGGCCGACCGGCACCATCGCGTCGATCGCCTTGTAGCCGGTCTGCATCGGCTCGTGGACCGACTTGCGGACCATGACGCCGGGGGCCTGCAGCTCGAGGGCGCGGCGGCCCTCGGTCGCGATCTCGCCGAGGCCGTCGATCGGGTTGCCGAGCGGGTCGACAACGCGGCCGAGGTAACCCTCGCCGACGCCGACGGAGAGCACCTCACCGGTGCGCTGCACCGGCTGGCCCTCCTCGATACCGCTGAACTCGCCGAGGACGACCGCACCGATCTCGCGCTCGTCGAGGTTGAGGGCGAGACCGAGGGTCCCGTCCTCGAACTTCAGCAGCTCGTTCGCCATGGCGGAGGGCAGGCCCTCCACCTTCGCGATGCCGTCGCCGGCAACGCTGACCGTACCGACCTCCTCGCGCGAGGCCGCGTCCGGCTGGTACGACTGGACAAAGTTCTCCAGTGCGTCCCGGATCTCCTCCGGCCGGATCGTGAGCTCCGCCATCTGGGTTCCCTGCTCTCCTTGTTGGGCCTGAAGCTTCTTAGGGGTCTGGGGGCGACCCCCAGGAATCTTCTGCAAGTTCTGCACGGCCCAACCGGGCCGCTAGGAATGCTTTGTTATTGGTGGCTGGTCAGCCGGCCATGCGACGGGACGCTTCTTCGATGCGGTCCGCGATGGTGCCGTCGATGACCTCGTCGCCGACACGCACCGAGATCCCGCCGAGGACCTCGGGGTCCACGTCCAGGTTCAGGTGCATCTCGCGGCCGTACAGCTTGGCCAGGACCGCACCGAGACGCTGCTTCTGCACGTCGCTGAGCGGAACCGCGGTGGTCACGGTGGCGACCATGCGGTTGCGGCGCTCGGCGGCGAGCGTGGAAAGGGACTCGAGGCCCGCTTCCAGGCTACGTCCCCGCGGGTGTGCGACGAGACGCGTGACCAGACGCTCGGTGACGGCGTTCGCCTTGCCGCCGAGCAGGCTGCGCAGCAGCTCGCTCTTGGCGGCGACGCTCGCCGACCGGTCGGTCAGGGCAGCGCGCAGCTCGGTGCTCGAGGAGACGATCCGGCCGAAGCGGAACAGTTCGTCTTCCACGTCGTCGAGTGCGCCCGCGCTCTGGGCCGCCGTGAGGTCGGCGGTGGCCGCCAGCCTCTCGAGCGAGTCGACCAGGTCACGGGACTGCGACCAGCGGGACCGGACCATGCCGGACACCAGGTCGAGGGTTTCCCCGCCCACCTGGCCGCCCAGCAGTCGGCCGGCCAGCTCGGCCTTGGCCTCGCCGGACTGCGCCGGGTCGGTGATGACCCGACGCAGCGAGACCTCACGGTCGAGCAGCGCGGTGACGGCCGCCAGCTCGCCGGCGAGCTTCGCCGCGTCGACGGACGTGTTGTCCGTCAGCGCGTCGAGACGCTCGCGGGCGGTGGCCAGCGCGTCGCGGCTCGCTCCGTTCATCGGGCGGCCTCGGCCTTCTCCTCGAGCTCGCTGAGGAAGCGGTCGATCGTGCGGCTCTGCCGGGCGTGGTCCTCAAGGGACTCGCCGACGAGCTTTCCGGCCAGGTCGGTGGCGAGCTTGCCCACGTCCTGACGGAGCGCAGAAGAGGCGGCCTTGCGGTCGGCCTCGATCTGGGCGTGACCGGCAGCGATGATCTCCTCACGCTGCCGCTGGCCCTCTGCGCGCAGTTCTTCCTTGAGCGCAGTGCCCTGCTCCAGCGCGTCCTGGCGCAGGCGGGCGGCCTCGTGCCGGGCTTCGGCGAGCTGGGCCTTGTACTGCTCCAGAACGCTCTGAGCCTCGGTCTGAGCGGCCTCAGCCTTTTCGATACCGCCTTCGATGGCCTCGCGGCGCTCGTCCAGAACCTTGTTGATGTTCGGGAGGAGCTTCTTCGCGAGGAAACCGAAGACGATGACGAAGGCGATCAGACCGATGACGAGCTCGGGGATCGGCGGGATGAGGGGGTTTTCCGCCTCATCGGCCGCGAGAACCAGGAGGTTCACATCAGTGCCTTTCGTCGATTCGGACTAGTGATCGCGGTTCGTCAGCTGTAGACGAACGGCATGACCAGACCGATGAGGGCGAGCGCCTCACAGAAGGCGAAGCCGAGGATCTGGTTGGCGCGGATCAGACCGGCAGCCTCGGGCTGACGGGCAAGAGCCTGGGTGCCGTTACCGAAGATGATGCCGACGCCGACGCCCGGGCCGATGGCCGCGAGACCGTAGCCGACAGAGCTGAGCGAGCCGGTGACGCCTTCGGTGGCAGCGAGGATCTGGGACATGCCAGTTCTTCCTTCTCTTTCATGGACCGGTGGGGGTTGGCCACCGGACGATTCGGGGGGATTGCGGGGAGCGAGCCGAGGCTCAGTGGTGCTCGGCGAGTGCGCCCTGCAGGAAGCTGCAGGCCAGGAGGACGAAGACGTACGCCTGGACAGCCTGGATGAAGAGTTCGAACGCGGTCATCACGATGACCATGACGAACGAGACGCCGGCATACGCGATGCCGATCCCGTTCAGCAGGTACCAGCTGGCGATGGTGAACAGCAGCAGCAGCGTGTGGCCGGCGAACATGTTCGCGAACAGTCGGACCGCGTGGGTGAAGGGGCGGACCAGGACGTTCGAGAAGAACTCGATGACCATGACCAGCGGGAGGACCGGGCCGAGCGACTTGTCGTAGCCGGTCAGGTTCTTGAAGCCGCCGACGAGGCCGTGACGCTTGAAGGTCACGCTCATCCAGGTCACGTAGACGATGGCCGCGAGGCCCGCCGGGTACGCGATGATCGCGGTCACCGGGAACTGGGCGAGCGGAATGATCGACCAGAGGTTCAGGACCCAGACGAAGAAGAACAGCGAGACCATCAGGGGGACGTACTTCTCGCCCTCCTTCTTGCCCATCGTCTCGTAGACGATGCCGCGGCGCACGAAGTCATAGCCGGCCTCGGCCACCATCTGCAGCTTGCCCGGCACGACCTTCGGCTTGCGGAAGGCGGCCCAGAAGAAGCCGACGATGACGACCGTACCGAGCAGCGCCAGCAGCATCGTCTTGTTGAAGTACGAGCTGCTGTCACCGTCCCCGAAGATCGGCTCGAACAGGAACGAGTGCAGGCCGGGAGCCGGGAATCCACAACCATCGAAGATGTGGCAATCGGTCTCGAAGGCGAGCACCGTCGTCGGGTCAGCACTCACCGCGGGCTCCTTCAGCGTGGCGCATAGGTACGGCAACCTCGTTGTGTCGGCGCGGCGCACAGCCGCTGTTCGGCACTGGACTGGTGTTTCGGATTGGGGGGCGACGGGCAGGCATCGAGCCTCGCGATGGAGCAGGCGTCAGCTCGGATGCCCGCGTCCGCATTGCCGCAGTTGGAACCGGACGATAGCAGGATCCCGAACACCCGCTTATCCCGCCCCTACCCTTCACGGCTTCGGTCCCGAATTTCCGGGCTTGTCGCCCTTGGTCGAATCCGGTTCGACGTAAAGGATCTTGGCCTTCATGTGAGCACGTGCCTGTGCGCCGATCCACACGAGGGTGGTGGCGACGAGCGTGATCGCGAAGGCCTTGGGGTGGAACAGCGTCGTGTTCTTGAACACGGCGAGGAAGACGAAGAGCAACAGGATCTGGACCGTGTAGAGCAAGAGCCCCATGGCCTGGAACAGATTCGGCATGGACCTCGCCGTGCGCTGCAGTACGAGGAACCCGCCACCCATGAACAGCATCACCACCACCGTCGCGACGAGGGCGCCCACGGCCCCCTTGCCACCGACCGCGACACCACTGATGACGGCGGCGATTGCGCCGGCGGCAGCGGTGGGTACGGCGGTTTGCAGAAGGGTTCGGACGTCATCTGACCGCATGGCGGTTTGCTCCGCGTGGTGGTGGGGGCAAGGGACTCGTACGGGACGAGCGTAAGCCCGGTCCGAGTGGGAACCTCGGGCCAATGGACCGTCGCACTACGGTCCTTCGGCTCTGTCGCCGGGTTTAGTGAACGGTATCACAAAGTATTTGATGAGAGCTTTACCTGGTGGGTGTGCTGACTGTCACACATGAGGGCTAACCCGCCCGTGTGTGCAAGACAGCCAACCCACTTGTCTGGTAAAGGGGGTTCATGTCCGACATGAACCCGCGCCATCAGCGCGAGGATCCGGCCTTACGCCGGTCGGGGAAGCGCGAACGGGGGCCCACCGCGGTCGCCCCGTTGACGCCGGAGACACCGGCCACGATCGGCCGCGCCGGTTCCGGCTCCACCGCGGAGGCGTCCCGCACGGCCGCTTCGGCCGCCCGCTCCGCGTGCCGGTAGCGCGGCGGGACCAGTCGCTCCGCCCAGCTCGGAGTCCTCGGGGAGAAGCGCGGCAGGAGGAGCAGGAGCAGGCCGAGCGCGCTCAGCGCCGCGATCGCGAGCACGATCCACATCGAGGTGGAGTGCACCGAGTACGCCACCACGCCGAAGGCGATCAGTCCCGACCAGAAGTACATGATCAGCACCGCACGGCTGTGCGAATGCCCGAGCTCCAGCAGTCGGTGGTGCAGGTGCCCGCGGTCCGCGGCGAACGGCGACTGCCCGTTCCAGGTGCGCCGTACGACGGCCAGGACCAGGTCCGCCATCGGGATCGCGATGATCGTCAGGGGCAGGATCAGCGGGATGAAGACCGGGAGCATCGCCTTCGTCGCGTTGCGCTCGCCGCCCGCGAAGAGCGCCATCGCGTCCGGGTCCACCTGCCCGCTGATGGAGATGGCGGCGGCGGCCAGCACCAGGCCGATGAGCATCGAGCCGGAGTCGCCCATGAAGATGCGGGCCGGGTGCATGTTGTGCGGCAGGAAGCCGAGGCACATGCCCATCAGGATCGCGGCGAAGAGGGTGGCGGGCGCCGCCGCCTCGATGCCGTAGCCGAACCAGATCCGGTACGCGTAGAGGAAGAAGGCGCAGGCCGCGATGCAGACCATGCCGGCGGCGAGGCCGTCGAGGCCGTCCACGAAGTTCACCGCGTTGATGGTGATCACGACGAGTGCCACCGTGAGCAGGTTGCCCTGCCACGGGGTGAGGGCGACCGTCCCGATCCACGGGACCGGGATCCACAGGATGGTCAGGCCCTGCATGCACATCACGCCGGCGGAGATCATCTGGGCGCCGAGCTTGATCAGGGCGTCCAGCTCGAACTTGTCGTCGAGGACGCCGACCAGCCAGATCAGGGCCGCCCCGGACAGCAGGGCCCGCGGCTCGTTCGACAGCTCGAAGACGCCGTTGAGGTTCTGCAGGTGGTCGGCGACCAGCAGGCCCGCGCACAGTCCGCCGAACATGGCGATGCCGCCGAGTCGCGGAGTCGGCTCCCGGTGCACGTCGCGGGCACGGATCTCCGGCATCGCACCGACCGCGATCGCGAACTTCCGCACGGGCCCGGTGAGCAGATAGGTCACCGCGACCGTGACGCAAAGCGTCAGCAGATATTCACGCACGGGCTGCCCCAGATGTATCGCCGGCCATCTCAGCCCCACACACTAGCTGCGAAGTACTCGCTGTCGGGGACGCACGGGGTCCGTATCCCGGTTGCGGTACCTCTCGCTCGTCCCTATTCGTCCCCGTACGGCGGAAAACCGACCACCAGCTCATTGACGTCCCCACGGATCTTCACGGGCTCCCCGCCGCTCAGCGCGGCGGTGAACAGTTCGGCGATCCGGCCCATCTGCGCCTCCCCCATCCCCTGCGTGGTCACCGCCGCCGTGCCCAGGCGGATCCCGCGCTGGTCCCCGTACGGAAGGGCGCAGGTGTCCAGCACGATCCCGGCGGCGGCGAGCCGGCCGCGCGCGGTCGGGCCGTCGACGCCCAGCGGCGCGGGGTCGGCGGTGATCAGGTGCGTATCGGTCCCCCCGGTCGTAACGGCGAACCCGCGGGCGGCGAGCGCGTCGGCCAGGGCCCGCGCGTTGGCGACCACGCGGTGGGCGTAGGAGGTGAACCCGGTGCCGGCGGCCTCGCCGAACGCCACCGCCTTGGCGGCGATGGTGTGCATCTGGGCGCCGCCCTGGGTGAAGGGGAACACCGCCCGGTCGATCCGCTCGGCGAACTCCTCGCCGCACAGGATCATCCCGCCGCGGGGACCGCGGAGCACCTTGTGGGTGGTGGCGCACACGATGTCCGCGTACGGCACGGGGCTGGGGGCCGCGCCGCCCGCGACCAGCCCGATGGGGTGGGCGGCGTCCACGATGAGATGGGCCCCGACCTCGTCGGCGATCTCCCGGAAGGCGGAGTACTCGGGGTGACGGGGGTAGGAGACGGAACCGCACACGATGGCCTTGGGCCGGTTCGCGTGCGCGAGCTCCTGCACCTGCTCGTAGTCGATGCGGCCGGTCCGCGCGTCCACGCCGTAGGGCACGAAGTCGAACCAGCGCCCGGAGAAGTTGGCGGGCGAGCCGTGCGTGAGGTGTCCCCCGGACGGCAGCCCCATGGCCAGCACCGTGTCCCCGGGCCGCAGCAGCGCGGCGTACGCGGCCAGCACCGCGGCGGAGCCGGAGTGCGGCTGCACGTTGGCGTGCGCGGCCCCGAAGAGCGCGGTGGCCCGCTGCACGGCGATCCGCTCGGCGAGGTCCGCGTACTCGCAGCCACCGTGGTGGCGGGCGCCGGGGTACCCCTCGGCGTACTTGTTGGCGAGGGTGGAGCCGAGCGCGGTGAGCACGGCGGGAGAGGTGAAGTTCTCGGCGGCGATCAGCTGCAGGGTCCCGGCCTGTCGCCGCGCCTCACCGGCGAGTACGTCGGCCATCTGCGGGTCCTGCCGGCGCAGCAGGTCCGTGGGCTCGGTGATGACGCTCATGGCGCGACTCCAGGGGGTACCGGGTACCAGCCACTGTAGGCCGCGGCCGCGCATCGCGCTCAGCGACGGGGCCGCCTGCCGGCCCGCGCCGCACCGACCGGGTCAGCGCGGGGTGGTCACGCCCGTGAGGGCCGTGACCACGGGCTCCAGCGCCTGGTTGATCTCGTCGCCGATCGAGCGGAAGAAGGTGATCGGGGCCCCGTACGGGTCGTACACCTCGTCCGCGTCGGGCGACGGGGCGAGCAGCCAGCCGCGCAGCGCCGCCGCGGCCCGGACCAGCGCCCTGGCGCGCTCGACCATCCCGTCCTCCAGCGGAGGCAGCGTCGCCGGGTCTATGGCCCGCACCAGCCGGGTGAACTCCTTCAGCGTGAAGGTCCGCAGCCCCGCCGAGTGCCCCATCGAGATCACCTGCGCCCGGTGGTCCCGCGTGGCGGTCAGCACCAGGTCCGCCCGTATGACGTGCTCGTCCAGCAGCTCCCGTCCGGTGAACCCGGTCGCGTCCGCTCCGAAGTCCGCCAGCACCGCTGCCGCGTTGGCCTCCATGGGCGCACCCTCGTGCCCCCACGTGCCCGCGCTCTCGACGATGAGGTCTCCGGTCACGGGCTCCCCCAGCCGGTGCGACAGCGCATGCCGCGTCAGCCGCTCGGTGATGGGCGAGCGACAGACGTTGCCGGTGCTGACGTGGAGTATGCGGAAGGAGCCGCTGCTCGCTATGCCACGCCCCTCAGGGCTCACGGGGCCACCTCGAGGTCGGGTACGACCTCCCGCAGCTGCTCGGCGGTCAGCGCCCCCGCGCGCAGCAGGACGGGCACCTTCCCGGTGACGTCGACGATCGACGACGGCTGCATGCCCGGAGTCGGTCCGCCGTCCAGGTACACGGACACGGAGTCGCCCAGCATCTCGCGCGCGGCGTCGCAGTCCTCCGGCGCCGGGTGCCCGGTCAGGTTCGCCGAGGAGACCGCCATCGGGCCGACCTCGGTCAGCAGCTCGATCGCGACGGGGTGCAGGGGCATGCGTACGGCCACGGTCCCGTTGGTCTCCCCCAGGTCCCAGGCCAGCGACGGCTGGTGCTTGGCGACGAGGGTCAGCGCGCCCGGCCAGAAGGCGTCGACGAGCTCCCACGCCTGCTCGGAGAAGTCCGTGACCAGCCCGTGGAGGGTGTTCGGGGAGCCGATGAGGACGGGGGTGGGCATGTTGCGGCCGCGGCCCTTGGCGGCGAGCAGGTCGCCGACGGCCTCGGCACTGAAGGCGTCCGCGCCGATCCCGTACAGGGTGTCGGTGGGCAGCACGACGAGCTCGCCGCGGCGCACGGCGGATGCGGCTTCACGCAGGCCCGTCTTGCGGTCCGTCGCGTCGTTGCAGTCGTATCGCCGGGCCATCAGCGGGCCTCCTCGTGCATCAGGGTGGTGGCGGAAATGCTCTCGCTGGTCACGCCGGTCACGGCAGGGCCTTGCGAGCGGTGGCGAAGCGGGGGCGGTTGTTCAGGTCGGGGTGGTCGGCCGCGTCGGCCCAGCCCCGCTCTTCGGCGAATATCCAGGGAACCTGGCCGCCCTGGGTGTCCGCGTGCTCGATGACGACGATGCCGCCGGGCCGCAGCAGGCGGTGGGCGGTGCGCTCGATGCCGCGGATGGTGTCGAGGCCGTCCTCGCCGGAGAACAGCGCCATCTCGGGGTCGTGGTCCCGCGCCTCGGGGGCCACGTACTCCCACTCGGTGAGCGGGATGTACGGCGGGTTGGAAATGACCAGGTCGACCTGGCCGTCCAGCTCCGGCAGCGCGCTGAGCGCGTCGCCCTGGTGGACGGTGACCCGCGAGCCCTCGGCGTTCTTGCGGGTCCACCGCAGGGCGTCCTCGGACAGCTCCACGGCGTGCACGCGCGAGCGCGGCACCTCCTGGGCCATGGCGAGCGCGATGGCGCCGGAGCCGGTGCACAGGTCCACGATCAGCGGCTCGACCACGTCCATCGCCCGGACGGCCTGTATGGCCCAGTCCACGACCGACTCGGTCTCGGGCCGGGGCACGAAGACCCCGGGCCCCACCTGGAGCTCCAGGTACCGGAAGAAGGCGCGGCCGGTGATGTGCTGGAGCGGCTCGCGCGCCTCGCGGCGGGCGACGGTCTCCCAGTAGCGGGCGTCGAAGTCGGTGTCCTTGACGTGGTGCAGTTCCCCCCGCTTGACGCCGTGCACGAAGGCCGCGAGCTCCTCCGCGTCGAAACGCGGTGAGGGCACGCCGGCGGCGGCCAGCCGCTGGGTGGCCTGGGCCACCTCGGCAAGCAGCAAGTTCACGCTGGTCCTCCGGGCTGCTGTCGTACGGGGGGTGGTGCGGGGGTATTGCGCGGTGCTGCGGGACTCAGTGCGCGGACGCGAGCTTGGCGGCGGAGTCCGTGTCGACACAGGCCTGGATGACCGGGTCGAGGTCCCCGTCGAGCACCTGGTCCAAGTTGTACGCCTTGAAGCCCGTCCGGTGGTCCGAGATCCGGTTTTCCGGGTAGTTGTACGTACGGATCTTCTCGGAGCGGTCCACACTGCGCACCTGGCTGCGGCGCACGTCGGAGGCCTCCTGCTCGGCGGCTTCCTGGGCGGCGGCCAGCAGGCGCGAGCGCAGGATGCGCATCGCCTGCTCCTTGTTCTGGAGCTGGCTCTTCTCGTTCTGGCAGGAGGCGACCACGCCGGTCGGGATGTGCGTGATGCGCACGGCCGAGTCGGTGGTGTTGACGGACTGGCCGCCGGGGCCCGAGGAGCGGTACACGTCGATGCGGAGGTCGTTCATGTTGACCTCGACCTCCACCTCCTCGGCTTCCGGGGTGACGAGCACGCCGGCGGCGGAGGTGTGGATGCGGCCCTGGGACTCGGTGGCCGGAACGCGCTGGACGCGGTGCACGCCGCCCTCGTACTTCAGGCGGGCCCAGACGCCCTGGCCGGGCTCGGTGGCCCCGTTGCCGCCCTTGGTGCGGACGGAGACCTGGACGTCCTTGTAGCCGCCGAGCTCGGACTCGGTGGCGTCGATGATCTCGGTCTTCCAGCCCACGCGCTCGGCGTAGCGCAGGTACATGCGCAGCAGGTCTCCGGCGAACAGGGCCGACTCGTCGCCGCCCGCGCCCGCCTTGACCTCGAGGAGCACGTCCTTGTCGTCGCTGGGGTCGCGCGGGACGAGCAGCAGGCGGAGCTTCTCGGTGAGCTCTTCGCGCTGTGCGATCAGCACCTTGGCCTCGGCCGCGAAGTCCGGGTCGTCGGCCGCGAACTCCTTCGCCGTCTCGATGTCCTCGGCGGTCTGCTTCCAGGCACGGAAGGTCGCGACGATCGGGGTCAGCTCCGCGTAGCGCTTGTTCAGCTTGCGCGCGTTGGCCTGATCCGAGTGGACCGAAGGGTCGGCGAGCTTCTTCTCAAGATCGGCGTGCTCGCCGATCAGTTCCTCGACCGCCTCGAACATCGGGGGCTCCTGAAGATGGTGAATGTGAAGAAAAGGGCTGCGGGACGAGAAAGGCGCCGGTCCGGCTGCCCCCGTGGAAACAGGGTGCAGCCGGGGTCCGGCGCCGGAAGCTCGCTACTTCTGTGCAGCCTTGCCGAAGCGGGCCTCGAAGCGGGCCACGCGGCCACCGGTGTCGAGGATCTTCTGCTTGCCCGTGTAGAACGGGTGGCACTCGGAGCAGACCTCGGCACGAATGTTGCCTTCGGTCAGGGTGCTACGGGTGGTGAACGACGCGCCACAGGTGCAGCTGACCTGGGTCTCGACGTACTCGGGGTGAACATCGCGCTTCAAGGTGTCTCCTAGTTCGGGAGGGCGCCGGGTCGCAGGAGCCGAATTGCGCGCTGCGTGAACCGGGGCCGACAGACCAGTCTGCCAGGACCGGGCTGCCTGTCAAAATTCTTCGGGACGCCTGCTTCAACGAAGGGGGGGCCGGCGTCTATTCCTCACCCTTGCGAGACCCTCCTGAGCCGGGGGTCCAGCGGGCTGCGTCCGTCCGGTTACTGGACGACCGAGCCGGCCGTGCCCTTGTCTCCGGCCGAGTTCGCCGTGGCCTCGGCGGGGATGTCCCGGTCCGCGAGCAGGGCGTCCCAGACCATCTTGGACTCCGCGGTGAGCGGGACGACGCGGTTCGGGTCCCGGGTGTCCTCGGTCACCGGCAGGGTGATCATCTGCATGTTCTGCGGGCCGATGCCCTGGAGGCCCTGGGCGAAGCCCACGAGGGACTTCACGTCACCGAGCGCCTTGTCGGTGGTGAGCGCCTTGGTGGCGGTGTCGGCGAGGTCCAGGAGCCGCTTCGGATGGTCGAAGACGCCGATGCCGTTGACCTGCTTGATCAGTGCCTTGATGAAGGCCTGCTGCAGCTGTATCCGGCCGAGGTCGCCGCCGTCACCCACGCCGTGGCGGGTGCGGACCAGGCCGAGGGCCTGCTCGCCGCCGAGCTTGTTGGTGCCGGCCGGCAGGTCGAGGTGGCTGTACGGGTCCTTGATCGGCTTGGTGGTCGTCACCTCGACGCCGCCGAGGTTGTCGATGATCTTCTTGAAGCCGGTGAAGTCGACCTCGAGGTAGTGATCCATGCGGATCCCCGACATCTTCTCCACGGTCGCGACCGCGCAGGCGGCCCCGCCGACGGTGTACGACTCGTTGAACATCCGGCGCGTGCCGCCCGCGTCGGTCTTGCCGTCCGGCATCTTGCAGGCGGGCCGGGTGACCAGGGTGTCGCGGGGTATCGATATGACGCCGGCCTTGGTGTGGCCCTCGTTGAGGTGCACGATCATGGCGGTGTCGGAGCGGGCGGAGCCGCCGTCGTCCTGGCCGTACTCGCTGTTGGCGCCGCCGCGGGAGTCGGATCCGAGGACGAGGATGTCCATCGAGCCGTTGTCCACGTTCTGCGGGCGGTCCGTGCCGAGGGCCGCGTCGATGTCGACGGTCTTCAGGTTCCCGTTGAGCTTGAAGTAGAAGTAGCCGAGCCCCCCTCCGCCCAGCAGGACCACGCCGGCGGCGGTCCACGCGGCGATGACGACGGCCCTGCGGCGGGTGGCCGGCTTGCGTCGGCGTCGGCCCGCGACGGCCTTTCGACCCCGGCCCCTGCTGTCCTGGCTCATGCTTCCTCTGCCTGCCCGTCCTCGGTTCGGTTCCCCTCGCCCCCTCACACAGACGGCCCGAAGCCTTCAAGGGTTCCACGGTCCGCGGCGCACAGGAACCATTGCGAAGAATCGGACCGATGGGGATGAAAAACGCGTAATACCGCCCTTACCTGCGGTTTCCGCGGGAGCACGGGGTGACGCCCCGGCGCCCTGCCGGGTACGCGGTGTGAGGGAGGACACGCGGGTACCGCCGCACGCGACCGCCCCCGTCGCGTGCGGCGGGGGCGGTCGTGGTGGTGGAACGCGGCGTCAGGCAGGTGCCGCGAGGAGACGTCAGTCGTCGTTCTTGCCCGACGGGGTCGTCTTCGCGATCTGCATGAGGAACTCGGCGTTCGACTTCGTCTGCTTCATCTTGTCGAGGAGCAGCTCGATGGCCTGCTGCGAGTCGAGCGCGTGCAGCACCCGGCGCAGCTTCCAGACGATGGCGAGCTCCTCCGGGTTGAGGAGGATCTCCTCCTTGCGGGTGCCCGACGGGTCGACGTCGACAGCCGGGAAGATGCGCTTGTCGGCGAGCTTGCGGTCGAGCTTGAGCTCCATGTTGCCGGTGCCCTTGAACTCCTCGAAGATCACCTCGTCCATGCGCGAGCCGGTGTCGACCAGCGCGGTGGCCAGGATGGTCAGCGAGCCGCCGTCCTCGATGTTGCGCGCGGCACCGAAGAAGCGCTTCGGCGGGTACAGCGCGGTCGAGTCGACACCACCGGACAGGATGCGGCCGGAGGCGGGGGCGGCGAGGTTGTACGCGCGTCCCAGGCGGGTGATGGAGTCCAGCAGGACGACCACGTCGTGACCGAGCTCGACGAGGCGCTTGGCACGCTCGATGGCCAGCTCGGCGACGGTGGTGTGGTCCTCGGCCGGGCGGTCGAAGGTCGAGGAGATGACCTCGCCCTTGACCGACCGCTGCATGTCGGTGACCTCTTCCGGACGCTCGTCGACCAGGACGACCATCAGGTGGCACTCGGGGTTGTTGACGGTGATCGCGTTGGCGATCGCCTGCATGATCATGGTCTTGCCGGTCTTCGGCGGGGCCACGATCAGGCCTCGCTGACCCTTGCCGATCGGCGACACGAGGTCGATGATGCGGGTGGTCAGCACGCCCGGGTCGGTCTCCAGACGGAGCCGGTCCTGCGGGTAGAGCGGGGTCAGCTTCTGGAACTCCGGGCGGCCGCGGCCGGATTCGGGCGCCATGCCGTTGACGGAGTCGAGACGCACGAGCGCGTTGAACTTCTCGCGGCGCTCACCGTCCTTGGGCTGGCGGACCGCACCGGTGGTGTGGTCGCCCTTGCGCAGACCGGCCTTGCGGACCTGCGCGAGGGAGACGTACACGTCGTTCGGGCCGGGCAGGTAGCCCGAAGTCCGGATGAACGCGTAGTTGTCGAGGATGTCGAGGATGCCCGCGACGGGGATCAGGACGTCGTCGTCGGCGACCGGCGTCTCCGCCGGCGCGAACTCGTCGCGGCCACGGCGGCCACGGCGGTCGCGGTAGCGGCCACGGCGGCCGCGACGGCCGTCTTCGTCGAAGTCGTCCTGGGGGCCGTTGTCCTGACGGTCCCGGTCCTGCCGGCCGCCCTGCTGACCCTGGCCCTGACCCTGGCCGCGACCGCCCTGCTGCTGGCGGTCCTGACGGTCGGTCCGGTCCTGCCGGCCGCCGCCCTGGTTCTGGCCCTGGCCCTGGCCGGACTGGCCCTGAGCCGCCTGGCCCTGGCCGGCCTGGCCCTGGTCGTCGGCCTTGGCACCGCGCTCGCGGCGGCCCTGCTGGCGCTCGCCCCGCTCGGCGCGCTCGTTGCCGCGCTCGCGGCGGTCGCGACGGCCGCGGCCTTCGGCTTCCTGGCCCTGTGCCTGGCCGGAGACCGCGGTGGCGGCCTCCGTCTTGGCCTCGGCCTGCGCGGCCGGAACGGTCTCGGTCTTCTGCTCGACCTGCACGACGGCGGCGGGGGCCGCACCCTCGGGGCTGCCGGAGGGGGCGGTCGCCCGACGGCGGCGGCGCTCGCCGACCGGGGCGTCCTCGCTGGCCGGCTGGCCCGGGATGTCGATCTGCGCCGGCACGGCGGTCTTCTCGACGGGGGCCGGGGCGGCTGCCTCGCCCGTACGGGCCTTGCTGGTGACGCGGCGCTTCGGCTTGGCCTCGGCGGCGGTCTCGGCGGGCGCGGAGGCCGCGGCCTTGGGGGCACTGCCTCCCGCCTGCGCCTCCTTGATGACCTCGATCAGCTGGCCCTTGCGCATCCGCGCGGTGCCCCTGATGCCGAGGCCCGACGCGACCTGCTGAAGCTCGGCCAAGACCATGCCGTCAAGGCCGGTGCCGGAGCGGCGACGCTTGGTCGCGGCGCCCGCGGCGGGGGCACTGGTGTCGACATTGGTGTCGGCAGCGCCCATCAGATCGGTGGTGTCGCTCACGAAGGGTCCTTCCCTGGAGCGGACGTCGGCCTGTCTGGCTCGGCGACCGGTTGTGCTGTCCGACGGCAGTCCGTGACCTGGTGAGGCGTGGACTGCTGCCGGGGCGGTGGTCCGCCGGTAGAGATACGGCGGAGAGAAACGTGCATGTGCATGGGTGGTTCCGGCGAGAAGCCCCGAGCTGGAAGCGTGGGAATGTCACGCCGATTCCGGAGCGTGCCCGAAACTGCTGGCAGCGATCAAAGCAGTCGGGGAGGCTCCCGGAAGGAAGGTGGTCCCTGATAGGGACACTGAGCACCGAGCCATGGCGGCTTCGGATGCGCACTTGAGACTAACACTACCGGATCCAACAGACATTCCCCCTCTCAATCACCGGTCATAGAGCCGTTCCGCGCGGACGGCCTGCCCTGGCCGCCCGCCCCTGGCCGACTGACGGTGTTGCTCCTGTACTACTGCCCGTACGGCACTCGTCAGCCGCCCTGGGTACCCAGCGGAAGTACGCTCGCGCCCGCGGCGTCGAGTGCGAGCCGGTTGGCCGCCCACCCCTCGCCCGCGAGCCGCGCGACCTTGTCGGCCGCGCCGTTGTCGACCAGCGCGAGGACCGTGGGGCCCGCGCCGGAGATCACCGCGGGGATGCCGTCCGCGCGCAGCCGGGCCACGAGCGCCACGCTCTCGGGCATCGCCGGGGATCGGTACTCCTGGTGGAGGCGGTCCTCGGTGGCCGGCAGCAGGAACTCGGGACGCCTGGTCAGGGCCTCTACGAGCAGGGCCGCGCGGCCCGCGTTGACCGCCGCGTCCACGTGCGGGACGGTGCGCGGCAGCAGGCCGCGCGCGGTCTCCGTCAGGACGGGCTTGGAGGGGACGAAGACCACCGGGACGATCGACTCGGCGGGCTCCATGCGGATCGCCTTGGCGCTGCCGCCGTCCATCCAGGCGAGGGTGAAGCCGCCGAGGAGACAGGCGGCGACGTTGTCGGGGTGGCCCTCGATCTCGGTGGCGAGCTCCAGGAGCGCCGCGTCGTCGAGTTTGGCCTCTCCGCCTATGGTCACGGCGCGGGCGGCGACGATGCCGGCGCAGATGGCGGCGGAGGAAGAACCGAGGCCGCGGCCGTGCGGGATGCGGTTGGCGCAGACGACTTCGAGGCCGCGCGGCTGGCCGCCCAGCAGGTCGAAGGCGGTGCGCATGGAGCGTACGAGAAGGTGGCTCTCGTCCCGCGGGAGGGTGTCGGCGCCCTCGCCCGCGATGTCGATGTTCAGCCCCGAATCGGCCACGCGGACGACGACGTCGTCGTAGAGCCCCAGGGCCAGGCCGAGAGCGTCGAAGCCCGGACCGAGGTTGGCACTGCTGGCGGGAACGCGCACCCGTACGGCGGCGGCGCGGAATGCTGGACCGGCCATCGTCCGATGACACTCCTTGTGACTGTGCGAGACGAGATGTTCTGCTGGCTCGCTGTGAATGTACTGGAGAACGTACGACACCCGAAGGCCCTGTGGGCAGCACCGCGGTCATATGCGCGACGGCGGATGTAAGTACAGCCTATCGAAGGAAGGTTCTCCTCCGACATAGGGCGCACGACAGGCGCACGATGCGTGTCGCGGACTCCCGCGCGTCGGCACGGTTTCCGCGGGGCCTTTGGCGCCGTACGGCCCGAGTTGCCGGATTCCTCAGCCTTCGGAGGGCTTCCGGAATCCGGCGACCCGGTTGATGCCGGACGTCCCCGTCAGACCAGACCGAGGCGCACGGCGGCCGCCTCGGCGTCCACCGGAATGGTGATCGGCTGCGGAGCGCCCGCGACCGCCCAGTCGGGGTCCTTCAGGCCGTTGCCGGTGACCGTGCACACGATCTTCTGGCCGGGGTCGACCAGACCGAGCTCGACGGCCTTGAGGAGACCGGCGACCGAAGCGGCCGAGGCGGGCTCGACGAAGACGCCCTCCTGCGCGGCCAACAGGCGGTAGGCCGCCAGGATCTGTCGGTCCGTCACCTCGTCGATGAAGCCGCCCGACTCGTCCCGGGCCTGCAGGGCGTAGTCCCACGAGGCCGGGTTGCCGATCCGGATCGCGGTGGCGATGGTGTGCGGCTCCTTGACGACCTCACCGCGCACGATGGGCGCGGACCCGGAGGCCTGGAAACCCCACACACGGGGCGTACGGGAGGCCAGGCCGTCGGCCTTGTACTCCTTGAAGCCCTTCCAGTACGCGGTGATGTTGCCGGCGTTGCCGACGGGCAGCACGTGGATGTCGGGGGCGTCGCCGAGCGCGTCGACGATCTCGAACGCGGCCGTCTTCTGACCCTCGATGCGCACCGGATTGACGGAATTGACCAGCGCGACCGGGTAGTTGTCGGACAGCGCGCGGGCGAGGTCCAGGCAGTCGTCGAAGTTTCCGTCGACCTGAAGGATCTTCGCGCCGTGGATCAGGGCCTGGCCCATCTTGCCCAGCGCGATCTTGCCGCGGGGCACGAGGACGGCGCAGACCATCCCGGCGCGCACCGCGTAGGCGGCGGCGGAGGCCGAGGTGTTGCCCGTGGACGCGCAGATGACGGCCTTGGCGCCGTCCTCCTTGGCCTTGGTGATCGCCATGGTCATGCCACGGTCCTTGAAGGACCCGGTGGGGTTCGCGCCCTCGACCTTGAGGTGGACCTCGCAGCCGGTGCGCTCCGAGAGCACCTGCGCGGGGACGAGGGGAGTTCCGCCCTCGCGGAGCGTGACCACGGGAGTCGCGTCCGTCACCGGCAGGCGGTCCCGGTACTCCTCGATGATGCCGCGCCACTGGTGGGTGCGATGGTTGGTCATGGGTCCTTACTCCCCTTCAACACGCATGATGCTGGCGACACCGCGAACGGTGTCCAGCTTCCGCAGAGCCTCGACGGTCCCGGAGAGGGCGGCGTCGGGTGCGCGGTGGGTGACGACGACGAGGGAGGCCTCGCCGTCCTTACCCTGCTGCCGGACGGTGTCGATGGAGACACCGTGCTCCGCGAAGGTCGTCGCCACCTGGGCGAGGACGCCCGGCTTGTCCGCCACATCGAGGCTGATGTGGTAGCGGGTGACGACGTCCCCCATGGTGCTGACCGGCAGCTGGGTGTACGCCGACTCGCCGGGCCCCGTTGCCTCGGCGAGCTTGTTGCGGCAGACGGCGACGAGGTCGCCGAGCACCGCCGACGCGGTCGGCGAACCGCCCGCGCCGGGCCCGTAGAACATGAGCCGCCCGGCGGCCTCCGCCTCGACGAAGACCGCGTTGTACGCCTCGCGGACGGAAGCGAGCGGGTGGGTCAGCGGAATCATGGCGGGGTGGACGCGGGCGGTGACGGACTCGCCGTCGGCGGCGCGCTCCAGGATCGCCAGGAGCTTGATGGTGCAGCCCATGCGCTTGGCGGAGGCGAAGTCGGACGCGCTGACCTCGGTCATGCCCTCGCGGTAGACGTCGTCGAGGCGGACCCGGGTGTGGAAGGCGATGCCGGCCAGGATCGCGGCCTTGGCGGCGGCGTCGTAGCCCTCGACGTCGGCGGTGGGATCGGCTTCGGCGTACCCGAGGGCGGTGGCCTCGTCGAGCGCCTCCTGGTAGCCCGCGCCCGTGGAGTCCATCTTGTCGAGGATGAAGTTCGTCGTGCCGTTGACGATGCCCATCACCCGGTTGATCTTGTCGCCCGCGAGGGACTCGCGCATCGGGCGGACCAGCGGGATGGCGCCGGCGACGGCGGCCTCGTAGTACAGGTCCAGCCCGTGCTGCTCGGCCGCGGCGTGCAGGGCGGCGCCGTCCTGGGCGAGCAGCGCCTTGTTGGCCGAGACGACGGAGATCCCGTGCTCGAAGGCGGTGGTGATCAGGGTGCGGGCCGGCTCGATGCCGCCGATGACCTCGATGGCGATGTCGATGTCGCCGCGTTTGAGCAGCGCGGTCGCATCGGTGGTGATCAGGGCCGGGTCGATGCCCTCGCGCACCCTGGAGGGGCGGCGCACGGCCACGCCGGCGAGCTCCACGGGCGCGCCGATCCTGGCCGTCAGGTCGTCGGCGTGCGTCGTCATGATGCGCGCCACCTCTGAGCCGACCACTCCACAGCCCAGCAGCGCCACCTTCAGCGGACGCGTACGCATCATTCGACCTACGCCTTTCGATCTTCCATCGCTACCCGGCCCGCGGTTTTGCGCGTCAGGTGTAAAACCAGTCTCACTCAATGGACAGCAGTTTCCATCCTCGGTCCATTGAGTGAGACACCGATTTCATTATCCGAGGTCGAGGCGCAGGAGATCTTCCTCCGTCTCGCGGCGGACGATGACGCGCGCCTGTCCGTCGCGCACGGCGACGACGGGCGGGCGCAACGCGTGGTTGTAGTTGCTGGCCATCGAGCGGCAGTAGGCGCCGGTGGCCGGAACCGCGAGCAGGTCTCCGGGGGCGAGGTCCGCCGGGAGGAACGCGTCCTTGACCACGATGTCACCGCTCTCGCAGTGCTTGCCCACGACACGGACGAGCATGGGCTCGGCGTCGGAAGTGCGCGAGACGAGGGTGACGGCGTACTCGGCGTCGTAGAGGGCGGTGCGGATGTTGTCGGACATGCCGCCGTCAACGGAAACGTACGTCCGCAGTCCCTCCAGCGGCTTGATCGTCCCCACCTCGTAAAGGGTGAACGCGGTCGGTCCGACGATGGCGCGGCCGGGCTCCACGGAAATGCGCGGCGCGCGCAGACCGGCGCCCTCGCATTCGCGGGCGACGATCTCGTGCAGGGCCTTGGCGATCTCGTGGGGCTCGCGGGGATCGTCCTCGGAGGTGTAGGCGATGCCGAGTCCGCCGCCGAGGTCGATCTCGGGGAGTTCGACGCCGTGCTCGTCGCGCACGGCGGCGAGGAGCTGGACGACCCGCTTCGCGGAGACCTCGAATCCCGCCATGTCGAAGATCTGCGAGCCGATGTGGGAGTGGACGCCGAGCAGCTCCAGGCTGTCGTGCCCGAGGGCGCGGCGGACGGCCTCGGCGGCGGAACCGTCCGCGACGGCGATGCCGAACTTCTGGTCCTCGTGCGCGGTGGCGATGAACTCGTGCGTGTGGGCCTCGACGCCGACGGTCACGCGGATCTGCACGGGCTGGCGTACGCCGAGCTCGCGGGCGATGTGCGCGACGCGGGCGATCTCCTGGAAGGAGTCGAGCACGATCCGCCCGACACCGGCCTCGATGGCGCGGGTGATCTCGGCGTTGGACTTGTTGTTTCCGTGGAAGGCGATGCGCTGGGCGGGCATCCCGGCGGCGAGCGCGGTGGCGAGCTCGCCGCCGGAGCACACGTCCAGGTTGAGCCCCTCCTCCTTGAGCCACTTCACGACGGCCTTGGAGAGGAACGCCTTCCCGGCGTAGAACACGTCGGCGTCCGGCCCGAAGGCGTGCGCCCAGGCCCGGCACCGCGCCCTGAAGTCCTCCTCGTCGAGGAAGTAGGCGGGCGTGCCGAACTCCTCGGCGAGCGCGGTCACTTCGATCCCGCCGACGGTGACGACACCGTCGGCCGTCCGGCCGACGGTCCGCGCCCACACCTTCTCGTCGAGGGCATTGAGATCGGCGGCCGGCGGGGAGTAGTGCCCCTCGGGCAGTACGTCGGCGTGGCGGGGCCCGGCGGGGTGCGCGGAACGGCTCATCGGAATTCTCTCTTCACAATCATCCGGATCATCCGGATCGTTCGGATCGCAGGCGGGAACACAGCGGATCGCGTGCGCATCCGCATCACAGGTGGTCGGGCGCGTCTATACCGAGGAGGGCCAGGCCGCCGGCCAGCACCGTCCCGGCGGCTTCGGTAAGAGCCAGCCGGGCGCGGTGGGCGGCCGAGGGTTTCTCGTCCCCCTTGGGCAGGACGGGGACGGTGTACTGGAAGTCGAGCAGGGCGTCGGCCAGCACGACCAGATGCCGCACGATCCGCTCGGGCGCGCGGTGGTGCGCGGCGGCTTCGAGGACGAGGGGGTAGTCGGCGAGTGCGCGCAGGAGGGCCGCGGCGGCGGCGGCTCCGGCGGGATCGCCTGGCCCGCGCGGCTCAGCCGGCCCGCCGAGCTCACCCGGCTCATCCAGCCCGCGCGGCTCGCCCAGCTCACCCGGCTCACCCAGCTCACCCGGCTCACCCAGCCCGCGCGGCTCACCCAGCTCACCCAGCTCACCCAGCCCGCGCGGCTCACCCAGCTCACCCGGCTCGCTCCGGTACCCCAACTGCTCGGCGTTGCGGCTGAGCGCGCAGGCCCGGCTGTAGGCGTACCTCACCCGGAAGAACTCGCTGGATTCGTCCTGCGCCGACAGCCAGGCGGGAAACACGGGCGTCTCGTGGGCGGGAACGCAGAGCATCGCCCAGGCGGCGGCGTCGGCCCCGTACACGGAAACGACGTCCCCGTCCCTCTTGGCCACGGGCGCGGCACTCAACGAATCCGCCTGCCCGTGCCGATGCCCCTGCCCGTTCCCATACCCGTGCCCCTGTCCCTGTCCCTGTCCCTGACTGTGGAGGATCCGCAGGACGGTGTCCCCTACGACCCGCGCCCTCGGCTCGCCGTCGGGGGCGAACCCGTACCGCGTGCCGCGCGCGCGAATGCCCCGTACGAGCTCGGCGACGGGACTCTCGGCGAGCACGAAGTTGAGGAACCCGGCTCCGGTGATCTCCACGCGCTCGATCCCGGCTACGCCGCCCAGTCGGCCGGCCAGCATTTCGGCCACTTCCCGGGGCGCGATACCTGCGTCCTTGGCCACCCGGAAGGCGACGGGAGAGGCGTAGTCCCCCACTCCCCCGGGCCGGCTCCGCTCGACGACGACCCGCTCGGGCACGACCGAAGCGGCGGGCAGCTCCCCGTCCTCGACGGCGCAGCGCACGGCGCGCACGACGACACGGGAGAGGTCAGCGGGGGTCACGTGCCCAGCCTAGGCGAGAAGCCCCGAGGTCACGCGAAGGGTTTCGCCATGTGAACAGAAGGGGCGCCGAGGGCACGGGGCGGCGACCATCCCCGCCCTCATCCCCGCCCTCGTCCTCATCCCCGCCCTCTCCCGGCGGGAGTCTCTTTCCTCTCCCTGCGGTCACGGCGCTCGATGAGCCGCCGCACGATCCGCACCAGTTCGGCCGGCTCGAAGGGCTTGGCGAGGAAGGCGTCCACTCCGGCGGCGATGCCGACCTCCGCCTCGTACTGCGTACAAGCGCTCACCATGGCGACGGGCAGGTGCCGCGTCCGCGGATCGGCCCGCAGCTTCGCGGCCGTAGCGAAGCCGTCCAGGCGGGGCATGACCACATCGAGGGTGATCACATCGGGCAGCACGTGGTGCACGACGTCCAGGCACTCGGCACCATCGTTCGCGGTCACGACCTCGAAGCCCTCCAGCTCGAGATTGACCCTGATCAGCTGCCGGATGACCTTGTTGTCGTCGACAACAAGCACCCGGCCCGAGGCGCCTGACACAACTCGAGAGTAGGTCGGCCGGGGCCCCCGCGTCCGGCTTTTTGCCACTTCCACCCCCTCCGAGCGACCCACCCCCCTCTCCCCTTCAATCCGTTCCTGATCACCGTCCGGGAGCTGGTAGTGTTCAACCCGTCGCCGCAACACCAGCGACAGCGCCCCCGTAGCTCAGGGGATAGAGCAACGGCCTCCGGAGCCGTGTGCGCAGGTTCGAATCCTGCCGGGGGCACTCCAGCTGATAAGTGTGCAAGTGTCGCTGACCAGCTGAAGTGCCAAGCATGAAGGCCCGAACTCAGTCCAGCTGAGTCCGGGCCTTTGTCGTAGTTACGCACCGGTCCCGTGTGAGGAGCGTGTGAGCCACACGCGAGGCTCAGGAGCCTGCCTCCTCCGCTTCCTGCGCGTCCTCCCCAGTTCGTCCCACCCCATCGCCTTCGCGATCTTCGCGTTGTTCAGCTCCTCGTGGCCGTCGATGCAACCCTCGTAGCGCCGGTGGATGACCTCCGGAGAGTTGCCCGCGCGTCGGGCGACCTCGGCCACCGGCACCCCGGCGTTCAGCCAGTTGGTGATGCAGGTGTGCCGCAGGTCGTACGGCCGGCGCGCGAGCGGCGCGGCGGCCCTGTCCGGGGGAAGCGCGAGCGGTCGCGCTTCCTGCCACACCCTCCAGTAACTGGAGGTCCCCAGAACGGCTCCACGCTCGTTGGAGAAGATCCTGCCGTCCGTGGCCTTGCCGAACTCTTTGATGTGATCGCGAAGCATGGCCACCAGAACGGGCGGAATCGGCACCGGCCGGTCCGCCTTGATCTCACGCGACTTCAGTCCGCGCCTGTCGTGGCGATTCCCGGAGTCGGTCCACCTCTTCCCCAGGGCTTCGGCGTAGTCGGCGGGCGCCCGTTTTGTGATCATGCGAGGCCGAGGGGTCGGCGGGCGTCGCGTGCGTTGCGACGGAGGCCGGCGGCGATGTTCTTGACGCCGCTCAGCCGGAGGGCGCCGACGGCGAGGTTGCGCCAGGTCGCCATCGCGCGGGATGCGTTGCCGGTCCGCAGCTGGGAGGCGTCCTCGGCGAAGGTGGTGTCGCGGACGTGGTGCAGGGCCTCAATCTTCCAGTGGTCGCGGATCAGTCTCGCGAGTTGGACGGGGGTGGCCTGCTCGGCGGTCAGACTGGTGACCGCGTAGACGGTCGTGATGGTGGTCTTGCCGGTCTTGCCGGTCTTGCGGTCGGTGCGGCGGCGCTTAATCTGGACGGCCTGGCGGGCGCCGGGGAAGAGCAAGCTGTTCACGGTGGCTACCTTGATCTGGCGGATCTCCGCGCGGCCGTGGCCGCTGCCCCGGGTGCGGCCCTGGAGCGGGATGTCCTTCCAGGGAAGGAACTTCAGCTGCTTGCGCAGCTTCTTCTGGTTGCCCTTGACGATCGCAATGTAATGGGCCCCGCGGCCCAGGAGGTAGGCGGCGTGCTCGCGTTGCGTATGGAGCGCGTCGCTGGTGACCACGGTTGCGGCCAGGTCGGCGATGGTATCGAGCAGCGGCTGGAAGCGGGTAACTTCACCGGTCTTCTCTCCGACGTCGAGCTGGGCCAGGACCAGCCCGGTGGTGTGCTCCACCGTGGCGAGTAGGTGGATCCTCCGCCCCTGGGCCTTCGCCGCACCGCGCAGAGACTTGCCGTCCACGGACAGTCCGCGCAGCCCGGTACTCTCGGGCCGGCGGTCAGCAAGCCATCCGCCCACCGCCCGGTCGAGGGCATCAGCGTCGATACGGGTGAGCAGCCGGCGGACCGTCGCCTCCGAAGGCACCAGCCTCCGGGGCAGTACTGGATCGAGGCGCACGCCGAGTCTCTCCAGCACGTGCGGCGGCGCGTCCGCGATCCACTCGCCGACCGCCAGCAGCGAGGTCGCGCCGGTCAGTACCGCGCACGCGGTCAGCGTGAGCACGACGGCCAGGGTATGGCGCACGCCGCGCGGATCGCGCGGATCCGGCACCTGAGCCAGCCACTCCAGCAGGCCGGGCACCTCCCCGGGCCCGACGTCGGACTGCTCGCGGAGCCGATCAAGGGCAGGCGGAATCAGGGATGATGCGTCGGCAGGCACGGTCTTCCAGGCAGGTCACAGGGCGTAAAGCACTCCATGATCACGGGAACCTTCCCTGCATCGTCCCCCGGGTCACAGCAACGCCGCAGCCTCGCCTGCCACCCAGGTCTGCCAGACACGACGGGTGTTCGGCAGGTCAGGGCGGTCAAGGAGCCAGAGCACATACCCGGCATGACACCGGGCCCACGGACTGTCCGAATCGGCTGCCCGATCGAGCCTGCCCCGTAGATCAGCGCTGTCAACAGCCCGGGCGACCCGCACGTATTCGCGATCCTTGCAGCGATACGCCCGGTGGACGACGATCTCGACCAGGTCGGTGAGCTTCGCCTTGATCGCCTCCTCCTGGCGAGCACGGGCCACCTTCCGGATCAGGCTCTGCTTCGTACCCCACGCCTTCGCATGCTGCGTCCACTCCAGCGGGTACCTCGCCTCCCACTCCAGGAAGAGCAACACATAGGGCAGCCCCGGCCACGCCGCCAGATCCCCGTCCACAGGACCACCCCACACCCCGTCAGGCAGCGAACCCCTCTGGGCTTGCTGATGCCTCCGGCGCGCCTGCAGAAAGGCTGACTCCCGGTACTGCTCGTCCGCTCCCAGGGGCCGCGTCAGCAGCCACATCTCATTGCTCCGGGCGAGCGCGTCCGTGACCTTCCTCTGGGCCTCCGCTAGATGGACGAGCGCTGCACCTCTCGCAGCCGGATCCTCCGCTATAAGTCCGACCGCCCAACCCAATCGCTCAGCCCATGCGCAAGCGTCGTCCGCATCTGCACCTGCCCCTTCAGCCACGCACAGGATCATCTCCTAGCGCAGCCGGTTCGCTCCACCCGACAAGGGCTCCCGGGGCGCAACGGACATGAGCAGGAACCACCCGCTCTCCCTCTCGCCATCTCATGTGATCACGAAACGGACGCCCGCCGACTACGCCGAAGCCCTGCCTACAACCCACGACTTCCGTCCCAGTAGCGAAGCGGCATCGGAGCCTCTCCTCGCAGAACGCATGGCTCGAACATGTCGAGGATCATGCGCGTTGCCGTCAGACAGTTTCCAAGAATCCTGGAAACACTCGTCGCGAAGTGCGGATCGCGCAAGCTGGGATGAAACGTCCAGTATTGCTCCGGCCGGAATCCTGTAGGGATTTTTGGGGGCGTCGAGTCAAAGTTCCACTCCCCTATACGCGTGCCCTCTTCGAGAGCAGCCCAGGTGCCACCGCCGCTCACGCCGCCAACCTCGCGGAATTCGGTCGGGAGCTTGACGAGACCCACACCATGCCAGACCGGGGTGATCACGCGATGCTTGTCAGCATTGTTGAGATTCGTCAGCTCGCGAAGGTAGGAAGGGATTGGAGCCGGAGGTCCCGGCATATCATGTGGCCCCCAGATCTTCTCATCTCCTGCATTGAACGGCTGAACTTCCCAGATCCTCTGCTTGTGCTCCGGCAACAGATGGACGACCCCGCGCTCAGCCCTCCGATAGGAATCCATCTGTTCACAAACTGGAAACTGTGAACTCCTAGCTTCGGCAGTCGTGAGACCACGTCCGAGACCCTGGACCGACAACTGGAAAACCAGATGATCCAAGGAACTTCGCGCATTGTGGGCGCAGTCTCCAATCAATACGCCCCACTCTGGATTGCACGGCTCGACGTCGTAGACATGGAAAATAAAGGCCTTCTCGTCAACGTTCCGCTCGACAGTCACTTTGATCGGGTGGGCCGCCCTGAAGGAGTTTAGGCTGTCCTCGAAGCTCCGCAGATGCTCGTCAGCACGCGCAAGCTTGGCGCGGCAGCCATCCATCGTGGCTTGGGGCATGCTCGCTCCTGAACCTTCCATCTGAACATCCGAGTGTGTGACAACCGAGAGCAAACGCGAGGACTGCCACGCATGATCCTTCAGAGCACTAACTAACACCTTCAGGCAGCAGAACCTCGTTGCCCTCGCGCGACAGGAACCCGTCGCGCCTCAGATTGCCTAGAACATGCTTAGCCTGACGACGGTCGAGACCGAACTCATCTGCAATGTCTTCCACAACAAGACTGGATCCTGCCGACACTTCACCAGTGCGGATGCGAGCAGCCAAGCTGTCGGCAACACGCTGCAAAGGGGCGACGTACAGGATTCCATCCGCCTTGGAATGCGCCGCGTTGTGCATCTCACTCAACGGGACCATTCCGTAGTTTGATACATCCTCTACTCGAAGGCCATGGTCCCGGGCGAGGTGGACAAGCAGACGATCGCGATCTAGCCAGTCAGCATCAATGGCTTCAACGATAAGTGCGTGGTCCCGCTTGTGGGTGCTGTTCACAGTCTTCCACCTTCTGGAGCGCTTCTTCCTTACATCTCCGAACGTAGCGGTTCAACCGTTGGCAGACATGAGATTTCGTCACATCAGCCGTTCCACCCTGAGAATTTTTGCCTGGCGGGCCCCAGGGGGTCTCTGTCGATGCGAGGGGCCGCCATGAAGTTCCTGTGGGTTCCGCCTGGAAGGGTCTTGGCATGTCGTCTCGCCGGGGACCCGCCACCCGACCTCCCAAGCTAGTAGGGCTCCGTTAGGTCG
>NZ_JAGGOW010000178.1 GCF_018614135.1 Streptomyces sp. ISL-66
CTACAAGGAAGTCAACAAGGCCTACGACGCCATCCACGAAGCCGAACGCGGAGCCTCAAAGGCCGCCGAGGCCTACAGCACGGCGAAAAAGGCACTGAAGGAAGCCCGGGACGCCGAGGCCAAGGCAGCCCAATCCGCATCGGAGAAGGTCGCCAAGGAATCTGCAAGCGACAGCGCGGGAACCGAGGCCAGGTCGGTAGCGGACGAAGTCGACGCCGCGAAGGGCGGCGGGGGCGAGGCCGCTGAGGCGGCGGCGAAGTGCAATAGCTTCCCCACGGGCGTTCAGGTCCTGATGGCCGACGGCTCCGCGAAGTCCATCGAGGATGTCAAGGACGGCGACGTGGTCATGGCCACCGACCCGCAGACCGGCGAAACCCGACCCAAGACCGTCACCACCACCATCACCACCCCCGACGACAAGGACTTCACGGACCTCACCCTCACCGACGAGGCAAGCCCCCGCGGCCCGCCCGCGAAGCTAACCTCCACCTATCACCACCCCTACTGGAGCGAAACCCGCCACCAGTGGACCGACGCCGGCGAACTCACCACCGGCGAACAACTCCGCCAGCCCGATGGCACCACCCTCACGGTCACGGCAACGCGCACCTATCCCTACGCCGTCACTACACACAACCTCACCGTCGATGACTTCCACACGTACTATGTGCTCGCGGGGGCCACCCCGGTCCTTGTTCACAACTGCAACACGACGGTATATCGAGTGCAGACGGACCACCCGGATAGCCAGCGTCTGTCGGTCGATGGCGACGGGGGCGTCTCGATCAATGGTGACGGAATGCTGCATCTGAACATGAGCGGGAACATCGCGCACACAGAGCAATTCCGCGGCTCGGGTGGTCAAATAGTCGCTTTCGATGTTCCGAGTTCTTATGTGGCTCAGGTGCGCTCGGCTGCAATTGACCAGCGACGTCCACCTGGCATGAGCAGGCGACAGTGGAACATCTCCTCGTCGGGGCGCCCACAGATTGATGATCCAGGTAAGGGGCCAGATTTGTACGGGATTCCATCGGAGATGTTCTCCGGGCTCTTGGGTGCGATAATTCCAGGATCGGGGAGAGTGCTGTGATCGACCTCTGGAACGGATCGCAGGTGATGGAGAGATGACAGGAACCTCCGAGGAAGAGCTTGGTCGGCTTTGGTTTCGCCCTGAGCTGCCGCCAGCTGGGCCGATGGCAGTGTTCTATGTGGAAGTTGGGCGATGGGAAGAAGCGGAAGACTTTGCCCGCCGCGTTCGAGGGCTCGTCGCTGCAGGGGTTGAAATTTCCCGACACGGAGACTTCGAACTGGACCAACTTCCAGAAGATGTCCTTCCGGCGTGGGCCAGAGGTGGCGATTTCTCTGAGGTGCACAGGGATGCCCGCCTTCGGTATTCCCTGCATCGTGGTGAAGAGGAGTGGACGGCGCAGGATCTTCTGTTCTCATTTGAGCCGAAGCAGAGGTGTTGGAAATGGTGGGATGTGACTCTGCTTGGTGGGAATTTGCTCCAGGTGTGGGTGGATTCCCTGGGAGAGCCAGTCTTCGCCTGTGACGAGTTGAGATGGATTCTCTATCTCAGCGGTGCTCGTGCCGTCGTTGGTCCGTCGCTATTGTCGCCTGATCTTTGGGGTCAGGAACGGTCGGCTGGCATCGACGTTGGATCCGCGAGCTCAGGCTGATTCGGTTCGACATCCCTCATGCAAATTTGAAGCCCCGCCAGGTGCGTCCTGGCGGGGCTTCAGCGTGGTCTGACGGCAGTATTTGACGGCAACGTCAGCGGACGGTGGCTCCGCACAGCGGCGGATCGTCGCCGTCGTCGCGGGTCGATTCGTCGTTGGCAGGGCGGTCAAGGGCGTTGCCGAGGAGGTCGATGGCGTCGCGCTGGAGGCGGAGTCGGACGTGAGCGTAGACGGTGGCGGTGACGCCGGTGTGGGCGTGGCCGAGGAGTTCCTTGATGACGACGAGTTCGACGCCCTGTTCCAGGAGCAGGGTGGCGGTTGAGTGCCGGAGGTCGTGGAAGCGGATGCGGCGGAGCCCGGCGTTGCGGAGGAGGGTGGTGAAGGTCCGGGTGAGGTTGGTCGGGTCGATTGCTCGGCCCTGCGGTGTGGTGAACACGTACCCGTTGTGCTGCCATGTGGTCCCTGCGGTGTCACGCTCGTGCTGCTGCTCTTCCTGGTGTCGCTTGAGCGACTGGAGACAGCGGGCGGGGAGGACGATGCGGCGTTCGGAGGCTCGGGTCTTTGTGGGCAACGCGGTGAGTCCACCCGTGTTGGTGCGTTGCAGAGTTCGGCGGATAGCCGCGGTGCCCATGTCGAGGTTGAGGTCTTCCCAGCAGAGGCCGAGGAGTTCGCCCTTGCGGAGTCCGGTGTGGAGAGCCAGTTCGAACAGTGCGTGCAGCCGGTGACCTTGTGTGGTGGTAAGGAGCTGGCGGGCTTCGTCGGCGGTGAGGGGTTCGAAGCGCCGGGGGCGGGGTGTGCCGGTGCGGACGTTGCGGGCGACGTTGCGCGGGATCTCCTCCTCTCGGACGGCGTGCTCCAAGGCGGACTTGAGCACGGAGTGGATGTACGCCAGCGTCAACGGGGAGAGCCGCTTGGAGCAGCACGATCCGACGGCGCAGCAACGGGGCTCATCGCGGCCCGTATCGATGCCGCGCGCGCAGCACTGGCAGGTGGTGCGGAGCTGGTTGAGCCAGGTGCGGACGTCCTTGGCAGAGAGTTTGGAGAGCTTCTTCTTGCCGAGGCCGGGGATGAGGTACCGGCTGATGCAGGTGGTGTAGCGGGTGTGGGTGTTCTCGCGGAGCTGGTGGACGGCGACGTTCTCCAGCCAGTACGTCAAGTACGCGCCGAGGCTGCCCTGTGCGGACGGCACGGGGAGTCCGCGGTTGCTGTTGACGATCTTCTCGGTGAGCTTGGCCAGGGCTTCCTTCCGGGTGGTGCCGTAGACGCGGATGCGCTTGCGGGTGTTGCCGGGGGCGAGGACGTATCCGGCGGCTTCCCAGCGGTTGTCCCTGCGCTGGTAGACGGTTCCGTCGCCGTTGGCGCGGCTGCGACGGGAGGCGGGGGTATCGCGAGGTGTGGTCATCAGGCGGCGGCTTCCTGGTCGAGGCGGGTGTGGATGAGGTTGGCGAGCGCGTGGGTGGGGATGCGGCGGGCGCGGCCGAGGGTGATGGAGGCGAGTTGCCGGGTGCGGATGAGGTCGTAGACGGCGGTGCGGCCGAGTTGGAGGCGGGCCATGACCTGGGGGACGGTGAGGAGTTCCGTGCCGGCGGTCACGCGACGGCCCCCGCCCGGACAGCGCTGGTCAGCCGATTAGTGGAGTGACCGACCGGGTGACCGGCGCGGTTAGCGGAGCGCTTCGAGTGCCGGGTTCGGGTTGGTTGCTCGGATCGGGTCTGCCGTGTGGCGGTCAGGAGGTTGGCGAGGTGTTCGAGTTCGGGCAGGAGGCCGGTTCCGGCGTGCTGCCAGTGGGAGATGACCAGCGTCGTGTCCGAGTCCACGCGCTGACCGGCGATGTTGCGGTGACCGAGACGGTGACCGGCGGCCAGGTCAGTGGAGTGCTGGGCCTGGTCACCGATCGGACTGCCGCCTGTCTGACCGGACTGCGTCTCCGCCGGCGGTGAGGTTGGGGTCTGGGTGTCGGGTCGGCTGGTTCGCCAGGCGGTGCGTTCGGCGCGGAGGTGGGCGAGGGTGGTGGAGTAGTGGCGGGTGCGGGTGGAGAAGTGGCCGCGGAAGCCGAGCATGTGGGCCCATTGGCGCAGGCGGAGGTGGGCGTGCTGGGGTTGGGTGGCGAGGTGCCAGGCGGTGTGGATCAGGCGGCGGGCGTGGTCGGTGATGTCGTACTGGGCGAGTTCGGCGAGGAGCCGGAGGCGGCGGTCGAGGGCGCCGGTGGTGGTCTCGGCGCCTTTGGTGGCGTACTTGGCGATGTAGGCGGCGACGTGCCGCTCGGTTACCGGGCTGTCACCGGTGAAGTCCGTGCTGTGGATCGCGCGGACGTCGATCTGCCGCCCGAATCGGAACATCGGCCGATTGCTCTGGCCGGCCTCCCCGGCTCCGGGCGTGTGCCCGGCGGGCTGCTGCGGCTGGCCTTCACGCGCGAAGCGGGTGCGTGTGGCGGCGGCGCGGACGGCGTGGTCGAGGAGTTGGGTGGTGGCCCAGGCGGGCGGGGTGCTGCCGGGGCCGGTGGGTCCGTCGAGGCGGATGACGGCGTGGAAGTGGACCTGGCCGCGCTTTTGGTACTCGGCGACCTTGGCGTACGAGAGCGTGGCGTAGTGGCGCAGGGCCCGCTGGGTGAGGTCGGCGGTTTTGGCGATCTCGCGGCGTAGGTGGGTGGTGAAGCGTGCCCACAGGGCCGGGGCGTGCGCGTTCCACAGCACCGCGCCCGTGTAGTCGTAGCGGTCGGGGTCGAGCGGCGTGCCGATGATCGGGTCGTCGTCAGCATGGAGCTGGCCGCAGTGGCAGCGGCCGGTGTCGGGCCGGTTGTGGACGGGGCCGAAGCCGGGGGCGGTGAGGGTGGCGAACACGCGCGGGTGCGCGGCCACGCTGGTGGGGACGGTCTTGCCGCCGCGTAGTCCAGCGGCGATGAGCTGGTAGGTGTCGTAGCGGTAGACAGTGGAGCAGGCGGGGCAGCGGGTGGCGCGGCGATTGCCGCAGCGGACCAGCAGTTCGCCCGCCGGGAGCTGACCGGAGTCGAAGTGGTCGAGGATCTCGCCGGTGGCGGTGCCGAGGTGGGTGCGGTGCCCGGTCAGGCGGATCGGGTGCGCGCAGCCGCCGAGTCCGGCTATCTGCCGTGCGAGGGGTGCGAGTTGGCCGGTGGCGGCGAGCTTCGCCAGCTTGGCGGTGAGCCTGGCGCGGCGCTCCAGCGCCGACCGCCCTACCGCCGAGGCGGTGGCGTCCGCCGGGCAGGTCGGTGTCGTGAACGCCGACGACGGATGCGAAGCGGCTGGAACGGTCGCGGGGTACGGGAGTTGGAGCTGTGCGGACATGCGGAAAGGGGCCTTTCGGCGGGAGCGCGGAAGCGGTACGGCGCGGGGTGACGTGGGCAGGCCGAAGTGATCGGCTCACAGGGGAACGGAGGCGCCTGGAAGTTGGGCGCGGGGGCCGGGGCCGGGCGGGGCCTGGTCGGCGAGGCGAGGTGGTGATCACCGGCGGGTGGGCGACGTTAACATCGCCTCACCGGCGCATTCAAGTGCATCTCTCCTGATTCCTTTCTTGCGGGTGGTGGGACGCGGGTAGTGTGGGGCCGGTTTCCCGGTTTGGACGGGCCGGAATTTGCTGGTAGAGGGCGTGGAAAGTGGGGGTGACCGGGCGTGGTGGTGGGGCGGCGCGGGCGCAGGCCGACGGGCAGCGGGGTGCAGCTGACGTTCGAGGTCATCGCCGAGGCCCTGCGTGAGCGGATCCGCTCGGGTGGACTGCGGCCGGGTGACGCGTTGCCGACGCAGGCTGTGCTGATGCGGGAGTTCGGGGCGTCGAGCCTGACCGTGCAGAAGGCCATGGTTCTGCTGAAGCAGGAGGGGTGGGTGGTCTCGCGTCCCGGCAAGGGAGCCTTCGTCGCCCACCGCGACCACGCCGCCGACGACGCTGACGACCTCGAGGGCCCGGATGCGACCGCACCCGTCGGCGGGACGACGGCCCGCGTCGAGGCGTTGGAACAGGCGCTGGCCGACGCCGTTCAGCAGCTCGCCGACCTTCGTGGCCGTGTCGAGGCCCTGGAGTCAGGCGGCGGCGAGCGGGGCCGCTGACCAGCCGTGCCGGGTGGCCCGGGGGTGTGCGTTCAGATTTTCTCTACGAGGTTCAAGGCGGGCCCGCCCGCATTGGCTGACCGCCGTCGCCGACAAGCCCGCCGTTCGCTCGGGAGGCCAGCCGCCCCGGCAAGGGAACGGCCCAGGACTGCGAGAGCGGCAACCGGCCAGATTGCCGGGATGACCGGAACCGGGCTCCTGGCGGAGCAAGTTGTCGCCTGCGACCGTCCTACGGCCGGATCGCAGGCACATGGCCGACCAGGGGGCCGACCCTCACGCCCGCCGCCGGACTCGCCGAGGGCGGTGGCCTGCGTCGCCTCCTGCGGGGGGCGAAGCTCCCGGCCGCCCGTCCCAGGCCGACGCCTCCCGCCCCGGCCCCCGCGCCGCGAGACTGGGCAACGCACCAGCCCGGCCACACACTGCCTCTCCCGCTCGGACCCGATCTCGCCGAAAGAAGCCAGCCCCTGCGCGGCCTCGGCCGGTTGCCGCTGGTTTGCGGCGGCGCTGTGGCATCAGGACGAAGGGGGGAGTATTGGGGTGAGCGACGCTGGAGTGGCTGCGGTCGCGGCGACAGCACACGACCTGAGCTACGAAGTCGCGCTCTCGCACCCCGTGCCATATATCATCGGCGCTATGGACAGTGGGCGGTACTCGATCGAGATCGAGCCGGAGGTGCGGCTGTGGCTGGAGAACATTCCCGCCCATCACTACAAGCAGGCCGAACGCGTCGCCGACCTGCTCGCCGAGCAGCCCACCACGCTCGATGAACCGCACTCCCGCCACCTGGGCGGCAAGCTCCGCGAGCTGCGCTTCCGCCTCGGCGATGCTCACCAGCGCATTACCTACTGGCTCGCACCCGACCGTCGCGTCGTGCTGCTCACCGTGTTCCGCAAGACCAAGATGCGCGAGCAGGCCGAAGTGGACCGCGCGCACGCCGCTCAACGGCTGTGCGAAGCCGAGCACCAGGCAGCCGCCGAACACGACCTCTACAGCCGCGACCTCAAGGAGAACCGATGAATCACAGCGAATGGAGGACCCGCCGCCACCGCCAGCTGGTCGGTGAACAGCTCGACGCCGACCCTGAGTATGACCGCGTCTACGAAGAAGCCAGCCTGGCCATGACGCTGGGCAAGGCCGTCTATGACCGGCGTAAGCAACTCGGGCTGAGCGAGGCCGACCTGGCCGAGCGTCTGCACACCACCACCGACGAGATCGAAGGCATCGAGACCGCCACCGAACTGCCGCCCATCGCTGTCATCATGCGCCTGGCCCGAGCCCTGGATCTCACCGTCGACATGCACCTCGCCCCTGGGGATGAGCCCACCGTCACCATCGTCACCCCGGCCGCCTGAACCCGGGAGGAGCCATGCATGACGCCTCCACAGCACTCGCCCGCGAGCTGGGCAGACTCGTCCACGACCGGCGCACCGAGCTCGGGCTGTCCCAGGCCGAGCTGGCTGAGCGGTGCGGGATGAAGCAGCCGCAGATCTCCCGCTTCGAAGCCGGCGGAACGGTGCCGACCCTTCCTATGCTGCGCCGCCTGGCCCGTGCCCTTGGAGCTGACCTGAGCATCAGTCTCACTCCGCACGACGAGGCCGCTTGATATGGATCTCAAATCCCGAGAATTCCATGAGTGATCTAGACCGTCGACGGCAGTAGTGACGGCAACACCGGCGGACTTCAGTGCACATGCACGGACGTGGAACGACTGTCAAATCGGAGCCTGACCAGCGAAGTTGCAGCTGACGGCGACCCCGCCTCCACACGTACTATGTGCTGGCTGGCGCCACGCCGGTCCTCGTCCACAACTGTGATGGTGTGGCAACGGTCCATTTGGATCCGGAGAGGCAACACGCTTTGATCACCGTGCAGTCGCATGACGGTGAAGTTCTGCACACTGAGCAGTGGGGTGGCGTTGACGTGGCCACCAATGGAGTTAGGGAATTCAACCCTGCGATCCTTTCGCCCGTCACCATCAACGTACGAGTAGAGCTACCGCGAGTTCAAGGCGCCTTGGCCTACATCGAAAGGCAGTTCAGCAGGTCGGCCGAAGGTACTTACCCGCCATACAGCCTCGGCAGACAGAGCTGTGTAACCTACTGCATGAATGTACTCGAGGCTGGCGGAATCGAAGGACTTCCTAAGACTACGAAGCGCGCGACAGAGTGGCTCCTTGAGCATCACGGGTAAAGATAGGAGTGGAGTGTCACTACCGCCGAGCTGGGGATGGTTGGATGGAATTCCAGACGAATGGGAACCTCCTGAGGAACTGCTAACCCCATCCAGCTCCATCGAAAACAATCTGGCCATCAAGATCCTTTCGTCCGAACTCGTCGGAGCTAAAATCTCAGAATGGACAGGTCGCTTCGTTGTGGAGCAGTCGCTCCTTTCGGCTTGGCTTCACCAAGCCAAGCAGGGCGATGCGGAGATGGCTATGCGCCTTTCAGGGGAAGCGCTTCAGCAGACACGTCTTGTCTTTGAGGCGTGGAAGCCTCTCGAAATGCTTCTCTCTCCGCACGGTGGGAGCTCTGAAGGTCGTAACGAAGTTCGGCAGCAGGCTGCCAGATTGGTGGACACACTTCAGCAGTCTGTTGATGCACTGAGAGCTATGCGTGGTGTTACATCTTGATTTTCGGCAAACGATCTGGAGGCACTAGAAGGGACCGCCGTTTGAGGTTGACGGCAGTCCTGTCGGCAACGCTGATGGCGCTACACACGCCTGGGGTAACGGGAAGTGGACCGCGTCCAGGTGTCTGAGCCAAGGTCACATTGACTTCAATGCCCACAGATGCCATATCGGGCAACTGGTAAGGTAATTCTAATATTGTGGTTGACTCCGCCACCCATCCGGGTGGCGGGGTCAACTGCTGAGCTATGAAAATGGATAAGGGCGCCGATGGCTAGCCGCCGCTATTCAATCGAATGTGCCGCATTCGTGAAGAACTCCGCTGCGCGCGATTGCTCTAATCGGTCGGGCTGCCTGCCGAGAAGTATTTTTCTCGGCTTCGGAAGGCGAGGACCAGCCGAGCCGGTCCAGCAGATACGACACCCCGCGCGGGGTGTACCGGTAGCCGAGCAGGCGGTGGATCAGCTCCGCGACCCTCGCCAGGGTCCACCTCTGGTCCTCGCTCCAGCGGTGCGCCGCCGGCCCTTCTCCAGCTCGGCCTGCAACCGCTCGGCCTGGGCATCGCCCAGTCGGCACGAAAGGCCGCCCGCTCCCCTGGAGGCCAGGGCTGATCTGCCGCCGTGGCGCCAGGCGGCGTGCCAGGCGTACGCTGACTTCCGCGACACGCGTAACCTGCGGGCCGCCTCCGGCAGTCTCACGCCCTGCTCGAACATCTCCGCGGCCTCGAAACGCACTGCTTCACGCTTCACCCGCCCCACAGCGGTCAGACCGCCGCCATCCGCGTACCTCATGACGAGGATGTAGCACCGCCAGCACCCGCTGTCACCCCGCCCTTTCATCCTCAGGGGCAACATGAGCGGACGAAGGCGGTGCAGGGTGCGGTTCGTCGCAGTCACCCCCGTTGGCCGTCTCGGTAATCGCCGAGCTGTTGAGTGTGGCGCTTGAGGCTGTCGATGGCGTCTCGCCGGAGAGGTGGAGTCGGACGCGGGAGTAGAAGGTAGTGGTGATGCCGATGTGAGCGTGGCCGAGGAGTTCTTGGATCACGACGAGTTCCGTAGGTCGTGGAAGCGAATGCGGCGTCGCCCTGACTGGTCGAGGAGGGCGCGGAAGTTGCGATGGAGGTTCGCGGGATCGATCGCCCTCCTGTGTGTGGGTGAACGAGGCCAGACTCCTTCCATCCCTCTGCTGACGCCTCACGTTCTCCTTCAGGCGGTCGTGGTCGCGGTCGTTGGGGCGGGGACGGCGCCGTCTGCGATCAGGCCTGCGAGGACCGCTTCGCCGACGGTGACGACTGCCGTCTGGGGGCGGATCATCACCGTGATCTCGTTGATCCGGCCGTCGGGGTCGCCGGGGGCGAGGTGCAGCATGTCGATGCCGTGCACCTGGCGGCCGTTCACGACGGTCCGGAAGGGGAGGACGGTGGCCGGGCCTTCGGCGCCGTCGGTGCCGGACTCGACGCTGCCGTCGAAGTGGCCGACGTAGTGGAAGCCCTCGAAAGTGCGCAGGAGCACGCGGAAGAGGGCCAGCACCGCCGCCTTGCCCTCGAACGGCTTCGATTTCACCGGGCTGTTGAGCCGGACGTCCTCGGTGAAGAGGGACTCCAGGGCGGCGAGGTCGCGGCTGGCGACGGCCGCACGGAACCGGTCGGCGGCGCTCGTGCCGGCGCCGGTGTGCGTGCCGGTCCCCGGCGTGGAGGGCGTGCCGACCCCCGTGCTGGTCTCTGTACCGGGTCCGGCACTGGCCTCTGCGCTCATTGTGTCTCCTCGATGGTCATCAATGTGATTAGTCAGTTTCTTGACTATCATGGGGGTGGCGTTCATGAATAGACCCCCGAGGAGGTGGACCGATGGCTTTGCGTCATGCCGTACTGGCGGCGCTGCTCGACGAGGAGCTGAGCGGCTACCAGCTGGCCAAGTCCTTCGACACCGGCGTGGCCAACTTCTGGCACGCCCTGCCCCAGCAGCTCTATGCCGAGCTGGCCAAGCTGGAGGGGGACGGGCTCATCGCGGGTCGGGAGGTCGTCCAGGACACTCGGCCCAACAAGCGCCTGTTCCAGGTCACCGCCGCCGGACTGGCCGAGCTGGAACGCTTCACGGCCGCCACCACCAAGCCCTCGGTCATCCGCGACGACCTGCTCGTGAAGGTCCAGGCCGCCGAGATCGTCGACACGCAGGCGCTGATCGAGCAGCTCGCGCAGCGGATCGCCGTCGCCGAGGCCAAGGCCGAGCTGTTCGAGGCCCTGCTGCGCAAGATGCGCGGTGAGCGCACGGAGGAGGACTTCCTGCGCCACGGCGAGCGGATCGGCCCCTATCTCACCTGCCTGCGCGGCCTGGAATTCGAGCGGGCCAACCGGGCCTGGTACGAACGCACCACAACGATCCTGAGCGAGAGGCGGGCAGACCGTGCCGAGCGGTGAACGGCGTCAGCGGCCACTGCGTTACGTGGCCCTCGGCGACAGTCAGACCGAGGGGGTCGGCGACGGCGACGACCGGACGGGGCTGCGCGGGTGCGCCGACCGGCTCGCCGAGCTGATCGCGGCGTACGAACCCGATGTCCGGTACGCCAACCTCGCCGTACGGGGCCGCCTCGCGGCGGGCGTGCGCGAGGGGCAGCTCGCGCCGGCCCTCGCGCTCCGTCCCGATCTGGCGACCGTGGTCGCCGGGGTCAACGACGTGCTGCGGCCCTCGTTCGACGCCGACGAGGTCGCCGGGCACCTGGAGGCGATGTTCGCCGCGCTCACCGCTCAGGGCGCCCGCGTCGCCACCGTCACCTTCCCCGACATCGCGAAGCTCGTTCCGCTCGCCAAGGGCGCGGCTCCGCGCGTCGACGCGCTCAACGAGCGGATACGCCGGGCCGCGGACCGGCACGGGGTGGCCGTCGCCGACTTCGCCCGGCACGAGGCGTCCACCGACCCCCGGATGTGGAGCGCGGACCGGCTGCACGCCTCGCCGCGCGGCCACGCGATGATCGCGGCCGGGGTCGCGCACGCCCTGGAGCTGCCGGGCAGCGACGACGCGTGGACCCGCCCGCTGCCGGGCCCGCCGCAGGCCGGCCCGACAGGTCTGCGGGGCGCCGCCGCGGAACTGCGGTGGGCCGTCGGGTTCGCCGGGCCCTGGATCGGCCGACGGCTGCGCGGCCGCTCCTCGGGCGACGGGCGCAGCGCGAAGCGGCCCGAACTGCTCCCCGTACGCAGCCCCGTGGGCGGGCAGCCGCAGCCGTAGTCGCATACCGGTCAGGCGCGGGCGATCATCTCGCCGTGCAGGACCGAGAACCAGGCGTCCGGGGACGCGCCCCACGTGTGCCAGGCGTCCGCGACGGCCGTCAGCTGGGCCTGCGTCGCGTGTCCGCCGCGCGTCGCGATCCCGGCGTACGCCGAGGTGGTCGTCCGGTCCGCCCACAGCGCTGACCACCACGCGGTCTCGTCCTCCGTCGCGTAACACCACGAGGTCGCGGTGCAGGCCACGTCCGTGAACCCCGCCTCGCGGGCCCATGCGCGCAGTCGGCGCCCGGCGTCCGGCTCGCCGCCGTTGGCGCGGGCCACCCGCCGGTACAGGTCCAGCCATTCCTCCAGTCCCGGCGTCCGCGGGTACCAGGTCATCGCCGCGTAGTCGGCGTCCCGCGCGGCCACGATCCCGCCCGGCCGGCACACGCGGCGCATTTCGCGCAGCGCCTGCACCGGGTCGCCGACGTGCTGCAGGACCTGGTGGGCGTGGACCACGTCGAAGGAGTCGTCCGGGAAGTCCAGCGCGTGGACGTCGGCCGTGGCGAACCCGATGTTGGTCACGCCCCGCTCCTTCGCGTGCGCGGCGGCCTGCTCGATCACGTCCGGCGCCGCGTCCACCGCCGTGACCCTGCCGTCCGGCCCCACCAGCTGCGCCAGGTCCGCCGTGATCGTGCCCGGACCGCAGCCGACGTCCAGGACGTCCGCGCCCGGACGCAGCGAGTCGATCAGGTAGGCGGCGGAGTTGCGGGCCGTGCGCCAGCGGTGCGAGCGCAGTACGGACTCGTGGTGTCCGTGGGTGTAGACGGCGGTCTCGTGGGAGGCGTTCATGGCCGTGGCTCCTTCGTCGTCGAAGTGCTGTCGAGGTGCTGTCGAAGCGTTGGTTTCACCGTAAGGGATCAGTTCGTAGTTTGAGATATGCGTTTTGACATGTGGACACGAGCCTTGTCCGCCAAGGAGGTTGGGCGGTTCGGTGGCAGGGCGTGGTCGGTGCGAGGAGAGTGAATCCCCGGAAGGGGACGACCCCGGCCAAGGACGGTGAGATCCATGCCGGACCCGCTGCTCGACCGGCACGCCGAAGCGCTGCGGCTCTTCGGCGAGCACGTGCACGCCGTCTCGGACACCCAGTGGGACGCGCCGACGCCCTGTAGCGAATGGAACGTCCGCGACCTCGTCAACCACGTCACCGCCGAGCAGTTGTGGATACCGCCCCTGGTCACGGACGGCCGCACCGTCGAGGACATCGGAAGCACCTTGTCCGGCGACGTCCTCGGTACGGACCCGGTCGCGGCCTGGGACCGGGCCGCGGCCGAGTCGCACGCCGCCTTCGAGATCCCCGGGGCGCTGGACCGCACCGTCCGGCTCTCGTACGGGCCCGCGCTCGGGTCCGCGTACTGCTCGGAGCTGACCGCCGACTGCGTCGTGCACGCCTGGGACCTCGCGCGGGCCATCGGCGCGGACGACCGGCTGCCGGACGCCCTCGTCGAGTTCTCCCTCAAGGAGGTCATGCCCTACGCCCACGGGCTGGCCGCCACCGGAATGTACGACGCACCGCCGGAGGTGCCGGCCGGGGCGAACGCGCAGACCCGGCTGCTCGCCCTGGTGGGGAGGAAGGGCTGAACCGTCACCGGGGATCCGTCACCAGGGATGCGTCACCGGGGGACCGTCACCGGGGCCCGACGTCCCGGCGGGCGGCCGACAACGGGCGACGGGGGATAAATAATCGTATAAAGGCAGGGTCGGGGGGCGCAGGACGGCAGGAAGAGGTGGCGCGCGGTGTCGGGGATCCAGCGCACGACGGCCGAGGGCCGCGGTCCGGTCCGCTACGGTCCGCCCGCCCCGCAGCCCGGCCTGCCCGTCCTGCCCGAGCTCACCGCCGTCCTCGCGGCGGCCGCCTGGCGTTCCGCGCCCGAGCCCCCGGGCGGGGGAGTGCCGGTACGGTCCGCGGCCGCCCGGTACTGGGGCCGCCGGGGCCTGCCGACCGACCCCGACCATGTGGCCGCCGGACCCGGCGCGCCCGCGCTGCTGCTCGCGATGCTCGGCGCGTACGGCGGCGACGTCATGCTGCCCCGGCCCTGTCCCGCCTGGTGGACGCCCCAGGTCCGGCTGCTGGGGCGACGGGCCTACCACGTGCCGACCCCCGCCGAGTGCGGCGGCGTACCCGACCCGTACGCCCTCCTGGAGACCGTGCGCCGGGTGCGGGCCGAGGGCGGCGACCCGCGCGTGCTGCTGCTGTCCGTCGCCGACGATCCGACCGCGACCGTGCCGCCGCCCGAGCTGCTGCGGGAGGCCTGCGAGGCCGCCGCGTCCGCCGGGCTGTTCGTGGTCGGCGACGAGACCTGGCGCGACACCGTCCACCGGCCGCGGGACACGCTCGTCCTCAGCCCCGCCGAGATGCTGCCCGACGAGGTCGCCGTCCTGCTCGACCTCTCCGGCGCGATGCTTCCCGCCGGCTGGCCCGCCGCCGTCATCCGCTTCCCCGGGACCCCGCGCGGTACGTGGCTGAGGGCCCGCACCCTGGACGTGCTCACCGCGACCGGCGCGTTCGTCGCCGGCCCGGTCGCCGGGGCCGCCGCGCACGCCCTGGACGAGCCCGCCCCCGTCGCCGGACGTGCCGTGGCGGCGGCCGCCCTGCACGGGGCGGTGGCCGACGCCGCGCACCGGGAACTACTGGCGGTCGGGGCGCTCGCCCGGCCTCCGCGGGCCGGCCGGCACCTCTACGCCGATCTGACCCCGCTGCGCGCGGGGCTCGCCCGCAGCGGGGTCGGCGACGCGATGGAACTGGAGGACTGGCTGGGCGGGCGGCTCGGCGCGCCGACCCCCGGCGGACAGCGGTTCGCGGACGAGCCGGACGCCCTGCGCGTCCGGCTGTCGACGGGACCGCTGCTGGGTGCCACCCCGGAGGAACGGCTCGCCGCGCTCACCGCGAGCGATCCGCTTGAACTGCCGTACGTACGGGGCTCCCTGGACCGGCTGCGGTCGGTCCTGGCCGGGCTGTCCGACTGAAACCCCGACTCCCGCCGTGAACGGAGACTTCTCGATGAGGGACCAGGCGGACGCCCCCGGGGCCGTCACCCCCGCTGACGCTTCCGGTCCTCTTTCCGGTCCTCTTTCCGGTCCTGTTTCGGGTCCGTCTGCCGGTCCGTCCGCCGGTCCTGATTCCGTCGTCGTTGCTCCTGCTCCTGCTCCTGCTCCTGCTCCTGCTCCTGCTCCTGCCTCTGTCCTGGCCCCTGCTTCCGCCGCCGTGCCCGCCGTGCCCGCCGTGCCCGCCGTGCCCGCGACACCCGCGTCGGTACCGCGCCCCCTGGGTGAACACCGGCAGTGGCCACGCTCGTTCGCCGACCGGCTCCCCACCCCGCTGCCCGGTCTGCGCGCCTTCGCCCGGCTCGCCCGCGAGGGGGCGTTCCGGCCCGCCCCCGAAGGGCTGCGGGGCATCCCCGACCTGCCGTACGCGCCTTCGCCGCTGCCCGCCGTGGCCGCCGGGACGGTGTCCGTCACCTGGGCCGGGCACGCCAGCTGGATCCTGCGGTTCGGGGGCGGGCCGACCGTGCTCACCGACCCCGTCTGGTCCCGCCGGATCCTCGGTACCCCGGCCCGCATGACCCCGGTCGGGGTGCGGTGGGAGGAACTGCCCCCGGTGGACGCGGTGGTGATCAGCCACAACCACTACGACCACCTCGACGCCCCGACCCTCAAGCGGCTCCCGCGCCACACGGCGCTCTTCGTCCCTGCCGGCCTCGCACGCTGGTGCAGGCGGCGGGGGTTCACCCGGGTCACCGAGCTCGACTGGTGGGAGTCGGCCGAACTGGGCGGCGTGCGCTTCGACTTCGTCCCGGCGCACCACTGGTCGAAGCGGTCGTTGATCGACGCGTGCCGGACGCTGTGGGGCGGCTGGATCCTCACGGACCTGCGGGCCGGGACTCCGAAGAAGGTCTACTTCGCGGGGGACACCGGTTACGGGCACTGGTTCGGCGAGATCGGGCGCAGGCATCCCGGGATCGACCTGGCGCTGCTGCCGATCGGGGCGTACGCCCCGCGGTGGTGGCTACGGGACGTCCACGCGGATCCGGAGGAGGCCGTGCGGGCGTGTACCGACGTGGGGGCCCGGCGGATGGCGCCCATGCACTGGGCGACCTTCGCCCTGTCCGCGGAGCCGGTGATGGAGCCGTTGCACCGGGTGCGGGTCGCTTGGGCGCGGGCCGGGCTGGCCCGTGAGTCCCTCTGGGACCTTCCGATCGGCGGGTCCCGCGCGCTGTAACCCTGCCCTGGGGGCCGGGTCCCGGTGGCGGGCCAGGATTCCGCGGGGCCAGATCGGGCCGCGACCGGGCAGGGGGTCAGCGGTGACGTGCCCGGCGCCAGAGGGACGGGGCCGCGCTGACCGCCAGGGTCAGGGCTACGGCCAGGACCACGCCCTTCCAGGGGTCCGAGAAGAGGGAGCCGCCCAGGATGCCGATCAGACCGTAGGTCGCCGCCCAGGCCAGGCAGGCCGGGGCGTCGCCGCGGGCGAAGCGGCGCAGGGGGAGCTCCGCCAGCAGGCAGGCGAGCATCACCGGGATCCGGCCGCCCGGCAACAGGCGGGAGACCACCAGGACGAGGACGCCGTGCTCGTCCAGCTTCCGCTGGGCCTGGGCGAGGCGTTCGGGCGTGGCCCGGCGGCGCAGGGCCTCCAGCCAACGCGAACCGTTGCGCGAGCGGACCCCTCTGCGGCCCAGCCAGTACAGCGCCAGGTCCCCGGCGAAGGCGGCCAGCGCGGAGACCCCGAACACCAGCAACAGGCCGAACGCCAGCGCATCCTGGTGGAACGCCACCACCGCCGCCGTGCTGACCAGCGCGCCCGTCGGGATGACCGGCACCAGCGCGCCCAGCGCCACCAGCACGAACAAGGTCGGGTAACCGACCGCCTGTTGGGTGGATTCCGAGGGGGTCTGGCCGGCCGTCTCCGCGAGCTGGAGCAGGGCCGAGGGCACGATCACGGCAGCCGCACCCGTTCGCCGTGCGCGGGCACCCGCACCGTCACCTTCGGCGCGTCCCGCAGCGCGCACCGCACGAACTCCTCGCCCGGCGCGTGGAATTCGTGCGGCCGCACCGCGTCCATCCCGATCGGCCAGTACGTCCCCCAGTGCACCGGGACCGCCGCCGCGGGAGCCAGCCGGGCCAGGGCCCGCGCCGCGCCCGCCGCGTCCAGGTGGCCCGGGCCCAGGTAGGGGCCCCAGCCGCCGACCGGCAGCAGGGCCACGTCGACCGGCCCGACCTCTTCGGCCATCGAGTCGAACAGTCCGGTGTCCCCGGCGAAGTACGTCCGCGACGTCCCCTCCACCACGAATCCGAGCGCGGGCGCGCGCTGCGGTCCGAACGGCAGCCGCCGCCCGTCGTGCCGCGCGCTGACCGCCCGTACCCGCAGCGGTACGCGGGCTCGTACGCCGTCCCCCGCGACGGAGACCTCGTCGCCCGGGGACATCTCCGTGACCGCCAGCCCCCGTACCCTCGCGATCCGCGCCAGTCCCGGCACCGCCCGGCGCGCCCCCCGGGGCACCAGCAGCCGGGTCCCGGGGGCCAGCCGCGCCAGGGAGGGCAGGTGAAGGTGGTCGGAGTGCAGGTGCGAGACGAGCACGGCGTCCGCGACCGCTGCCTCCGGCGGGGGCACCGCCCCGCGGCGCCGCCGCAGGTGGGCGAGGCGCCGTGCGAACAGCGGGTCCGTCAGCAGCCGGACCCCGGAATCCTCGACCGTGCACGTGGCATGACCCCACCAGGTGATCTGCACCGGCACGCGTGCCCCTCCCGCTTCCCGCTTCCCGCCCGCCGCCCGCGTCGTCGGCGGGAGCGCCGGCCGGGCATGCGTCGAGCCTAAAGGCTGCCCGGTGGAACCGCCCGGAACCGGGTGTCGAGACCCCCTCCTCGTGGGCGGCGGATCGGAGTAGGGTCGGTCGGCATGGATGAGCTGCGCGTGGCCGCGATCGCCAGCCTGGCCCCGCTCGAAGACCTCGACGCCGATCCCTTCGCCGTCGATACCCGGAGCCAGCAAGCCATGTGCGCCCGCTGGGCGGAGGGCCGGGGCTACGTGGTGACGAGGCACCTGCTCGTCTACGGGCTGCGCGCCGACCACTGCGGGCTCTGGCACGACGTCGACGCCGGCCGCGTCGACCTGTTCGTCGCCGCCAACCGCCGGGTGCTGGACCGTGCGCTGCACTCCGTGGAGGAGTTCGCCGCCGAGTGCGGGCGGCGCGGCGTACGGCTGGAAACCGCCGGGCTCGACGAACCGCGGTACACCTCCGCGATGAAGGCCGAAGTGCACCGCCGGCTCTCCATGCCGACCGCCGGCTACGACGGCACGTAGCGGCCGCGTCTGTCTTTCCCGGCCGTCCGGTACTCCCGCCCTCCGCCCTCGCGCGCCCTCCCGTGCCACCTTCCGTACGGGCATGCGCCACCGGTGTCCTCCAGCCGTGGCGCCGCCGCTGTGCGAGCCTGGACGGAGTGTGGGACGGGGGCTCGTCGGCGCGGTGCGGGCCACAGCGGTGAGGCGGGTGCGGCGTGTTGCGAGGCCGGTGGCGGAGCGCGGGCAGCGCCCTGATGCGGATCGTCCTCGTCTGGGCGGTGTCCACCCTCACGATGCTCGCCCTGGCCGGCATCCTCCCCGACTTCCGCCTCCAGGCCGCCGGCGACGACAACGACAGCATCACGCAGATCGGGCTGACGGCCGCGATCGGCGCCGGTGCGTTCGGTCTGCTGAGCGCCCTCGTCTGGCCGGTTCTCGTCCGCGCCCTGCTGCTCGTACCGGCCCTCGTGCTCGGCCTCCTGGTCTTCTTCCTCAACGGCTCCCTGCTGCTCATAGCCCTCAGCCTGATCCCGGCCGGGCGCGGCGAAGCCGCGCCCGAGACGGCCGTGGTCGTCGCTGCCGTCATGTCCGCCGTGGCCTCGGCCACTTCCACCGCGCTCGCCGTGCGGGACGACGAGGCCTACCGGCGCCGCCTGTACCGGCTCGCCGACCGGCGCCGCCGGCGCCAGCGGCGGGGCGGCGCGCCCGGCGCCGGCGAAGGCGCGCCCGGCCTGGTCTTCCTCCAGCTCGACGGGGTCGGGTACGAGGTGCTGCGGCACGCGGCGGGCAGCGGGCTCATGCCCACCGTGGCCGACTGGCTCGACCGCACCCACCGCATCAGGTCCTGGCGGACCGACTGGTCCAGCCAGACCGGCGCCAGCCAGCTCGGCATCCTGCACGGCTCCAACTTCGACGTCCCGGCCTTCCGCTGGTACGAGAAGGACACCGGCGAGGTGGTGGTCTGCAACCGGCCGACCAGCGCCGCCGAACTCCAGCGGCGCGCCGTCGAACGCACCGGGAGCGGCGGCCTGCTGGTCCGCGACGGCGCCAGCCGCGGCAACCTCTTCAGCGGCGGCGCCGGACAACTGGCCCTGGTCCTTTCGGTCTCCGCCCGCCGGGGCCCCGGCAACCGCTCCCGCGCGGGCTACTTCGCGTACTTCTCCGACCCGGCCAACGCCGTCCGCACCGCCCTGTCCTTCACCGCCGAAGTCGGCCGGGAGATCGTGCAGTCGGTACGCGGCCGCGTGCGCGGCGACCGGCCGCGCGTCGCGCGCGGCGGGCTGTACCCGCTGATCCGGGCCTTCGCCACGGTGGTGGAACGGGACGTGGTCGTCGCGGCCGTGATCGGCGACATGCTGGCCGGGCGCGCCGCCGTCTACGCCGACCTCGTCGCCTACGACGAGGTCGCCCACCACTCGGGCCCGCGGACCCGGGACACCGAGCAGGTGCTCGCCCGCATCGACCGCAGTCTCGCCCTCCTCGCGCGGGTCGCCGAGCACGCGCCCCGCGAATACCGCATCGTGCTGCTCTCGGACCACGGCCAGAGCCCCGGGGAGACCTTCCTGGCCCGGTACGGGCTCACGCTGAAGGACCTGGTCCGCGCGAGCTGCGGGCTGCCGGTGTCCCGCCGGGCCGGGCGTACCCACAGCGGGGCCGAGGCGCGGGCCGCCGTACGGGCCGCCCTGCACCGGCCGGTCGAGGAGGAGGACGAGGAGGTGCGCCCCGAGCGGGGCCCGGACCCGGTGGTGCTGGCATCCGGCAACCTCGGGCTGATCTCCTTCCCCGACCTGCCCGGCCGGGCGTCGAGGGAGTGGATCGAGCGCGCGCACCCGGCGCTGCTGGCGACCCTGGCGGCCCATCCGGGGATCGGGTTCGTGCTGGTGGACGGGGTGGTGCTGGGCCCGGACGGGGCCGAGGCGCGGCTGGACGTGCCGGGGGCGGCGGAGGAACTGCTGGCGCGCTTCGGGCCGGGCGCGGCGCGGGCGGTCCGGCGCACCGACGCCTTTCCGCACGTGGCCGACGTGATGGTGAACTCCGCGTACGACCCGGAAACAGGCGCGGTGCACGCCTTCGAGGAGCAGATCCGCTCGCACGGCGGCCTGGGCGGTGAGCAGGGGCACCCGTTCTTGATGTGGCCGGTGGAGCTGTCGGAGCCGAATCCGGAATCCGGGCCGGAGCTGGTCGGCGCGGAGGCCGTCCACGAGGTCCTGCGGGACTGGCTGCGCGAGGTGGACGACGGTCCCCAGGTGCCGGTGGAGGCACCGGCGCCTCCGGCGGTTCCGGCGGTCGGGCGCGCGGAGCCACCCCCGGTGCGGTAGGCGGCTGTGCCCCCGGTCCCGGTACCCCTCGGACTGCTTCCGGCCCTTCGGAGCGCGCGGTAGCTTGGAAGGAGAGGCCGGCCAGTCAGGGGCTCTAAGTCAGGGGGGCTGTAAGGGGTCGCCATGTCCGTGATCAGGAACACCATCGACATCGACCGCCGCCCCGAGGACGTCTACTCGTACGTGACGGACCCCACGCACCTGCCGGAGTGGCAGGACAGCGCCCTGTCCGCGGTCCCGATGGGCGATCTTCCCGTGCACGTCGGTTCCCGGGTCATGGTCACCCGGCAGATCGGCAGGCGGAAGGTCCCCACGACCATGGAGTTCATGGAACTCGACCCGCCGAGGAGCTGGCACATCCACGGCATCGACGGACCGGTACGCCCGGACGTCCGGGGAACCATCGAACCCCTCGACGGCGGAACCCGCTCGCGCGTCACCCTGGCCGTCGACTTCGAGGGCCACGGCATGGGCCGGGCGCTGGTCCCCCTCGTGGTCAAGCCCATGGTCCGCAAGGAGATGCCCCGCGGCGAGGAGAAGCTGAAGCACCTCCTGGAGCACACCGGGGCCTGAGCCCGAGCCCCAGCGAAGGGCGGGGGGCGGCGGCCGGATGGTGTCGGCCGGCGGAAAAACCGGATGCTCCGGGACACACGGCGCGTCCACACTGGGCGCGCCACGTACCCGCTCCCCGGAGGACGACCACACCCGTGCAGGCCGCCGTCACCGTCACCCCCGCCCAGCTCCCCGAACTGCTCCTCGGGCTCGCCACCGTCCGGCCCGTCTTCCTGTGGGGTGCTCCCGGGATCGGTAAGTCCTCGCTCGTGCGGAGGTTCGCGGACTCGCTGGGCCTGGAGTGCGTCAGCCTGCTCGGTACGCAGCTCGCGCCCGAGGACCTGATCGGCGTACCGCAGATCCGCGACGGGCGTTCCGTTTTCTGCCCGCCCGAGGCCATCGCCCGCGAGGAGCCGTACTGCCTGTTCCTCGACGAGCTCAACGCCGCGAGCCCGGACGTGCAGAAGGCCTTCTACTCGCTGATCCTCGACCGGCGGATCGGCTCCTACGAGCTGCCCGCCGGTTCCATCGTCATCGGCGCGGGCAACCGGGCCACCGACAACGCGCTGGCCCGGCCCATCGCGTCGGCGCTCGTCAACCGGCTCACCCACGTCCACCTGCGGGCTTCCGCGGGGGACTGGCTGATCTGGGCCGGCGAGAACGGCATCCACCCCTGGGTCACCGACTACCTCGCCGACCGCCCCGACCACCTCTGGTCGCAGCCGCCCAAGAGCGAGGAGCCCTTCTCCACGCCCCGCTCCTGGCACATGCTCTCCGACGCCCTGCACTCCTTCGGGCCGGGCCTGGACGAGCAGACCCTGGGCGTGCTCGCGCACGGCACGCTCACCCCCGCGCACGCCGTCTCCTTCCGCGGCTACGCCAAGATCGTCCGCCACACCTTCGGGATCGAGGCGGTCATCAAGGGCGAAGCGTCCTGGCCGGCCCGCCTGGAGGACCGTGACCTGCTCTACTACCTCGCCGAGGCCTTCCGCGGCCGTCTCGTCAAGGAACTCCCCGCCCGCAAGGAGCACGTCTCGCCCGCCGTCCGGCAGACCGCCTACCGCGCCAAGTCCCTGCTCGTACAGCTCGCCGAGATCTCCGTCGAGGTGGCCCAGACCGTCATCGCCGACGACGCGGACGGCCTGCCGGTCCTGCCCGCCTGGTTCCTCATCGAGGCCGCCCGCGACATGCCCCGCCTGGTGGAGGCCCGCCGGTGACCCGCACGTCAAAGCAGCCGGCCAAGCAGGCCAAGCAGGCCAAGCCCGATCCGGCCACCCTCGCCTACGAGGCCGGACGGGCCGCCGTCCGGCAGAACCCGGCCCTGAACGCCGTCTCCGCCACCCACTGCCGCAGCCTCCGGTGCGCGCACTGCAACGCCGCCGGGTTCGCCGTGGTCACCTCCAACGGCGTGATCCACTCCCACCCCACCCGCCGCGCCGAGCCCGCCGAATGGGCCTGGACCCTGGCGCACTGCCTCCTCCACCTCGGCTTCGGGCACGTCCCCGCCGCCAAGGAGGACGACCGGCCCCAGCCCGACCGCGCCGACCTCGCCGCCCGCTGCGTGGTCGTCAACCGCTTCCTCCTGAACTTCCCCGTCGGCCGGGCCCCCGACAGGCTGCCCGACGCGTACCCGGGTGGTGACGAGGAGCAGCTCGCCGGCGCCTGGCGCCAGGGCGGCGTCCCGCCCCGCTACGAGGACTGCGGTACGAGCGCCCCCGGCGCCCCCGATCAGATCCTGGAGCCCTGGCACGACTGGAACGCGGTCCCGGACTGGCAGACCGGCTTCGCCCACGCCCTCACCCGGTCCGTGTCCGCCACCATGGACCTGGCCGCCGGCCGCGAGGGACACCGCCCGCAGCCCTGGGAACGCGCCCTGAACTGGTTCGTCTCCTCCTATCCGCTGCTGGGCGGCCTCGCCGCGGGCCTGCGGCTGGTCGCCGACGCGGAGCTCGCCCGCGCCCAGGGCATCGACATCGCCGCCGTCAGCGCGAGCGCGGGCGAGATCTACGTGAATCCGCTGCGCTCCTTCACCGACGGGGAGTGGCGGTTCATCCTGGCCCACGAGATGCTGCACGCCGCCCTGCGCCACGGCGAGCGCCGCGGCGCCCGCGACCCGTACCTGCACAACGTGGCCGCCGACTACGTCGTCAACGGCTGGCTCGTCGAGATGGGTGTCGGCGAGATGCCCGAGGGACTGCTGTACGACCCGGAGCTGAAGGACCTCTCGGTGGAGGAGGTCTACGACCGGATCACCGCCGACCTGCGCCGGATGCGCCGGCTCGCCACCCTGCGCGGCAAGGGCCGCGGGGACATCCTGGGCGAGCCGCTGGCCCACCCGGGGAGCGGACCGTACACCGACCTGGACGAGTTCTACCGGCGCGGCCTGGTCCAGGGCTTCGACCTGCACGAGCACGGGAAGCGCGGGCTGCTGCCCGCCGGACTGGTCCAGGAGATCAGGGCGCTGGCCCACCCCCCGGTGCCGTGGGACGCGCGCCTGGCCCGCTGGTTCGACGAGTACGTGCCGCGGCCCCAGGCGGTACGCAGCTTCGCGCGCCCGGCCCGCCGCCAGGCCTCCACACCGGACATCCCGCGCGCGGGCCGGTACTTCCCGCCCGAGGAGACCGCCCGGTGCACCTTCGGTGTGGTCCTCGACACCTCGGGGTCGATGGACACCGCCCTGCTCGGCAAGGCGCTCGGCGCCATCGCCTCGTACGCGCAAGCCCGCGACGTACCGGCGGCACGCGTCGTGTTCTGCGACGCGGCGCCGTACGACGCGGGCTATCTGCCCCCGACCGAGATCGCGGGCCGGGTGAGGGTGCGCGGGCGGGGCGGGACCGTGCTGCAACCGGGAATCGACCTGTTGCAGCGCGCGGAGGACTTCCCTCCCGGGGCCCCGGTGCTGGTGATCACGGACGGATGGACCGACACCCTGCGGATCCGGCGCGAGCACGCCTTCCTGATCCCGCAGGGTGCCTCCCTGCCGTTCACCCCCAGGGGGCCCGTCTTCCGACTGGCCTGAGGGGGCCCGGGCCTCTTAGTCGAGGTAGTCGCGCAGCACCTGCGAACGCGACGGGTGACGGAGCTTCGACATGGTCTTCGACTCGATCTGGCGGATGCGCTCACGGGTGACCCCGTACACGCGGCCGATCTCGTCGAGGGTCTTCGGCTGGCCGTCGTTGAGGCCGTAGCGCATGGAGACCACGCCCGCCTCGCGCTCCGAGAGGGTGCCCAGGATCGACTGGAGCTGCTCCTGGAGGAAGGTGAAGGAGACCGCGTCGGCCGGCACGACCGCTTCGGAGTCCTCGATGAGGTCACCGAACTCGCTGTCGCCCTCCTCACCCAGCGGGGTGTGCAGGGAGATCGGCTCGCGGCCGTACTTCTGGACCTCGATGACCTTCTCGGGGGTCATGTCGAGTTCCTTGCCCAGCTCCTCCGGAGTGGGCTCCCGTCCGAGGTCCTGGAGCATCTGGCGCTGGACGCGGGCCAGCTTGTTGATGATCTCGACCATGTGGACGGGGATGCGGATGGTGCGCGACTGGTCGGCCATGGCACGCGTGATCGCCTGACGGATCCACCAGGTCGCGTACGTGGAGAACTTGAAGCCCTTGGTGTAGTCGAACTTCTCCACGGCGCGGATCAGACCGACGTTGCCCTCCTGGATCAGGTCCAGGAAGAGCATGCCGCGACCGGTGTAGCGCTTGGCGAGGGAGACCACGAGGCGGAGGTTGGCCTCCAGCAGGTGGTTCTTCGCGCGGCGGCCGTCCTCGACGAGGATCTCCAGCTCGCGCTTGAACGCGGGCTTGTGGTCCTCCTCCTCTTCGAGCTTGTACTCGGAGAAGAGACCCGCCTCGATGCGCTTGGCGAGCTCGACCTCCTGCTCGGCGTTGAGCAGCGGCACCTTGCCGATCAGCTTCAGGTAGTCCTTGACGGGGTCGGCGGTGGCGCCGGCGACCATGACCGTCTGAGCCGGGGCGTCGTCCTCGTCGTCGTCGGACAGGACGAAGCCCGCGCTGCCGCCGGTCTTGGGCGCCTCCTTCTCGGCGTCCTCGTCCAGGTCCTCGGCGGCCCAGTCCTCGCCCACGGCAACGGGGGTCTCGCCCTCGTCGCCGTCCTTGGCGGTCTTCTTCGTGGCGGCCGTCTTCTTCACGGCCGTCTTCTTCACGGCGGTCTTCTTGACCGCCCGCTTCTTCGGCGCGGCGGCGGCCTCGGCCGCCACCTCCTCCTCGGTCCCGGAGGCCGACGGGTCGGATATCGCCGCGGCGGTGGCCGTGGCCGCCGTCTTGCGCGCGCCGATGAGGCGGGGGGCGGCTGCGGCCTTCTTGGTGACGGTGCGAGCCGGGGCAGCGGCCGCCTTGCGCGGCTTCTTGGCTGCGACCTTCGTGGCGGGCGCGGCGCTGACGTGCAGCGCGACGCCCTCCTCGTCCAGGACCTGGTTCAGGCTGCGCAGGACCCGCTTCCACTGGTCCACCGGGATGCGGCCGGCCTCGAAGGCCTGGCGCACGTCATCACCGTTGATGTGACCCTGCTCGCGGCCGCGCTCGACAAGCGCGACCAGGGCCTCGGATTCGGCGATCTCCGTGGGGAACGTACGGGACGGGCTGAGCGACACAAGGAGCCTCTCGTTGCGAACAGATAAAGGGGTGGCGGGACATCATCGCGCGAACTCGGGAAACAGACCCGAGGGGGGTTTGTATTCCGAGCCGCACGAGGACACCTGTCGGTTCATCGCACGCCCGAGTACATTCGTTACGCGCTGAATTGAGTGACCTGCGCCACGCTGTGACCGGGCAACCGATCGGCGGTGGCTGCGTCCGCCCTTTTTGTCAGCCCGTTTTGCGGGCCTCGATGAGGAACCGGGCGGTGTGCGCGATGAACGGACCTTCGCGTTCGATCTGTTCGTGCAGCTCGCGCAACCGGTCCCGGTACTGCCCGACCGCGAAGCCGGGCACCATCCAGATCACCTTCCGTGGAAAGTAGATCACGGCTCCGATGTCGTGGAACTCCGTCCGGAGCCGCTCCGAGCGCAGATCGACCACCTCCAGCCCCGCGTGGCACATGTGAGTGTCATCTCTCGATCGTCCCAGGCCGGGCGTCCCGCATCCACCGGACTGCCGGGCGCGGGGGCCCACGGGGGCCCGGCCGGGACCTCCGGGGGTTCGCCTACACTGGGCGGCGGGCCGTGACTGGCGTTCGGGTGGATCACCACCGGGGAGCGGCCCGGCGTGCTCCCGTACGTCGACTGCCGCGCGCCTGGGCGAACCGCGATCCCGCAGCGACGCTCAGGAGACCCCATGACGACTGCCCAGCCCGTACAGCCGGCCCGGACCGCCGAGCTGATGGACGGCACCGCCCTCGCCCGCCGCATCTCGGAGCAGACCGCCGCCTACGCGGCGAAGATCACCGAGCGCACCGGCACCGCGCCCTGTCTCGCGACCGTGCTCGTCGGCGAGGACCCCGCCTCCGTCACCTACGTGCGCATGAAGCAGAACCGTTGCGCCAAGGCCGGGATCACCTCCCGCCACGTGGAGCTGCCGGCCGGGACGACCACCGAGGAGCTCGTCGCCACGCTGACCGCGCTCTCCGAGGACCCGGAGATCAGCGGCATCCTGCTCCAGCACCCCGTTCCGCACCACATCGACGAGCGCGCCGCCTTCGAGGCGATCGCCCCCGGCAAGGACGTCGACGGGGTCACCATGCACTCCTTCGCCGCCATGGGCTTCGGCCTGCCGGGCTTCGTCTCCTGCACCCCCGGCGGCATCATGCGCCTCCTCGCCGCCTACGACGTGGACCTGACCGGCAAGCACGCCGTGGTCGTCGGCCGCAGCGCCATCCTGGGCAAGCCGGCCGGGATGCTCCTGCTGGAGCAGAACGCCACCGTCACCTACTGCCACTCCCGCACCGTGGACCTGCCGTCCGTCGTGCGCCAGGCGGACGTGCTGGTCGCCGCCGTCGGCAAGGCCGAGTTCATCCGGGGCGAGGACATCAAGCCGGGCGCGGTCGTCCTGGATGCCGGCTACAACGAGGGCAACGTCGGCGACGTCCACTTCGAGTCGGCTGCCGCCGTCGCCTCCCTGATCACCCCCGTGCCCGGCGGCGTCGGCCCGATGACCATCGCGGTGCTGCTGGAGCAGACCGTTCAGGCCGCCGCCGCGCAGGCCGGTCTGGCGCTCGCGGACCTCTGACCCCGGCGCACCTGCTCCGTTAGGCGAACGCCCCGGGGGCCGCGAACGCCCCGGGGCCGGGAACGGCCCCGTACAGCCCCGGTGCAGCCCGCGCCAGCCCTGTACGGGGCTGCGCGGGCCCCTGTGCAGCCCCCGCGGCCCCCGTCAGCCCGTACAGCCCCGTCCAGCGCCGTGCGGCTCCGTACGGCCCGTGGGCCCGCACGGGCCCCGTGCTCAGGTCCCGGCGGCCTGGCGGCGGGCCGCGGCCACGATCGGGGAGGCCTGGAACTCCCGCGCCAGCTCCGTCAGCGGGCGCGAGTCCAGGCGGTACGGGTGGTCGCCGCCGGGGCCGGCATCGTCCGGG
>NZ_JAGGOW010000017.1 GCF_018614135.1 Streptomyces sp. ISL-66
ACCACTGTGGGCGCCCCCGGCCAGGCCGGGGGCGCCCACAGTGGTTTGGTGCATCTGACCTCAGTCGTTGACGCAGACGTTGCCGAACGCGGGGTTCAGCGCACCGACCAGGTTCACGGAGTTGCCGCAGACGTTGATCGGGATGTGGACCGGAACCTGGAGCAGGTTGCCCGAGAGGACACCGGGGGAACCCACGGCCGCACCCTCGGCCGTCGCGTCGGCGGCGGCGGAACCGGCGGCACCGGCCGCGGCGAGACCAGCGGTGGCCAGGACCAGGGCGGCCTTCTTGGCAGTGTTCATGGGAAGTGCACCTTCTCTTCGATGTTCTGCCCCGATTCCGGGGCTCACATCGAGCGAAACGGTCCAGCGTCCAAGACGACACGGTTCCGCACGCGATCAGACCTGTTCGGCCCAATGATCGTCATCGCGTGCGGATCCGCGACCGGTTCCGGAACCGCTACGGGACGAGGCCCAGGAGGGCCGGCGTCCTGGGCAGCAGGACGTCCACCGGCGGCGTGACGGGCACCGCCGGGGCCGCCGGAGTCCCGGGTACGGCAGGTACGGCAGGTACGGCAGGTGCTGCCGGTGCTGCCGGTGCTGCCGGTGCTGCCGGTACGCCAGGTACCGCCGGCACCGCTCCGGCCGGATCGGAGACGGGGAGGGTGGTCGGGATCTCGGGGATCTCGGGGATCTCGGGAATCGCCGGCATTGGAAGGGCGGGGATGCCCGGGATCTCCGGCAGCTTCGGGAGCGTCGGCAGCTTGATCTCGGGGATCTTGATCCCCGGGAGCAGGGCCTCCAGGCTCTTGGTCAGGTCCGCCAGGATCTTGCTGACCGACGCGAGGAGGTCGTCGATGGGACCGGCGGCCGCCACCTTCTCGTTGATCCGCTCCTGCGCCGCCGCCACCCGGTTCGCGGCGGCACCGCCGCCGACACCTTCGGCGGCGCTCGCGGGGCCGACCGCACCGGTGAGTATCACGACCGCGAGGGCCGACGGGACGAGGACGCGGATGCGGGACGCCTTGCTGCGGTGCATGGGATCTTCCTTCGATGGTCGCGCGGAAGCGGACCCGAGCGATCCGCCTCCTTACCCACCGTGCGAACACCTTCTACGGACCGCAACCGGAGCGAGGAGCCCCGAACCGGCTCAGGGGTGCGTACGGGCTTCGCGCACGCGTCCGGGGCCGGGCCGCCCGGCCGGGGGAAAAGCCGCCCCTCCGCAGGCCGTTTGAGTGAAGCAGCGGAACCAACCCTGCGGGCGGGCAGTTGATCAGGGCGCTCCACTAGCGGGCACTCGTGCGACAAAAGGATCAAGATACTCAAGAAGATCATGACTGCTGCCGCGGTCACCGCCGCCGCCGTCGGCGCGGGCGCTGCTGTCGCGGCCCCGGCCATGGCCATCGGCAACGACAACGGGGTCAACACCGTCAACGGGAACGGTTCCCAGCAGATCTACGGCAACCAGAAGACCCACGGCGACCTGAGCCCGCAGCTCGGCATCGTGCAGGGCACCCTGAACAAGCCCTGCATCGGCCTGCCGGCCAAGGTCAACGCCCAGTCGATCGTCGCCCTCATCGCGAACATCGGTGTCCAGGACGTCAACATCCTGTCGAACCCGCAGAACCAGCAGTGCACCGAGAACTCCACCCAGGCCAAGGGCGACGAGCCGCTCTCGCACATCCTGGACAACATCCCGGTCCTGTCGGGCAACGGCGCCGTCGGCAGCTGATCTCCGCTCCCGACCGCGGTCCGGGCGCCCGGCGCCCGTAGAGCGATGTGACGAGGGCCCCGGCAGCTTCCAGCTGCCGGGGCCCTCGCGTGTCGTACGCCGCCCTCAGCCGGTCCAGAACTCCCACCACCGGGTCAGGATCAGCATGCCGATCACTCCGATGTGCAGGGCGGGCGGAGCCCAGCCGAACTCGGCGAAGAAGCTCCGCAGGGGTGCGGGCGTGGGCAGGATCCCCGTACGGACGACGTGCGCGGTGACCGCCCAGAACATCAGCAGGGTGGCCACCCAGGTCAGGCAGCACCACAGGCAGAGCGCGTTGATCTCGTAGAGCGACTGGACCATGAGCCAGGAGCAGAATCCGACGCCGAAGAGCATTCCCGCGTCGAGTCCCAGCCAGAACCAGCCGCGGTGGCGGGCGCCGGCCAGCAGGCCCGCGCCGACGCACACGACCGCCCCGTAGGCGACCAGCCCCAGCAGGGGGTTCGGGAAGCCGAAGGCCGCCGCCTGGTCGCTGCGCATGACGCTGCCGCAGGAGACCACCGGGTTGAGGCTGCAGGCGGGCTTGAAGTCCGGGTCCTCCAGCAGCAGGAACTTGTCGAGCGTGATGACCCAGGCGGCCAGCACCCCGGCGGCCCCGGTGAGCACCAGCAGCCAGGCCAGCGAGCGGGGGACGGCGGGCGGCTGCGCGTCGTCGCGGTTGCGGGGCCGTCCTTGCTGGCGGGGGACGCCCACGGTATTCGTTGCCATGCGTCCCATAGTCCCGCCTTCCACCCGATAACCGGTCCAACCATGCCCATCTGTACGGAGGTTGACCTGAAGGGGTGGCGGGAAACCCTGATGCATCCCGGACGTTTTACCGAACCCCGGACGTGATGTCAGACCCAGGGGCTACGTTGAGCTCCCCCGAAGTCACAAGCTGCGACGGCCTGGAGACCCACCTTGAGCGATCCGTACGAGACAACCGAGGCGCACCTCGAGCGACTCCTTGGACGCGCCCTCAACTCCTACGACCTGCCGGACCGCTTGGTCGAGCGCCTCGCAACGGCGCTCGCCCACAGTTCTTCGCTGCACACCACCCGCGGGCGCCCCGGGTCGGGGACGTGGCGGGAGGTCCAGCGGCACACGTACCTGCTGGCCGACGGCGACTCGGTGGCCCTGTGGGAGCTGGCGCACCGCCGCGAGGACGACCGGGCGATCCGGTACGAGGTCTTCGCGAGCAGGGCCGAGATATGCCTGGCCGTGGCCCGGCTGTTCGACGAGGTCCCCTCGCACGTGGCGCGCGAACTGACCTGGGCGGTGCCCGAGGAGGAACCGGAGAGCGACCTGGCCGTACTGAGCGCCCTGTTCACCCCTCCGACCCCCGCCCAGCGGCACCGCGAGTACGCGGTGGAGGAGTCCGCGGACCACGCCCGCCGGGTACTGCGCCGCGCGGAGAACTCCGACCGGCCGGGCGAGCGCGTGTCGCTGCTGCTGCGGACGGCGTACGCGCACCAGATCACCCAGGCGTTCGGCACCCGGCACTACCTGACGGACGGTCGGGACGCCGGATTCAGCCTGTACGAGCACGCGTTCGTCCTGCTGGACGGGAGCGAGCTCAGCCTGTGGGAGGTCGAGCACACGGCGACGCCGGACGGGCGGCACATGTGTGAGGTGTACGAGAGCGAATCGGCCGCGCGCGGAGCGATGACGCTCCGCGCGCAGGTCCGGTGACCTCCTAGGCGGCGACGGCGACCTCCGCGGGATCGGCTCCGGCCTCGGGGGCTCGCGGGGACCGCGCGGCGCCGTCCTGCTTGCGCATGCCCTTGAGGAGGATGACCAGGCCGGCGGTGGTGGCCGTACCGGCGGCGATGGCGATCAGGTAGAGGAGCGGGTTGCCGATCAGCGGGATGACGAAGATGCCGCCGTGCGGGGCCCGCAGGGTGCACTCGAAGGCCATCGAGAGGGCTCCGGTGACCGCGCCGCCCACCATGGACGCCGGGATCACGCGCAGCGGGTCGGCCGCGGCGAAGGGGATGGCCCCCTCGCTGATGAAGGACGCGCCGAGGAACCAGGCGGCCTTGCCGTTGTCCCGCTCGCTCTTGGAGAAGAGCCGGCCGCGGACGGTGGTGGCCAGCGCCATCGCGAGCGGCGGCACCATGCCGGCGGCCATCACGGCGGCCATGACCTTCAGGCTGCCCTCGTTGGGAGTGGCGAGGCCGCCGATGGCGAAGGCGTAGGCGACCTTGTTGAGGGGGCCGCCGAGGTCGAAGCACATCATCAGCCCGAGGATGACGCCGAGGATGATCGCGTTGGCGCCCGAGAGGCCGGAGAGCCAGTCGGTGAGGGCCTGCTGGAGCGAGGCCACGGGCTTGCCGACCACCAGGAACATCAGGAAGGCCGTGACGGCCGAGCCGATGAGCGGCAGTACGACGACGGGCATGATGCCGCGCAGCGCCGTGGGGATGCTGATCTTCTGCACGGCGAGGACGGTGGCGCCCGCGATCAGACCGGCGATCAGGCCGCCGAGGAACCCGGCGTTGATGGTGAGGGCGACGGCTCCGCCGACGAAGCCGGGTACGAGACCGGGGCGGTCGGCCATGCCGTAGGCGATGTAACCGGCCAGGACGGGGACGAGGAAGCCGAAGGCGAGACCGCCGGTCTGGAAGAGCAGCGCGGCCCAGCTGGCGGCCTCGGTCCAGACGAAGTGCTCGGCGACGGAGGGGGCGTTGTTGATCTCGTACCCGCCGATGGCGAAGGCGAGCGCGATCAGGAGCCCGCCGGCGCCACGAAGGGGACCATGTAGCTGACACATTACTATCGCTCAGACACTTGCCCTTGTCGCGAGAGGTTAGCAGCGGTGAAAGCGTCGTCCAAGTGGCTCATGCATCCCGACCTACATCAGGCTCTTGCCGAGGGCAGAACCTTCGAGGAGTGGCTGAACGACCGGAAGCCCAGTTGCTCGTACGCCCGCATCACCAATGACAAGCGAGACGCCGCAGGTGTCGCCCGGCAGCACCGCAACAACGACGAGTTCGCCGCACAGCACGGGTGCGCCATCGTCTACCGGTACACCGACAACCACATCACCGCGGCCGACCCTGACATCGAGCGGCCGGCGTTCCTCCGCCTGGTTCGGGACCTCCGGGCCCGTCGCGTTGAGGAGGGGTACCCGATCCAGGGCCTGTTCGTCGTCGAGGAAGAGCGCGTGGTCCGTCTCCCCGAGGACTACCTGAAGTTGCACAGGGCCCTCACCGTGGACAAGCACGGGCTGTACGCCATCGCCGACACGAAGACCGTCCTGGACGTCCACAGCGACGCCGAGATGCTTCGGGGACTCCTCACCTCAGCCATGGGTGAGCGCGAGGTGGTCCGGGTCAAGCGGCGTGTGAAGCGCAACGTCCGGGACCTTGCCCTGGAAGGGAATCCCGTAGGCCCGCGCCGCTTCGGATGGCTCGGAGCCGACGCCCGTACGGGCCGCAAGGTCAACGAGAAGCTGGACCCGAAGGAATCGAAGGTTCTGCGGGGCGCCATCGAGCTGGTACTCACCGGAAAGCACTGGGCTACCGCCGTCACATTCCTGGACGACAGCGGATATCTGACCCTCCGGGGCAACAGATGGGCGACCACACCGGTTCAGTACATGCTCACGAATCCCGCCCTGTGCGGCTACCGGATGATCCACGGCGAGCTGGTAACCGATCCCAAGACCGGTGAACCCGTCGTCGGCAACTGGGAGACCGTGTGCACGCCCGAGGAGTGGTTGTTGCTCGTCAAGCGGTGCCCCGTGTGGTTCAACCCGGATGGCGAAACCGCGTCGAGCCGCTTCCGGGACAAGGTCCTGCGGGAGGGCAAGAAGAACTTCCGGGAGATCGCCGAGGACACCCGCCGGTTCTTCCTGACCAACATCGCGCGGTGCGGGTACGTGGACGACGGCGGGAACATGTGCCTGGCGAAGATGAAGGGCAACGGTCCGAGCGGATCGAACAAGCAGGACCGGTACCGGTGCGGTGACCCGCGATGCAACAAGGTCAGCCGCCGGGCCGACTACACGGACAAGGCCGTCGAGGCCCTTGTCGTGAAGGTGCTCAAGGCCCAGTTCGCCGCCATGCGGCCCGACGAGAAGAAGTGGTACGGCGAGGAGACGCTAGCCGCGCTCCTGGTCAAGCGGGCGGAAATCAAGGAGAACTACAAGTCAGGCGTGTTCGATCTCGCCGAGTACCTGGAGTTCAAGGACGACAACGACCGCCAGATCGCCGAGTCGCAGGAGGACCGCAACGACTTCTATGCCGAGCAGGCCGCACGCAACTTCCTCGCGGGATTCAGCGAGGAGAAGTGGGCGGGGTTCGACATGCGACAGAAGCGCAAGGCCGCGACGACCGTCCTGCAAGCCGTGATCATCCATCCGATCCCCAAGGGCCGGCCACGAAGTGGCGCGTTCGATCCCGACCTCTTGGAGCCGGTGTTCCGGGCCTCTCACTGAAAGAGCTGTCGCAGTACCTCTAGCTGCTCCTCGCCCAGGCGGGGGGCAGCTTGTGCGTGTGCGGCAGCCCCAGGGTCATTGCATGAAAGCGATCGGTCTGGTTCGCCTGTCTCGTCCGTGACGTGGCGTCATGTCCCGTTCCGGGTGGGGAAGCAGGGCAGGCACGGTGCCGGTGAGCATGTGAGTGTCTACGTCCCATGAGCACCGAGCGAGCCTGTGCCTGCCTCTGTATCTTCCTCCATGCCCGTCGCGTTGGAGCACCTGGCCCGCACCGAAGGTGCAGCTCCGCTCGCCGACGCCGTCTGCCTGCGCTTAGAAGTCATCTCATTTGGTAAG
>NZ_JAGGOW010000179.1 GCF_018614135.1 Streptomyces sp. ISL-66
GGCCGGCGGCACGGCCGGCGGCTGCCCCTCCCCCGAGCTGGCGCTCCCGGAACTCGACGGTCCGTCCGGCATCGTGGGAATGTCTTTCCACCAGCCCTATCCGGGCGCTCCGGTCAAGGACTTCCGGTACGTGCAGGCCAAGGGGGCGCCGGGCGGAGCCGATCCGGACTGGTTCGCCAAGGTCGTCGACCACGAGAACAACACTCCCGAATACCGGGCGCTGCTCGACGACCTGAAATTCCTCGCGGACCACCTCGACTTCTTCCAGCAGCGCGGGATCCCGGTGCTCCTGCGCCCCTATCACGAGATGAACCTCGCGCGGGACGGAGGATTCTGGTGGTCCGACCAGGACCCGGCCGCGTACCGCGCGCTGTGGCAGATCATGTACCACTACCTGGTGGATACCCGGGGTCTGCACAATCTGATCTTCGTATGGTCTCCGGTGCCCTGGCCGGACAACGCGGCGCCGTTCGCGTACTACCCCGGCGACCGTTACGTCGACATGGTGGGCGTGGACGACTACACGGGCACCGGCTACGGCGGCGAGCCCTTCAGCGCCTACTGGTACCGGCAACTGGCCCGCTTCGACAAGCCGCGCGTCCTCGCCGAGAGTTCCCGCGTCCCCGGCTCCTCGCAGGGGCGCGAGGTCCTGGAAGCCGCTCCCTGGACGATGTGGACCGTGTGGGGCCAGGCACTGTCCGCGGACAACGTGTCGGCCCCGAAAGAGGTCAATTCCCTCTCCGACGTGAAGGATTTCTACGGAGCGTCAGACCGCGTGATCACCGGAGGAACACGACAATTCGGGTCAACGGTCGATTGGGGGCGACTGGGCCGCCCACCGGAATGGAATCGGGACTTTAGCCCCTCGGCGCCGAAACTCAAGTAGAGCAAGATATTCCACTTGTTTGTGGCCCGCATCACCATACGAACGCCTTCCGGCGTGGACTTCTCCGCTCGGCGGGGAGTATCTTCGTCCAGGCCCGTTCGCGCATGGCCAACCAATTGCGGGCGCCACCGGATTCCGGCCTTCAGGAATAACCACCAGCCCAGAAAGCTTCCTCGCCATGTCGCCCCGGAGTGCCCAGAGACAGCCCGCCCCGTCCCGGCACTCGGCCAGGCAGGAGCGCAAGATCCTGGAGTGGAAGCCCGGCATCGCCTCCTTCTTCGTGCCGTTCGTCCTGCTCACCGTCTTCGGCATGCGGTTCTACCAGCCGAGCGATTCGCTCGTCAGCTGGATCCTGACCGTGGTCTGGTCCCTGCCGGTCATCGGCACGCTCGTCGGCATCCAGGGCGCCCTGCTCATCCGGCGCCGGGCGCGGCGGGCGCACGAAATGGTGCCGCCCGCCCCGGCCGAGGCCGATTTCCTCATCGCCCTCGTCCCGACGATCGGCCGCCACGACACCTATCCCGCGCTCGAGCGCTCGGTCCGGTCCTACGTCGATCACCTGCCGGCGTTCTTCCCGTACATGCGGGTGGACGTCCTCACGGAGGAGGGCTGCGAGGCCGCCGAGAAGATCGCCGAGCTCGGCCGCCACCCGCTGGTCCGTGTCGTCACCGTCCCCAAGGCCTACGCGACGCCGAACGGCACCCGTTTCAAGGCGCGGGCGAACCACTACTCCCACGAGCTGCGGATCGCCGAGGGCGAAGCCCTGGAGCACGTGTGGGTCCTGCACATGGACGACGACACGGGCGTGGGGCCGGACACCGCCTCCTCTCTGGCCCAGTTCATCAACCGCCAGCGCCGGGCGCACCCCGACGAGGCCAAGCACATGGCCCAGGGCATCCTCACGTACCCGCGCGAGAACGCCGTGAGCCTGTTCACCTGGCTCGCCGACGCGGTCCGGCCGGCGGACGACATCGCCCGCTTCCGCGCGCTCACCGGCACCGGGACCCCGGCCGCCGGCGTGCACGGCGAACTGCTCGTGCTGCGCGCCTCCGTCGAGGCCACCATCGGCTGGGACTTCGGCCCCAAGGCGATCGTCGAGGACGCCCAGCTGGCGCTGACGTTCTGCCAGCGCTACCCCGGCCGCAGCGACTGGTTCAACGGCCGCTGCTACGGCGCCTCCCCCGCCACGGCGAAGGACTTCGTCAAGCAGCGCGAGCGCTGGGCCTGGGGCCTGGTCGCGCTCTGCGTGAACCGGACCATCCCACTGCGCTACCGCTGGTTCCTCGCGGTGTGCGTGGCCACCTGGGTCCTGGGCCCGCTGCAGCACATCGGCGTGGTGCTCACCGTCTGCTGGCTGCTGGGCGACATGAACACCTCCCCCGTGCTGCAGGGCGTCATCCTGCTGTGGTCGCTGAACTTCGCCTACGTGATCTGGACCTACTGGGAGGGGCTGCGCCTGAACGCGCTCGTCTCCCGGTCGGGCCGGCGCAAGTGGTGGGAGCCGATCGTGGTCCTGGCGCTCATCCCCGTGTTCTCGGTGCTCGAAGGCCTCGGGGGCCTGCGCGGCTTCTTCAAGTACGCCCGCCGCGAGGAGAACCAGTTCGTCGTCATCGCCAAGCCCGCGTGAGCGGGCGACCGGCACGCGCCGCCCGGTCCCGTCGTCCCCGAGTCCCCGAGTCCCCGAAGAGAACCTGAAGCCCTGCCGATGAAGCGATCCCGCCTCCCCATGCTCGCGGTCCTGCCCGTCGTGGTGCTGTCCACCGTCGTGGCCTCCTCCGCGGCGGGAAGCCAGTTCCTCCACTGGAAGGACGGTTCCCTGCTGCCCTCGCTCGGAGCGGACGAGAACGCGTCCGCCCGGCTGACGGCGAGCGCCGGCGAGGACGGCGGCAGGGCCCCTGCCGCTCCCTCCCCGCCCACTGGCGCCGCGCCCCGGGGCGTCCACGTGGAGAAGCCCTGGAAGCCGGGCATGCCGGAGTGGGGCGTGCAGATCTACTGGGAGGACTCGGCGCGCAACACCGACGCCGAGGTGCGGCGCCGCGCCCGGCAGAAGGCGGAGTACATCATCGGGCTGCACGGCAACTCGGTGTCGCTCTCCTTCCCCTTCTACACGAAGGGGAAGGCCTCCAACGAGGTCTTCGCCGGTCCGAACACGCCGACGCCCGCGCACCTGGCGATCGTCCTGAGGGTCTTCCACGACGCGGGCCTGCGCGTGACGATGCGGCCCCTGCTGGACGAGAAGGCTCTCAAGCCGCCGAAGGACGGCTGGCGCGGCAACATCGAGCCCGCCGGCCGGTCCGCCTGGTTCGCCGCGTACACCAAGCTCCTCCAGCCGTACGCCGCGCTCGCCGAGCTGCACCAGGTCGCGAGCTTCGTCATCGGCGCCGAGCTGAACTCCCTCGAGTCCGATCCCGGCTGGAACGGGCTGGTCGCCGCCCTCAGGAAGGACTACAGGGGCGAACTGACCTACGACGCCAACTGGGACAACTTCGTCAGCGGCCCCGTCAAGGTACCGGCGACCTCCATCGGGCTCGACGCGTACTTCCCCGTCAAGGTGCCCGACAGCGCCTCGGTAGCGACCCTGGTCGACGGCTGGAACAAGTGGCTCGACAAGAAGTCCACCGGTCCGATGCCCGAGGTCGTACTGGCCGAGGCGGGCATCGGCGCGATGGACGGCGCCTACCAGGCGCCCGGCGACTTCTACAACAAGCGGGCCGTCAACGAGAACGTCCAGGCCAACTGGTACCGGGCCGTCTGCAAGGTCGTCGTGGACCGGACCATGGAGGGCGTCTACTGGTGGTCGCTCAACTTCGACGACGACCCGTACGCCGCTCCCGGCGAGGGCATCTCCCGGCTGAACTTCGCCGGACGCCCCAAGACCGAGAAGGCGATCCGCGACTGCTTCGGCTCCGCCTACGCGGGCCCCGGCACTGCGCGACAGCACTAGGACGCCGGCGACAGCGGCACCGCCCTCCCGGCGGCTACAGGGCCGTCGGGAGCCTCCGCCAGAGCTCCGGCCGGTCCGCGGACTCCCGCAGGGCCTTCACCGCGGCCGCATGCGGGGCGGGCGTAGAGCTCGGGGTAGTCGACCTCGCCGATGTCCGGGCGTACGGGGAAGGCCAGTTGCTCCCGGTCGAGGGTGAACTGGGCGTCCACTCCGGGCTTGTTGCCGCGCGCGTCCTGGCGGGACCAGTGCGCGCTGCCCGGCAGTCGCAGCGCGATCAGGCCGTGTACGAGGGGCGAGGAGCCGTCGTCATCGGCGAGCCGCTGGTAGCAGAAGCCGGCCGGTATGCCCTGGGCCCGCAACAGGGCCACCAGGGCGTGGGACTTGGCGAAACAGATGCCGTTGCGCGTGCTCAGCACGTCGGAGGCGCGCCAGGTGACGCGCGTATCCCCGGAGTCGGCGGAGTGCGGGATCGTGTCGCGGACGAACTCGAAGGCCACCTTGGCGTAGGCGTACGGGTCCCCGTCCGTGGCGGTCCACAGGGCGTCGGCGGTCTCGTGGACCACGGGGTGCCCGTGGTCCACGATGTCGTCGGCCGCCAGATAGGCGGCGAGGTCGGGCTGCTCCTGGATCAATTGCATGATCCAGGAGCATATCTATGCGTCGATCCGCATGCCTATCGAATTTATCGGGCGAGCTCTTCCTTGAGCGCCTGGAGGAAGCCGTCCACGTCGTCTTCCTGGGTGTCGAAGCCGCACATCCAGCGCACGTCGCCGGCGATCTCGTCCCAGAAGTAGAAGCGGTACCGCTCCTGCAGCCGCCGCGAGACCTCGTGCGGCAGCCGCGCGAACACGGCGTTCGCCTGCACCGGATAGAGGATCTCCACCCCGTCCGCCTCGCGGACGCCGGCGGCCAGCCGCTGCGCCATCGCGTTGGCGTGGCGGGCATTGCGCAGCCACAGGTCCTTCGCGAGCAACGCTTCCAGCTGGACCGACACGAACCGCATCTTGGACGCCAGCTGCATCGACATCTTGCGGATGTGCTTCATCTGCCGGACCGCGTCCGGGTTGAGCACCACCACGGCCTCGCCGAACATCATGCCGTTCTTGGTGCCGCCGTAGGACAGGACGTCCACGCCGACCGTGTTCGTGAAGGTGCGCATCGGCACGTCGAGGGAGGCCGCGGCGTTGGCTATCCGGGCGCCGTCGAGGTGGACCTTCATGCCCTTGCCGTGGGCGTGCTCGCAGATCGCGCGGATCTCGTCGGGCGTGTAGACCGTGCCCAGCTCGGTGTTCTGGGTGATCGAGACGACCTGGGGCATCGCCCGGTGCTCGTCCTCCCAGCCCCAGGCCTGCCGGTCGATGAGCTCGGGGGTGAGCTTGCCGTCCGGGGTGGGGACGGTGAGCAGTTTGAGACCCGCCATCCGCTCGGGCGCGCCGCCCTCGTCGACGTTGATGTGCGCCGTTTCGGCGCACACCACGGCGCCCCAGCGGTCGGTCATCGCCTGGAGGGCGGTGACGTTCGCGCCGGTGCCGTTGAACACCGGGAAGGCCTCGGAGTACGGGCCGAAATGGCTCCGGATGACCTTCTGGAGGTGCTCGGTGTACTCGTCCCCGCCGTAGGCGACCTGGTGGCCGCCGTTGGCCAGGGCGATCGCCTCCAGGATCTCCGGATGGACGCCCGCGTAGTTGTCGCTCGCGAAGCCTCGTACCGCCGGGTCGTGGTGCCGACGGGCGTCGGTCCCCCCGGTCGCCGTCCCCGTCCTCACGGTTGCGGAGTGAGCCACAGACGCTGTCCGTTCACCTCGGTGGCGGGCCGCTCCCAGACGCCGGCGATGGCCTCGGCCAGCTCCTTGACGTCGGTGAAGCCCGCGAACTTCGCAGTGGGGCGCTCGGCGCGCATCGCGTCGTGCACCAGTGCCTTGATGACCAGGATCGCAGCCGCCGCGTTCGGGCCGTCTTCGCCCCCCGCCTTGCGGAAGGAGTCGGCGAGCGCCAGCGTCCACGCCTCGGCGGCCGCCTTGCCCGCGTTGTAGGCGGCGTTGGTGGCGATCGGCTTGTGCGCGCCGGACTGGCTGACCAGGACGTAGCGCCCGCGGTCACTGCGCAGCAGTGCGTCGTGGAAGGCGAGCGAGGTGTGCTGGACCGTGCGGATGAGGAGCTTCTCCAGGAAGTCCCAGTCCGCGAGGTCGGTCTCGGTGAAGGAGGCGCTGCCGCGCCAGCCCCCGACGAGGTGGACGACGCCGTCGAGGCGGCCGAAGTCCTTCTCCGTGCGCTCGGCCCAGGCCTTGGTGGCGGCCAGGTCGAGGAGGTCCACGGTGTCACCGGTGACGGTGGCGCCCCCGTGGGCGTAGCGGGCCGCGTCCACGGCTTCCGCCAGGCGCGCGGGGTCGGCGTCGGAGGCGACGACCACCGCGCCCGCCTCCGCGAGGCGGATGAGGGCGGCGCGGCCCGCGGGCCCGCCGGCCCCGGCCACCGCCACTACCGCGCCGCTGAGCTTCCCGTTGCCGTTCCCGGACCCGATCATCTGTGCTGCCTCCTGTGGGCGAGTGCTCACGCGGCTGCCCGCGCGCTCTCGCGGTCCGTCGCGTTTCCTGCAGTGATGCCCTTCGTGGAGGCGATCACGCCCTTGAGCTTCTTGGCGAGGGCCTCATAGAACATGCTGAGCGGAAACTCGTCCGGAAGCACGTCGTCCACGAGCTTGCGCGGCGGCTGCGTGAGGTCGAGGGCGTCGGGGCCCTTGGCCCAGCGGGATCCCGGGTGGGGCGCGAGGTACTCGGCGACCAGGTCGTAGGCCTTGAACCAGTGGACGAGCTTCGGGCGGTCGATGCCGGCCCGGTAGAGGTCCTCGATCTCGGCGCACAGCTGGTTGGTGACCTGCGGGGCGCGCATCCAGTCGATCTTCAGCTTGTTGTCCGTCCAGCGCACGACGTCGTGCTTGTGGAGGTACGCGAAGAGGAGCTGGCCGCCGAGGCCGTCGTAGTTGCGGTTGCGGTCGCCCGACACCGGGAAGCGGAACATCCGGTCGAAGAGGACGGCGTACTGCACGTCACGGCCGTGCTCGTTGCCCTCGGACTCCAGCTTCACGGCCTCCTTGAAGGCGGTGAGGTCGCAGCGCAGCTCTTCGAGGCCGTACATCCAGAACGGCTGGCGCTGCTTGATCATGAAGGGGTCGAACGGCAGGTCGCCGTGGCTGTGGGTGCGGTCGTGGACCATGTCCCACAGGACGAAGGCCTTCTCGCAGCGTCCCTGGTCCTCGACCATGGCGGCGATGTCCTCGGGCAGCTCGATGCCGAGGATGTCCACGGCGGCCGCGGTGACCTTGCGGTAGCGGGCGGCCTCGCGGTCGCAGAAGATCCCGCCCCAGGTGAAGCGCTCGGGGGCCTCGCGGACCGCGATGGTCTCCGGGAAGAGCACCGCGGAGTGGGTGTCGTAGCCCGGGGTGAAGTCCTCGAAGGTGATGCCGAGGAAGAGCGGGTTGTCGTACCGGGTGCGCTCCAGCTCGGAGAGCCACTCGGGCCACACCATCTTCAGCACGACGGCTTCGAAGTTGCGGTCCAGGTTGCCGTTCTGGGTGTACATCGGGAAGACGACGAGGTGCTGGAGGCCGTCGGCGCGGTCCGCCGCCGGGTGGAAGGCCAGCAGGGAGTCGAGGAAGTCCGGCACGCCGAAGCCGTCGGTGGCCCACTTGCGCAGGTCCTGGACGAGGGCACGGTGGTACGCGCCGCCGTGCGGCAGCAGCGGCGACAGCGCCTCCACGCCCGAGACGACGCGCTCGACGGCGGTCGCGGCGGTGGCGCGGGTCGGCGCCCCCTCGGCCTCGAAGTCGATGGAGCCGTCGGCCGACTGCCAGGGCCGGATCTCCTCCACGGCGGCCTTGAGCTCGGGCCACGCAGGGTGGTCTACCACCCGCGCACCGGCGGTTATCACGGCCCCGCCGATACCCGGCACAAGAGTTTCCGTCATGTCACTTCCTCCACAGGAGAACCTCACGTCAAGACAGGGTTACATGCGAGGCCCTCCCGCTCAAGAGGAGATGCGGGAAATTATCCTGCGTCACCCCCAGTTTCGCCGGAAGTCTTCCCGTTCTTACCCACGGAATCGATGACTCCGCCCAGTCGCTCCAAGGCCTGCCGGGCCTCGGGCAGTACGCCGGCCAGCGCGAGGAACCCGTGGAACATCCCGGAACACTCGTCGAGGACCGAAGAAACCCCGGATCCGATCAGCCGGTGGTGGTACGCCTCGCCCTCGTCCCGCAGCGGATCGCACCCGGCGACCAGCACGTACGCCGGCGGCAGCCCGCGCGGATCCGCGGCGAGCGGGGAGGCCAGCGGATCGCGGCCGTCGCCGCCCGGTCCCAGGTACTGCTCCCAGAACCAGCGCATGTGCGTCGCGGTCAGGAAGCAGCCCTCCGCGTTGCTCCGGTAGGACTCCGTGTCCTGCGCGGCGTCCAGGCAGGGATAGATCAGCACCTGGAGGGCGACGGCCGGTCCGCCGTATCCGTGGTGGTCCCGGGCCATCAGCAGGGAGGCGGCGGCGAGGTTGCCGCCCGCGCTGTCCCCGGCCACCACCAGGGCGGCCGGGTCCCCGCCCAGCTCCGCGATGTGCGCGCCGGCCCAGCGCAGGACTGCGCAGGCGTCGTGGACGGCGGCGGGGAAGCGGGCCTCGGGGGCCCGGCGGTAATCGACGGAGACGAAGACGGCCCCGGAGATCCTGCAGAGCTCCCGGACGGTGGCGTCGTGGGTGTCGAGGTCGCACAGCACCCAGCCGCCGCCGTGGCAGAACACCACGGTCGGCCGGGGCCCCGGCCGGAGCAGGGGGTCCGGGTAGTAGACGCGTACGGGGACCGGCGCCGCCCCGTCCGGCCCGGGGACGTCACGGTCCTCCACGGCGCCGACCACGGGCACGGGCCCGGCGGAGCCCGGCGCGGCGGCGAGGATCCGGCGGGCCTCGTCGGCCGTGGTGACGGCTCCGCCGAGATCGGGGAAGAAGGCGGCCATCGCGTCGGCGTAGGGCCGGGCGGCGGGATCGAGCCGGTCGGGCACGTCGGTCACGGCGGCCGCCCCTACGCCTCGCTCGCGAAATGCGGGATGACCTTCTCGCCCCACTGGCGCAGGGTCTCCAGGCAGGCCTCCTGCGGCACGGTCCCCATCTGGATCAGGCACATGATCTCGTCGGCCCCCGCGTCCCTCAGCCGCTCGACGTACGCGATCGCCTCGTCCGCGCTCCCGTAGGCGTGGTCGGCGTTGAAGGTGGCGGTGGCCGTGGGCCGCACCGGGATGTCCAGCTCGTGCAGCCGGGCCACCACCTGCTCGGCCGCCTCGCGCATCCCCGCCGCCTCGTCCGCGCCCGCGACCACCGCCTCGTCCGGGATGCCCGCGCCGCCGTACCAGTGGCCGATGGACTGCGCGAAGAACCGCTGCCCCCGGATCCCGATGCGGCGCGCCTCGTGCGGATCGTCGAGCACGATGGTCGGGCAGAGCACCGAGAAGTGGTCGTTGACCGCGGTGGACACGAAGTGGCCGCCGTCGCGGGCGGCGATGGCGGCGTCGTAGACGGAGCGCATCCGCGCGATGGACTCGGGCCCGGCGAAGCCCATCACCAGCGCGCCGACGCCCAGCTCGGCGGCCCGCACCAGCGTTTCGCCGCGGCTGCACGCCAGGAACAGCGGCGGGTGCGGGGTCTGGCTCGGCCTCGGCAGGATCGGGTGCGGATCGATGTCGATGAGCTCCCCGTGGTACTCCAGCTCCTCTTCCTGCCAGGCCTTCCCGATGATCCGCAGCGCCTCCTCGACCTCCGCCGTGGTGCGCTCCCGGTCCACCCCGCACAGCGAGGTCTCCTGCTCGGTCCCGCCGCGCCCGGCGCCGAGGTCGAGCCGTCCGCCGGAGAGCAGGTCGAGCATCGCGGCCCGCTCGGCGACCCGGACGGGATGGTTGAAGGCGAAGGGCATGCAGACGACCCCGTGCCCGATGCGTATCGTGCTGGTCCGGGCCGCCACCCACGTCAAAAAGATTTCCGGGGCACTCATGTGGGCGTACCACTTCAGGGAGTGGTGCTCCACGGCCCAGATCCGGTCGAAGCCCATCCGCTCGGCGAGCACCGCCTGCTCGACGCAGTCGTGAATGACCTGGTGCTCCCGTTCCACGGTCGGGTCGGCGAGCTGAGCTTCGAAGATCACGGAGAATTTCACGGTGCCTCCAGGGTTGCGTCCCGTACCCGGTCTCACTTCTATTAGGAATATGACTAGTAGTCAGAAGCCGAAGAAGCAAGAGCTGCCGCCGACCGCGTGGGCGGTGCTCGGCCTGCTGTCCTTCCCCGGCGAGCGCACCGGTTACGAGCTGAAGAAGTGGGCGGACTCCTCCCTCCGCTTCTTCTACCTCTGATCTTGGCCAG